>DASYAR010000172.1:0-41693 GCA_036501235.1 Planctomycetaceae bacterium
GGCGGTCGATTCGCACGATGGTCGCGGCGTGTCTGGCGTTCGTGCTGCTGTTTGTGGGTTCGAAAATCCTGCTGCCTCCGGTCGAGATGGCGTTTTCGTCCGCCGCGCTGATTTTGGGGGCATTTGCCGCAGCCTGGTTTCCATCGCAGAATCTCGTCCGCCTGCGGCAAGAGCACGAACCGGCTGAACAGGCGGCCCGGCAGATTCAAAACTACATCAACCAGATTCCGGAAGTCGGCCAGGCGGTGGGAGCAAAGTTCCTGCAGCCATTGTCGAAGCTGGTTTCCTTCGAAAATGTCTCGTATGCCACCGCATCCAAGCGACAAGTGCTCGCCGGGCTCAAGCTGAAAATCCCCGCGGGGCGGCAGGTGGCCATCGTCGCCACGGATCCCGCTGAAGGACAGGCCCTCGCCTATCTGCTTCCGCGGTTCATCGAGCCGCAAACGGGCAAGATCCTGATCGACGGCGAAGACATTGCCTGGGTCACGCTCGAATCATTGCGGGCCGAGACGGTCTTCGTCGGCGGCAAAGATCAGTTTCTCACCGGGTCGATCCGCGACAATATCAGCGGGGGGAGCGCCAACTTCAGCTTGCAGGAAGTGACCGAGGCGGCGAAGATCGCCCATGCCCACAATTTCATTACGAAACTGCCTCAAGGCTATGAGACGGTGATCGGCGAACACGGAGAGCAACTCGACGCGGGGCAAGGTTTTCGGTTGGGTCTGGCGCGGGCCGTACTCCGCAAGCCGGCCCTGCTCGTTATCGAAGAGCCCGAAGACACGCTCGATGAAGACACCAAATCGCTCATCGACGACGCCTATAAGCGAATCGCCGTCAATCGGACCGTGCTGTTTCTGCCACAACGGCTCTCCACGCTGAAGCGGGTCGATGAAATCGCGATGATCCACAAGGGGCGTCTGGTGGCGATCGGTCCGCGCAGCCGGCTCGTGCAATCTGCGCCGCTGTACCGCCATTGGGAGTACATCCACTTCAACGAGCTCCGCCACGAGTTCGAGGCGGAATAGCTGCTGCTGGGGCGCGTGTCTCCTTGTCTGGCTCCGATTTTTGAATCCAGCCTTCAGGCGCGCGCATGTCCCAGCAATAGTAGTGCGTATTCTTCGGCACTGAGCTTTGCAGAAATCTTCGGCAGCTCGGTCGAGATGTCGAGTTGCGACAAATGGTGCTCGGCCTTCTCGTATGAACAGAATCTCGCCAGTTGTTTGAGGAATAACTGGAACTCGCCATCCTGCACGGCAGTTTCGATCGTCTCATATCGCTTGACGAGATGCGCCGGATTATGCGCCAGCACCAGCTCGCGACAACGGGCGGCCACGGCGGGGTGGTTCGCTCGTGCCGCCGCAACAGCGCCCAGCACCAGAAACTTGTCGCGCGGACCGAGCTGCTGCCGGCTCTGGGAAACTCCCGCCAGTTTGACGAACGTCAGCATGGCCGCGTCGTGGTCATCCATCGCGCTGCTCTACAAGGGAATGCGCAATCCATCGTATGCCAGCGCGACCCCTGGCGGCAACCGGGCGTTCGTGGCTTCATGTTCCAGCACGTGGGAAATGTGCGTCAAATAGGCCTGCCGCGGCGCGGCTTGCTTCACGACATCCAAGGCCTGCGGAAGATTGAAATGGGTCGGGTGGGGTTTCTCCCGCAGGGCATCGAGAACCAGGACATCCAATCCCTCCAAAAGCGGCCAGCTCTCGTCGGGAATCCGGCTGACGTCGGTGCAGAATGCGACGTCGTTGATACGAAACCCGAGGACCGGCATTTCGCCATGCCACAGCCGGATCGGCCGCAGCACCAGTCCCATGAGCTCGAAGGGGTCAGCTTCGATGGTGTGTATGGCAAATTGCGGTACCGCGCCAAAATGCCGGTTCGCATAAGGATCGTCGAACGCGTAGTCGAACGACTTGCGAATCCGCCGCTCGGTTTCCAGATTGCAATACAACGGGATCACCTGCTTCAGGTAGTAACTGAAGATCCGCAGGTCATCCAGCCCATAGAGATGGTCGGCATGACCGTGCGTGAAGACGGCGGCATGGGCGACGTCAACCCGCTCCCGAACCAGTTGCAGCCGCAATTCGGGCGGCGTATCGATCAAGAAATTGCCTGCAGGTCCCTGAACGAACACGCCGCTGCGAGTGCGTTTGTTCTTGGGATTCGGCGATTCGCAGACCTCGCAATGGCAGCCGATCATCGGCACACCGTTGCTCGTGCCGGTTCCCAGCAGAATCATCTGCGGCCGTGTCTCTGCGACGCCTGTGTCCATGATCTCAGCGTAGGAGATGCGGCTCGAAAAGAAAAGTTGAGTTGCGAGATTCACTCGGGGAGATGCAAATCGTTCCGGCGCGCGGCGGACGTCAGTCCGCCGGTGAGACCTCCCATCAACTCGGCGGAGCTTCGGACGTTGGCAGGCGATGCAAGAGAAATTTGAGTGGCGTTCAACGATTGCAATGCAGATCCACCAGCCGGCTCATGCCGGCCGCTCGCCGGTCTGAATGAAGGCGGTCGGACGTGCGAAGTTCACCCGTCGAGCTTTGCCAGGCGGGCGCTGCTGTCGCCGAGCGATTCGCATTTGACGTGCATGCGGTCGAGCATCGACAGGAAGAGATTGTTGAGAGGCGTGTTGTTCGGATACGTGATGTGTCGTCCCGGCTTGATCGTCCCCGCGCCACGGCCGGCCAGCACGATCGGCAGGTCGTCGTGGTTGTGGCGATTGCCGTCGCCAATGCCGCTGCCGTAGACGATCATGCAGTTGTCGAGCAGCGTCCCTTCACCTTCTTTAATCCCTTTGAGCCGTTCGAGCAGGTGCGAGTACTGCGTGATATGGAAGCGGTTGATCTTCTTGATCTTCTCGTGCTTCTTTTCGTCGTTGCCGTGGTGCGACAGGTCATGGTGCCCCTCGGGGACTTCGATAAAGGGATAGCTGCGATTGCTCCCTTCGTTGGCGATGACCATCGTGGAAACGCGGGTCACGTCCCCCTGAAACGCCAGGACCATCAGGTCTTCCATCAGGCGGATGTGGGCAGCATAGTCGCCGGGGATACCGGCCGGGCGCGTGAAACCGGCGACTGATTCGCTTTCTGCCGCGGCATCGGCTCGTGCAATGCGGACTTCCAGCTCGCGCACGGCGTTCAGATATTCGTCGAATTTCCGCTGATCGGTGACGCCCAGCTTGCCGCGCAGCGCCTGGGCGTCGTCGCGGACGAAATCGAGAATGCTCTGATTGTATCGCTGTCGCTTGGCGCGGGCCTCGGAAGATTCGCCAGGCCGTCCGTTCGTAAATAGCCGCTCGAAAACGACTCGCGGATTGACTTCCTTGGCCATCGGCGTCGATTCGCTCTTCCACGAGATGTTCGACGAATACGCGCAACTGTAACCCGAATCGCAATTACCCGACTGCTGGCCGGCGTCGCAACCCAGCTCCAGCGAAGGGAACCGTGTGTACCGGCCGATCTCGGTCGCGGCGACCTGATCGACCGACACGCCGATGCGAATATCAGCCCCGGCCGTCTTGCGGGCCTGCCTGCCGGTCAGGAACGAAGCCAGCGCCCGGGCATGATCGCCTCCGCCGTCGCCGTTGGCGAATGCCTTGCGCTGCGTCAGCCCCGACAGCACGCACAAATCGTTCTTGAACGGGGCAAGCGGTTCAAGCGTGGACGGCAATTCGAAATTCTCGCCCTCAGTTTTGGGAGTCCAATCCTGCATGTGAACGCCGTTGGGGACGTAAACGAACGCCATCCGCAGGGGACCAGCCACCGCAATCGAATCGGCAGCCGTCGCAGTCGCCAACGGGCGCGGCATCGAATCCAACAGGGGCAGCGCGATGGCTGTCCCCAGGCCGCGCAGGGCCGTCCGCCGCGTGATATTCCCAACGAAACTCATGGTTCGTCTCCCCGTTTGCCGCGTCGCTTCTGGAAAGCGTCACTCTGAACGATTTCGAGCACAAGCGCAGAAAACTTGTCGTGATTGGCCGCCGTGTTGCGCACGATCGTATCGACCGTGCATTTGTCATAATACTCTAATCCGCGTCCGAGCGAGTAAACCAGCAGCTTTTCGGCGATACAGCGGCGGAAATCCCCATCTCGCGCCTTGAGTATCGCCTTTAACTCCACCGGCGCCTTGAACGACGCCCCGCCGGGCAAAGTTCCGGAAGCATCGATGTCCGTCTTGCCATCCTTGACCCGCCAGACGCCGACCGGGTCGTAATTCTCGAGCCCGAAGCCCAAGGCATCCATCTGCGTGTGACACACCGCGCACGCCGGATTTTCACGGTGCTGCTCCATCCGCTGCCGCAACGTCCCTTCCAGCTTCCCCTCGCCGTCCTTCAATTCGGGAATGTTCGGCGGTGGCGGCGGTGGCGGGGCATTGAGCAAGTTTTCGAGAATCCATTTCCCGCGCTTCACGGGCGACGTGCGAGTGGGGTTCGACGTGACGGTCAGCACGCTGGCATGACCCAACAGCCCCCCGCGCTCGGGAGTCGAGAGCGTCACGCGCTGAAACTGATCTCCCTGCACGCCCGAGATGCCATAGTGTTTCGCCAACCGCTCGTTGAGGAACGTGAAATTGGCATCGAGCAGGTCGAACAGGCCGCGGTCTTCGCGCACGATCGCCTCGAAGAACATCCGCGTTTCGGTTTCCATCGCGCTCCGCAGAGCGTCGTTGTAATTGGGAAATTGCTTGAGATCGGGATTGATGAGCTTGAGGTTCCGCAATTGCAGCCACTGCATGGCGAAATTCTCGACCAGGGCTGCCGACTTCGAGTCCTTCAGCATCCGTCGCACTTGCGCCGCGAGGTTCCCTTCCTTCCGCAGCGCGCCCTCCTGCGCCAGTCGCATCAGCTCGTCATCAGGCAGGCTGCTCCACAGAAAGTACGACAGCCGCGTGGCCAACTCGTAGTCGTTGATGGCATGCACCGCCTGGGGATTGAGCGGCTCGGGATCGACCTCGATACGAAACAGGAAGTGTGGCGACACAAGCACGGCTTCAACCGCCACCTGAATGCCGCGCTCGAAGCTGTCTCCCGCTTTCGTCGCTGCGACGACGAGCCGCGCCAGTCGCTCCACTTCGTCGGCAGTCGCCGGCCGCCGGAAGGCCCGCGTGACGAACGGCCGCAAGATGGCCCGCGCGCAATCGGCGGGATCGGTTCCGTCTGCCGGGCGGCAAGTGATGAGCCGCGTGTGCGACGTCGGCAACGCGTCGGGGAGCACGCCGAGCGGCCCCTGAATTTCCAGCCGCTGGACATGCAGGTTGCGGTCGCGGTTCTTCGGATCGGGGTCGTCGGGTTTGTAATAGTCGTTGAGAAACCGGGCGGCAAATTTGTGCTTGCCGATCGGCACATTGAGTTTGACTGTGTACAACTCGGGCTGACCTTCGACCGCAGCCACGTCGAGCGTCTCGATTTCCGTGTCATCGAGCTTGAGCATCATTTTCGCCAACTCCGATCCGGCCTGATCGGCGTAGCACTTGACCCGTAGAACATAATCGCCCGTCTTCGGAAACTCCATCTCCATTTCGGCTTCGCCCACCGAACCGAGGGTTTTTCCCTTGCCCGATTTGACCGGAGCGCGATCCGGATCGGGAGTGAGGAGCGCCGCATCGGCAATCCGCTCTGCCGCGGCCAGGTAGCGTTCGAACAGAACCGGCGGCATCGACAGTACGTCGCCGATGTGATCGAATCCATAACCCACGTCGTCCGACGGAAAATCGTCGGCCGGTTTCACGTCGATGCCGAGGAGATCGCGAATGGTGTTGTTGTACTCGGTCTTGTTGAGCCGCCGAATCGTGACCCGACCTGGATCGACCTTCGAGCAGTCGATCTTGAGCACGCGCGATTCGATCCAGCGCAGCACCAGCGCCCGCTCGTCATCGGACGGCTCCGGCTTTCCGACCGGCGGCATCATCTCTGAATCGAGTTGCCGGGCGATCTTTTCCCAATCCTGCCGGCGACTGACGGCCGTACTTTCGTCTTTGAACGTATCGAATGCCAGGCCCCCTTTGGCTTTCTCTCCGTGATGGCATTCAGAACAGTACTTGACGAGCAGCGGTTGAACGTCTTTGGCGAATGCCGGCGCAGGTGCATTGGCGGGCACAGGCTGGAGCGCAGGTTCGACGGCGCAGACGGACCTCCCTATTACCGCGGCTCCCGCAGTCACAATCCGAACGGCGAACCCTAGATGCCGAGGACAGCGCATCCGCAATAACTCCAAAATGTCACGTAAAACGGAACGCAGGCGGGAAGACTCGGTCTGATTTCAGGCAGGCAGGGTCGCCAGACAAGCAACTGGCGAAATGGCAGGACTCTGTTCGTCTGGAGTTCGTCCGTATTCAATCGCGACGATCTGACGACCTAATGAATTACGTCCGTTTAGTTTACGAAGCTTTGGGCCGAAAGTCAATTTTCGGCTCGCCGTCTCTTTGCCTCGGGTGCATCCGTTAAATGGGGGTGGTCATCAGAAACGCCGACGCTGGCAGCGTCGCCGATCTGGCCGATGCTGCCAGCATCGGCGTTACTTCAAAGTGATACCCCTAATTAACGAATGCACCTCTTTGCCTCGCGCGACACGGGTTTTCGAGCTCTGCAATTCCAGTCCAAGAGCTTCGACACTCTAACATCGGGCCACATTAGCAGTTCCGTGGGGAAATGCGGGCACCAATACGCTTCCCTAATAGGAATCGCGAATTTGTTTCAACGAAGCGCATCGCTCTTCTTCATTGGCTCGTAGCCGATGTCGCGAATGAATTCTTCGAGTCCGATGATGCGCACGCCCCGTTCGCGAGCCTCATCTTCCAGCAGCGCATAATATCCGGCAATCTTCAGGACTTTGGCGACTTCATCAGGATCCGACAAATCGGCCGGTTGAGGAATCTTGCCGATGACGATGTACCGAGTTTCTGCCGAGACCAATGGTGTATCCTCGATCCTGCCGTCAACTCGCAGCACGCCCTGCTCATCAATGTCGTTGTCGATGCGGCCGCCGCTGGCGGCAATCATTTTCAGGAGTTGCTCGCGATCGCTCGTTCCGTCACCGTCCAAATCCACGAGGCCGACGAGGGTATAGGTGTCGGGGCGCTGCGGACCATGGAGCTGCCACGTGATCCTGGGAGGATCCTGTTGACTCGTGACATGCTGCTCGCCTCGATTTGCTGCGCGCAGATTGCGGAGCAGTTGCAGAATTTTCTCGTGCATCGCCGAAGTCTGCCGAATCACCAGGCTTCTTGCCCGGCCAACGTAGGTCATCGACGCGGGGCCGTGATTATCGTCCCATGAATCCGGATCAATCGTCTTCACGATTGCCGTATCCAAATCGCCGGTACGCGCGGACACAGCCCGCGGCGTCGCACCGACCTCCGGCCGTGGCGTATCTTGCTCGACGCTCTGGACCGAATACAGGTCGCGAACGGGATAGATTCGCGTCATCAGCCTCTCGCTGTAGGACCGGGCTGTCGTAATCTGCAGCATGTCGTCTTCAATGAAATACGTCAGTTGAACCGGTTCCAAGAGCAATTTCAAAATGCTCCTGAGTGTCACTCCCGCCACCTTGAGAGTGATCGGCTGGTCAAACGCCACCCCTTCGTTCTTCATCGCGCGCCAGTCGATCAACAAATTGAATTTGTGGTAATCCTTCAAGTAAGTCAGACACGAAGCAAAGTCTGTTCCCATGAAATCAACCGTGGTTGGCTTGTCGAGCGCCTGGAGGATCTTCGTTTCGATCTTCGACGGCTGCGGGAAATACTCGATTTGGGGCGTCTGGTCGTTCGTTGAGCCGGCGGGTTGGGGCTTGCCAGGAAGGACCGCATCGTTTTTCGAATCGGCGCCCGCCGATTCACCCTGCCGTGGTTCGGCCGCAAGAGCATTCGCGACGCCGGAGGGAGCGTGCCAGTTCTGTTCGCCCCACCAGAGCACCGCCGCAAAAACCAACGTCAGGGTGGCCAGCAGGCCTGCCAGAGCGCGGCATGGTTTTGTCGAGGAATTTGGCGCGAGGGACATCGGCAACCTCGTTCTTGGTGAGCGAAACAGAGGAATCTGGAACACGATCGACGCCGAACGACAATGCCTGTCAATAGGAGAAGAAATTTCTCGAAGGCTGCGAATTAGAGTCCACTCACCCTTAAATAGTTCCCCAGAAGGCCGGCACGAAGACACGAAATAACGAAATCCGGATCGTGCGTCCCGGCCTATTATCCCACCCGTTTTCCCAATCCGTCAACAGGTTGGTTTCCGGATTTCCATTTTTGCGGGCGACGGGCAAAAGAGAAGAATCAATGGGATCGTCGAAAGAACAACACATCGTCAAATGCGTTGGCGACGGCACACGGAGTGTGCCTGCTACTCTGAGCGACGAGTCCGCTTCAGAGAGGCGCCTACTGTGCGACGACGTTGATGACTTCCTGGCGGCGAATAGGATCGGGCAACTGGTCGCACACGACTTGAACGTCGATGTGAACCGCCCCGGTCGGGCCGGCCTTGAGCGTCAACTCAAAAATCGCATCGGCCTTCGGTTCGACCTTGGCAATCGGGCCAAACTGCAATTCGATCGGGCTGGCGGCGCCGGCGTCGGCTTGTGCCGCGGCTTTCTCGCGATGCGAGGTCGGTCCGTCGGCCGACAGAATTTTCAGGGCGGCGGGAACTGTAATCGTCGCGCGGACGGTGCTGGCCGTATCGGAACCGCGATTCAGGATCCGCACCGGGACTTTGACGGTTTCGCCAGGCTCGACCAGTGCGGGGAGTTCGCCAAATTCGATCGTCAGCGCCGGAGCGCCGGCCACTTTCGTGGCAGCGGTCGTTTCACCGGTCGAGCCCGAGTTGTCGGAAGCGCGAATCACGCTGATCTGCGCGCCGCGCGAAACGGTTCGCAACGTCACCGTCACCACTCGGGAATCGCCCGCGTTGAGCTGCTTGATCGACCAGAACACCGATCGCTTGGCCTGGTCGTAGACGCCTCCCTCGCCGGCACTGACGAATTCCATGCCGGGAGGAACCTTCTCGATGACGGTCACTCCCGTCACCTGTCCGGTGCCGGGGTTCGTGACGGTGTTGGAAAAGCTGCCGGTTTTGTCGGGAAACATCCGCTTAGGTCCGTTGCGCGAAACCAACAGCATGGGGCCCACGACGTCGAGTTGCACTTGCGCCTCTTCGGCCACGTCCCCGTCGGCCGTGACGACGACGCGATTGATGGTCCGACCGGCCAGCGCGGCGGTCAAAGTCAGCTTGATTTCCTGCGACTTGCCGGCAGGCAATTCGCCGAGATTGTACTCCAGGTCGTCTCCGTCGGGGTGCCGTAACCCGGCCGGCAGGACGTCGCGAATAGTCACGCCGTTGGCGGGCACGGTGCCAATGTTGCGTACATGGAAATTGAATTCAACGGGCGTGCCCACGGCCGCCTGCCGCGGCGCCGTGACGTCGAATTTCAATTGCGGCGCCGGCGCCTTGGGTCGCACCGGCTCGCCGGCAAAATTCACCGTCGCCACGCCGCTGATCGTGCCTTCGCTCTGGGGAATGACCCGCACGGAGATTTTCTTTTCCTGACCTGCCGGGAGCGTTTCGAGTTTCCAGATCAGCTTGTCCCCTTTGAGCATGGCCTGCGGAATCGAACCGTCGACTTGCACTCCGTCCGGAATGACGTCTTCCACCACGACCTGGTGGGCCGCGATCGTTCCCACGTTGCGGACGAGAATGGAATACACCATCGGTCGCCCCAGTACGGCGGTGGCCGGGGCCTGTTTCTCGATCGTCATCTGCGGCAACGGCGCCTTGCGCGGCGGTGGAGCGGTGGGAATCGTGTCGTCGATTTCGATCGTCCGGCCCAGTTCGGCAGCGGGACGTTTGTCTTCGGCCGCGGGCTGCCGGGGCATGTCGAGGCCGGGCTCATTGGGTTCCACGTCGAGGCGTCCCGGTGTGTTGCGGACCGGAAATTCGTCGGCGGGCTCGGCACGGCGCGTCGTCGGGCGGTCAAGAGAAATGTCATCGTCGTCCTGGTCGATGACGGCTTTGGGGATTGCCGGCTTCGGACGGCCGAGCTTGGCATCGTCGGACAGCTTTCGCGGCGGAGCCGATGTCGGATCATCGTCGGACAGGTCGAGATCGTCCTCCAGCGAGACGGGATTGGGGCTCGACTTGCGGACTGGCGCGGATTCAATTTCCGGAACCAGGTTGTCGTCGTTCGGATCGCTCGGCGCCGGCTTCGCAGGCGCCTCGTCGGTCGCTCCCAGCAATCGTGGTCCGGCGGCGGGTTTCGACCGGTCGATGGCTTGCCGGGCGGGCGGCGGCGAGTCGTCGCTGTCGGGATCGTCGAGCGACAGCACGGCGCCGCGCGAACCCGCAACGGGAGGTCGTTTCGTCGGGATGGGATCGTCGTCGGTTCGATCGTCCACATCCTGAATGTCGATTTTGGGGCGCGAGGCGGCAGCCGTTGCGCGCGGGCCCGCACGGCCGGGCTGGGCCTTCAACTCGTCCGCTTCGTCCGAGCCCTGGTCGGCGGCATCACTGTCGCCCGCGGAGGCAAAGGGGTCGGGCGTCGTGCTCGGTGGCGTGGCGCCTGGGTTCGAATCGTCATCGTCGGAGTCGACGGGAGTCCGTTTCAGTGCGCCACCGGTCTTGACGATTTTTTTGTCCCGGCGCGGATTCAATTGCATTTTGTCGGCAGCGGGGACGACGTCCGGTTCATCGGCGTCGGCAATTTCGGGCTCGTTTTGCTGCGGAGGAGGTTGCGGGTCCCCGAGTTGATCTGCATCGAGTGACTTGGCATCGCCGTCGGAGTCGGCTGTCGCCTGTTCGGCGGCCTCATCCCCGGCCGGCATGTTGCGCTGCGCGTGAATGACGACTCCCGCGCCGACTCCGACCACGACCAAGAGAGCCGCCAGTTTTCCCACTGTATGATGCATGGGAATCCCTTCCCCCAGAGGACCTGAAATCGCACGGAAACCTGCCGTGCAGCGGGCGGAAAGATAGCAATCCGGGCGGTTTGGGGAAAGAGGAATCAGGCCCCGGCGCGGCACGAACGCGTGGCAAGGTCACGATCCCAGCGGCAACCGGCGTCCGAGTCCCTCTTTCTCGGCCAGCTCCACGAGCTTGGCGGCAACCGCCACGTCTTCGATCGCCAGACCGACCGATTTGAAGAGGGTGATGCTGTCCGACGTCTTGCGGCCCGTCTCGCGCCCGGCAACGACTTCGGCCAGCTCACTCATATTCGACCATTCGACGGCGCCGTCCTCCAGCGCTTGGACAAAATCTCCCGCTTCCAGCCGGCACTGCTCGATGCTGTCGCACACGATCGTATCGGCTCGATGGACGGCAGTGGCGTCAATCTCGGCTCGGTTCAGGAAATTCGCGCCGACGACGTTCAAGTGCGTCCCTTCGTCGAGAGCGCGGCCTTCGAACAGCGGGGTCCGCGCCGATGTCGCACAGATCACGATGTCTTTTTCGGACGCCACCTCATCCGGGTTACGCGACGGAACGACTTTCGTATTGCACCATTCCGACATCAAATCGGCGAACTGGCGGCAGCGCTCTTCGTCGCGGCTGTAGACTTCGACCAGCTCGATCTTGCGGACTGAGCACACCCCTTTGAGCTGCGTGCGGGCCTGGCGCCCCGATCCGAACAGCCCGACGACTTTCGCATCAGGGCGAGCCATGCACTCGGTGGCAACGGCACTGGCGGCGCCGGTTCGCAGCTGCCCCAGGTAATTGGCCTCCACCAGCGCCACGAGGTCGCCCGAGTTCATCGAATACAGTCCAACGTGGAATTTGGCTCCATGCGACGTCGAAGTATATGCCTTCCACCCTGCGTAACCCAGATAGGTCGCCACGGCCGACATCGTGTGCAGATAGACCCCTTCGGCGTGGGCGCGGGCGCGAGGCACATTCATCGCCCCGCCGTAGGCGAGCTGGCGGAACGCCTCTTCGACCACGTCAATGCAAATCTCCATGTCGAGCAGTTCACGGACGTCGGTTTCGGTCAAATACAGGACTGGCATGGGCGATCCGTCAGGTCGAAGTGAATGGAGCCGCAACTCAACAGTTTAAGAAAATGAGCCACAGATGGACACGTCGAGACGTGGCACGGCTTTATTTCGCCACCAGGTCGGCAATCGTACGAAAATCATCTTTCAGCGAACGGTACAGCAATTGATAGACCGGATATGCGGCGTCGTAGATCTTTCGCGACCTGGCGTTCGGCGTCGTGCTGTCTTCGATCTTGATCGTCGCCTGGCACGCTTCGACGATCGTGCGATACGCGCCCGTACCGACTGCCGCCAGCAGCGCCACGCCATAAGCCGGTCCCTCGGCCGAGTTGGTCGTCACGGTTTTGACGCCATAAATGTCCGCCTGTATCTGCCGCCAGAACTTGCTGCGAGCCCCCCCCCCCGAGAGCCGCACCTCCTTCACCGGCACCTGCATGTGCTGGATGATGTCGAGCGAATCACGCATTGCGAAAGTCGCTCCCTCGATGACCGAGCGCGCCAGATGCGCCCGACCATGACGCAAACTCAACCCGACCCACGCCGCGCGAGCGTATGGATCGGCATGGGGCGTGCGCTCGCCCGTCAGATAGGGAAGGAAGAACAACCCTTCCGATCCCGCGGGGGCGGTGGCCGCCTGCGCCGTGATCAATTCGTAAGGATCGATCTTTTTTCGCCGCGCGAGGGCTACCTCGGCCTCGGCAAGTTGGTTGCGATACCATTGCAGGCTGCCGCCGGCCGACAAAACGACCCCCATGACGTGCCATTTGTCGCGAACAGCGTGGCAGAAGGTGTGCAGCCGCCCCTGATGATCGAATTGCACCTCGTCGCTATGAGCAAACACGACGCCGCTGGTTCCCATCGTGGCGGAAATGACGCCGCGGCGGACAATGCCGTTGCCGACCGCCCCGGCGGCCTGATCGCCCCCTCCTCCCACGACACGAACACCGGCAGGCAGCCCCAGCAGCTTACCGGCCGCCGCGGAAAGCTGGCCGCTGACCACCTCGGATTCATACACCTGCGGCAGGAGGCCGGGATCAAGCCCGAGCCTGTCGAGCAGTGTTTTGCTCCAGCGTCGCTTTCGCACGTCCAGAAGGAGAGTACCCGACGCATCGCTGACTTCGGTCGCAAATTCCCCCGTCAGGCGGAAGCGCACGTAGTCTTTCGGCAGCAGCACCTGCTTGACCCGTTCATAGTTCTTGGGTTCGTGATTGCGGAGCCACAAAATCTTGGGCGCCGTGAATCCGGTGAGGGCCGGGTTGGCGACCAGCTCGATCAATTGCGCCCGCCCACCGGCCCGCGATTCGATCTCGGCGCACTCGGCGCTGGTCCGTTGATCGTTCCAAAGCAGCGCGGGGCGAATCACGTGCTGCCGGCTGTCGAGAAACACGCTGCCGTGCATCTGACCCGACAAACCGATCCCCGTGACGTCTGCCGGCTTGATCTTGCCGAGCTTCAGGACGGCCCGCACCGTCTTGATCGACGCCTGCCACCAGTGTTCGGGGTCTTGTTCCGACCATCCGGGGCGCGGACTCGACAGGGGATAGACGGCGGTGGCGGTAGCCAGGATCTTGCCGTCCGCCCTCATGGCCAGCGTCTTGGTGCCGCTGGTCCCCACGTCGATTCCGAGATAAACGCCCATCGTGCTATGGCCTCGAAGCTGGTGATTCAAGCTGGTTTTTCTCGCGCCGCGTGCAATGTATCGCAGGCGCTGTACGGATGCCACCGACCGCTGGAGTTGATTTCATTGCGCGACACGTCAGCCGTATAATGCGGACCTTGCTCGCGGCAGACGTATCCACGGGGGAGTTGGCATGTCACTCAGCCGAACCAACATCGCTCACTCTTTACTCCTCGCAGGCTTGATCCTTGCCGCCGTTTGGGCAATGCCGGCGCCGGCACGGGCTCAGGAGAAGCAGCCGGCCGAGAAGCCCTTGTCGGCAGAGCAGGTGAAGGATGAGATCGAACGACTGAGGGCGGAGATCGAGAAATATCGCAACTCGCCTCGAGCACCGGCGGCCTGGAAAGATCTGCTGGCGGCCGAAGCGAGACTCGATGCAGCCAAGCAAGCACGGCGGAAAGAAGTCGACGAACTGCGTGTGCGCATTACCAAGCTCGCTTCGGCCCCCGACTGCCTTCGCTGGGCCGAGCCAATTGAAAAGATGGACTCGCGCCTCAGGGAGCTCGAAATCGAGGATTGGAAGCTCACGAAGGATGACGGTTTCAGGCTCATCCAGGCGAGACATAAGGAATTGTCGAAAGTCGCAGCGGTCGAAACGCCGCGGCTTCGCAGCCTCGGCCTCGACATCCTGAATTATCCGCGGATGGACGGCTCGACCTCCTGTCAACCTTTGGCCGCGCTAATAGCCTGTCGGTGCTTCGACGCTCGCTACGAGTGGGTAGGACATGCACAGCGCCGCTTCAGGAACCGATCCGACGATGACGACCTCGACTTGGGCGGATGGTTTGGCCAACCGGAACCGGAGCTGGAACTTTTGGAATTCACGCTGCAAGCTAAAACCGACAGTCCGGCCGAGCACCGATTGGGCCTCATCATCAATCGACTCCTGGCCCACAATGCGTCCACCCACAACGCGTACATCAACCTGATCGAGGGCAAGAGCGAGATCGGTTTGCTTGCGCGAGCCCCTTCGCCTGACGAGTTGGCGCTCGCTCGCATGAAGAACATTGAGCTCGAAGCGCTCCCCTGCGCGCTCGATGCGTTCGTATTCCTCGTGAATCGGGACAATTCCGTGCGGAACCTCACGGCAACCCAGATTCGCGACATCTATGCCGGAAACATCAAAAACTGGAGCGAATTCGGCGGCGCCAAAGGAGCGATTACTCCCTACCAGCGCGAAGAAAATTCCGGCAGCCAGCAGTTGATGCGTGATCTGGTCATGAAAGACGTCGCGTTCGAGACGCTCAAAGGGAAATACGCTTCGCCCCCACGGTTCGTCGAGCGTTTGATGAGCTCTGTCTATCTGGCGCTCACTTCTGACAAAGGAGGCCTGGCCTACTCGGTTTATTACTACGAACGCTTCATGTCCGGCAGTCCCCGCACGCGAACCATCGCCGTGGATGGCATCGAGGCGACTGAGGACGCAATTCGCCAGCGCAAGTACCCGCTGACAACCGAGGTTTTCGTGGTAACCCGCAAAGGACTCGCCCCGACGGATCCTGCCGCGCGCTTGAGAGACTGGCTCTTGTCGCCAGAGGGGCAGTCGGTGGTCCGAGAAAGCGGGTACGTTCCGCTGCCCGTCGGAAAATGATTGCTCATTGGTGAAGAATCATCTGCACCTGGAAGCGCATGAGGAGCCTCTCATCGACGCTCGTGTCGATCACCGGTGCGATCGCCAAGCCGAGGTCGGGTGTCGTCCCAAGCAGCCAAGTCCGCACCAAGTCGGTCACGTCGAACTGGTACACGATGGGTGGGTCGGCCCCGGCTCGCTGAAGCAATTACAAAGAAAGCCACAGGGGGCGATCACTGCGATCGCCCCCTGTCGAGTTGTCATCGAGAATCTGCAGTCAACCGATCAATTGATCGTACCGGTCAGCTTGGCCGCGACTCCCGTGGCGGGAGCCGGGGTCGGAACGGCGTCCGGGACCGCGCAAGTTGCGGGAACCGGGGCCGCACAACTGGCCGCCTGCGGAGCGGCACACGACGGCTGCGGGCAGCAGACCTGCACGGGCACTTGCCGGCACACGCAGCGGGGCACGCAGCGCGTCATGCAGTATTGAACCTGGCGCGGGCAGCAGCGGGTGACGTACCGGCACGATTGATAGGTGACGCAACGGGCCACGCAGTACGGAACCTTGCGAGTCCGGCATTCCTGCACCATCGTGCACGTCGTGTACGGAACGCGCTTCGTGTGGCATTCTTGCACCATCGTGCAGGTCGTGTACGGAATCCGGCGCGTGCAGCACTGCTGAACCATGTGGCAGCAGGTGTACGGCACGCGCTTCGTGACGCATTGCTGCACCATGGTACAGGTCGTATACGGAACCATCCGGCGGCAGCACTGTTGCTGCATCTGACAGACCGTATAGGGAACCCGCTTCGTGACGCACTGTTGAACCATCGTGCAGGTCGTGTACGGAACCTTGGTGTGATGGCATTCCTGAACGTAGCGCGTGCAGCATACCTGGCGGGTTTCGACCCGCGGGCACCACACCTGGCGGCAGCAGACCGTGGGGGGGCATTGAACCTGTTCCGTCCGGCAGCAACCGGGCTTGTAGCAGCAGCAGCAGGTGCAGGGGTCCCAGCACCAGGTGCCGGGGTCTTGCACGCAGCGGCACATCACAGGCCCAGGGATCGTCTCTTTGACCGTCTTCCAATCGCCGGTGCAGCATGAAACAGTTTTGGTCTCGCAAACTGGCCGGCACGTGGTGTAGCAGCAGTCACGATAGCAGGTCTGATAGACGGATCTGCAAACCGTGTAGCAGCAATCGCGATAGCAGGTCTGATAGACGGGTTTGCAAACCGTGTAGCAGCATTCTCGGTAGCACGTCTGGTACTGGGGACGGCAGACTTTGTAGCAGCAATCGCGATAATGCGTCTCGTAGACCGGCTTGCAGACGGTATAGCATTGTTCGCGATAGCAGGTCTGATAGACCGGCCGGCACGTCTTGTAGCAGCAATCACGATAGCAGGTCTGATAAACGGGCTTGCAGACCGTATAGCATTCATCACGGTAGCAAGTATCGTAAACCGTTCTGCAGCAGGTGATGGGCACCGCTTCGCGGCACGTGTCGTAGACCGTCTTGCAGCACGTATAAGTTTGCGGCTCCCAGACGATCTCGCGAACCGTCTTGTAGCACGTCTTGCAACACGATTGCGCCTGACAATAGTCTCCCGCCGGCGCGGCACAGGAAGGCGGGCACATTGAATAACTCGCTCCTCCGCAATAGCCCGCATGGGCGGTTCCGCCCGCGGCTACCACCAGGAGCGTAGTGGCAAGCAGGCAAGTCCGAAGGATGGTCTTCATGGCGTCGGTTCCTCTCCGCTGTCGTCACAGGGACATATCATTTTCGTCCGAGGGAGCTGATTCTCCCCTACTGAGAGTAGATTCGGCCTGCTCAGCTTCTGTACTTGAGCCAGTATTCCCATCTATCCCATGCCACCAGCCTCATCCAGCGTTCTCGCTTGCCCTGACCGTCAGAATCGATACGCGGACTGGGAAAAAGGACGCCGGAATTGCTTGACGTGTCGGAGTTCGATGTGCGGCGGGGTAGGGCGCGCGACCGCCTGCAGGGTCGCCTGCACGGCGAGATGTGTGGCGGGGCCAGAGCGTGGTTGGGAAATCGCGGCTGCATTTCCCCTTACAGCCGGTTTCATCAATTCCGTCGAAATATTCAGAACAATTCTCAAATCCGGAGTTTTCAAGCCGATGATATATGACAGGTGGGCACGCAGGCTCCTTTCGCGCAGCCTGTTGCGCTGGAACAAACATGGAACTCGAGGGACTTCTCGATTTGTCGGGGCATCCGCCGCCGAGGACGGGAAGCGTTCCTACGGAAGGGGATCAAATCATGCGGAGATATCACAAGTGGTTGTCAGTGGGCCTGCTGTTCCTGACTCCGGGGATAGCGGCGGCAGGACTTTTTGGTGACGCCACCAAGAGCTCGGCGTCGAATTCGGCCTCCACAGCGGCTGCCTCCGATCGGGCGGTTAAGAAAAAGAAAGAGATCAATCAAGATCTCGCGGTGCGGGTCGGCAAAGCTCTGCAAAAGGTCAAGTTGAACGGTTACGACATCCAAATTGACGTCCTCGACGGAATCGTCACGCTGGATGGCACGGTGGGCAGCCGTGAGCAGCGGATGGCCGTCGAAAAGGCCGCCAGCGCGGTCACCGGAGTCAAGGGGGTCTATAACCGCCTTCGTATCGGCGAGGCTGCGCCGCAGCGTGGGATTGTTCCGCAGACTTCCGCGGCCCAGGGAATGCCAGCCGCCGTGATCCGCGGCCAGAATCCGACGGCGCCCGTAGCGATGCCGGCCTATGGACCGCCTGACGCGATGGGGGGCAACGCGATCTACAACCAGCCTAACCTGCCAAATAATTCTTGGCCGACTTACGCCCAGTACCCCAATTACTCCGCGGTCACCTATCCCTCACAATACTCCGCGTCAGCTTGGCCGTATATTGGCCCATTTTACCCCTATCCCCAGGTTCCGATGGGATGGCGCAGGGCCACGCTCGAATGGAATGAAGGAAACTGGAACCTCAGCTTCAGCCCCAAAACGAATCGGTGGTGGTGGTTCATGAATCCGAATTGCTGGTAATGGGATTTACCGGAAAAATCGGAAAATTCATGCAAGTCGGCAAGGTTTAACACTCGATAGATACTGATACAGAGGTTGTGGTGGGCGTTCTGACGGAGCCCACCGGCCCCTGACGCAAGGTCTCTTCAAAGATCAAAGCTTGAACCCGGAGAAAAGCATGGACGGGCTCCGTAAATTGACGAAACGAGTAACGATCCTGGCAGGGCTGTGGCTCTTGGCCAGCACCTCCAGCGGGTGCAGCGGTCTGCTGCTCGGCTCCGGCGTCGCGAATCAGTTCTGGGTGTTTTCGAAGTTCTTCGTCACCACGCCCCCGATTCCGGTCAGCCCGTATTGGAGCCAGGAAATCGAAGACACCTATTGGAACGAAGAACGCTACGGCAGGGTCCCTGTCCTCGATCCGATCGAAGGCGAGAACGCTCCGCTGTTCTGCATGGATAACCCGTCACCCGACGAGGTCATGAAGTCTCTGCCCGACGACACGAAGGGGGGCGTTCCCTTTCTCGCAGAAGTCGCCCGCAATAACGTGCGAATCGTCGTCGAGCCGATCGTCGACAGCCTGGGCGAATGCCGGTTCTATCCGATGGCCGGCCCGGCCCGGCACCACCGCTGCCACTACAAGTGCACCGTATACTTCGACAAGGTGATTCGGTCTGACTGGCCCATCCCCTTCACCCATCAGGACCAGACGCAGGACGTGGTCTACATCGACCACGATCACCTGATCCGGTGCGCCGGCCCCGAAACGGGAGGCTGATCATGCCCGCGGCGACGGAACTCGCCGGTCGTCAATGATTTAGAAGCATTCAACAGCCTGGTTGCCCGTGTGCAACCGGGCTGTTTTCGTTGCTGCGGTTCGCCGGGAACTCGTTGACAGCATTGCACGTCTATACAGGACTTGAGCGACAATCCGCAACATGCAGCGCTTGCCCTGATGCTCGCCTGCCGACTAAAATCGACCCGCGGCACGCATGCCAGCCGGAGATTCTTTTGGGAAGGATCAGGACTATGAGGTCGGCAGGGAAGATCGGGCGCTGCCGCGATCGACGATCGGTCATTCCGTCGGCGTACTGGCCGAGGCGGATGGTCGTGCCGCTGCTTGTTGCAGGGGCCCTCTTGTTCTGTTGTCCGGTCTCTGCCGACGAAGGTCTGGACGCCTACCGGGTTGCCGTCGGTTTCTACAATAAAGACGAATGGAAACTCGCCGCCGCCAACTTTCAGGCGTTTCTGAAAGACCACGGCGACCATCCCAAAGCCGAGAATGCCAGGTTCTATTATGGGCTGACCCTGGTGAAGCTCGAAAACTTCAAGCAGGCCCGTGACGTTCTTCGCGGCTTCGTGAAAGACTATCCGAAGAGCCGTGAATTGACGGCCGCCGGATATTGGATCGGGCACTCCAGCTATTTTCTCGACGACTTCGCCGAAGCCGAGAAAGAGCTGTCGCGGTTCATTACCGCAGCCCCTCAGGACGCGCTGCAAGAGTGGGCGCTTCCCTACCTGGCCGATTCCGAGCTGCGCCTGCAGAAACCCGAAGCATCGGCGCAACATTTTCAACAGGCACTCGACGCATTTCCCAAGGGCGAAATGGCCGAAGATGCTAAATTTGGCCTGGCGCGAAGTTTCGAACTACTGAAAAAGATTCCGGAAGCGATCAAGGCCTATCAAGAGGTGGCTGCCAACCGCGCCGGGGGGCGTGCGGCCGATGCCCAGCTCAACCTGGGCGACCTGCACTTCGACGCGGGAGATTTCGCCGCGGCGGCGGCCGATTTCGAAGCCTTCGAGCAGAAGTTTCCGGAAAGCCCGCAATTGGCTCAGGCCCAATTCAATCGTGGTTCGGCGCTGTATCAACTGCGCGACTTTCAGAAAGCCGCGGCGGCGTTCGATAAAGCGTCGAAATCACCGAAATACACAGTCGAGTCGCTCTTCTGGAAAGGGCTGTCTCTGAAATCGGCGCCCGATCTGGCGCAAGCCGTCGCCGTGTTCCAGGCGGCCTACGAAAAATACCGCGATCAGCCACTCGCCGAGAAAATGTTGTTTCAATGGGCACAGTGCGAAGATCGGCGGGGTGGTCGCGATCGAGCCCGTCAGTTGTACATCGATCTGGTCAACAATTGGCCCAAAAGCGCCTTGGCGCACGAGAGTCTGTACGCAGCCACGCTGGCGGCGGTCGATCTGGGGAAGATCACCGAGGCCGAATCGCTCCTCGCGCGCTTCGACAAGGAATACGCCGGCAGCCCTTTGCGGCTCCGCCAGGAAATCCTCAAGGGACGCGTGCTGATGCTCCGTCCCGAACACGATTTTGCAGGCGCCGCCCAACTGTTTCAGAATGTGATCGCCGGCAGCGAGAAAGACGGCACGAAACTGCAGGCCCGCTATTACCTCGGTTACGCGCTGCAGAACCTGTCGCAGTATGCCCAGGTGCTGGAAGTCACGGAACCGCTCGCCGCGCAAATGGCGGTCGATAAGTCGCTGGCCGAATATGCCGGCGTCTACGTTTTTCGAGCAGAAAGCCAGCGCGCTCTGGCGCGTGCAGCCGCGGCAGCCGCCAAACCGGGAAATCCCGCGCCAGCCGACGTGGCGACCTACTCCGCCGCCGCCGTCATGTCGGCGAAGAAGTATTTCGAAGCCGCTCCGAATGGCCCCTTGACCTCGCAGGCCCTCGCGGTTGCCACGATGTCCGAAGCGCTGGCCGCCAGGAAGGAGCCTGCGCTCCAATCGCTGGAAGCGCTGCGCAAAGGATTTCCAAATTCGCCTGAGCTCGAACGGACGTTGCTCGAACTCGGCAGGCTCGCCTTCGCGCGAGACGATTTCCCAATGGCCGAGCGGCTCTACGGGGAACTCGCCGGGCATCCCAAATCGGAACTTCATGCCGAGGCCCTTGCCGATCTGGGATGGTCGTTGCATCGCCAGAAGAAATACCTCGAAGCGGCGGCGGCTTTCGGCCGCGTGCTGACGGAACACCCTGGTGACAAACTCGTTCCTGAAGCGGCGTTCCAGCGCGCCATAGCCTTGAGCGACGCCGGGAAGACCGCCGAGGCGCAGGCTGCGTTTGCCGAAGGCGCCAAGCTGCCCGGCGATGCCAAAGAGATCTTTCTCGCCGGTTGGCAATCGGCGCGACTGCTCGGCCGGCTCAAGAAAACTGCCGAGGCCGACGCCGCCTTCGACGCGGTACTCAAGCGTTTTCCGAAAGCGGCCGACGGCGATAAGGTCCTCAATGAATGGGCCGTGATGCATTATGATGCCGAGGCCTATCCGCGCGGCGACGAAATCCTGCGGCGGCTGGTGGCCGAGTATCCCAACAGTCCGCTGGCTGGAAACGCCCGGCTGAGTCTGGCCGAGAGCGATCTCATTGCCGGCAAGACCGATCAGGCCAAAAGCCAGTTCGTGGCGCTGGCTTCCGCTTCGCCTGCTGCCGATGCCGGCGCAGCTGCGACGGCGGAACAGAAGAAGGCGGTCGAACAGACCAGGCTCCTGCAGCAGCGGGCACTGTATCAGCTCATTCAGATTGAGCTGGGGGCCAAGCGCTGGGAGGGGGCCCGCAAATTCTGCGACGAATCTCTCCAGCGGTTCCCGGACGGCACGTATCGTTCCGAAAACGACCTGTCACGGGCCGAAGCCGATTTCAATCTGGGGGACTTCAAGGCGGCGCAGGAGAGACTGCTGAAGCTCAAGTCACAGAAGGACGAGCCTGCCAGTAAACAGGCCAAATGGTTCCCGCAAGTCTGGGTGATGCTGGCGGATACGCAATGGCAACTGAAAGCCTATGATGCCGTGACGGCCACCGTTGCCGAGTATCATGCCTGGGATCCCAAATCGCCATTACTTTACCAGGCCGACGAGGTTCTGGGGCGGACCCTGAAGGCTGAGGGGAAGTTTGCCGAGGCGCGCGAGGTCCTGTTGCGCGTCCTGAATGATCCCCGATCGAAAGATACTGAGACGGCCGCCAAAAGCCAGTTTCTGATTGCCGATACTTACTATTGGGAAAAGAACTTCGAAGCTGCTTACGAGAATTACCTGAAGGTCGAATTCCTCTATAAGTATCCCGATTTGCAAGCGCCCGCCTTATATCAGGCAGGCGCCTGCCAGGAAGAGCTGAAGGGCTGGAAGAAGGCGGCGCGGTCTTACGATGACATGTTGCAGAAGTATCCGTCCAGCGAGCACGCCTCCAAAGCCCGCGAACGGCTCGAAATCGTCCGTAAAAGAATTGCGTCGGGATGAACAAATCCATGAAGACATCCGTGCCCCCCCTGCTCGCGGTCTGCGGCAGGGCGCTGCTCTTGGCCGCGCTCGTGGCGGTCTGGGCCTTGTCCCGCCCGGCGTCCGCCCAGGATGATCGCGGCGACGAACCCGCCGTCGTTGTCGATGAACCCGCGCGTGATTCAGACGCCGATCGCGGCAAGTCCAAAGCCGCCAAGCGCCGGGGCATCCCCACGCGGCTCTCCGAGATTTTCATGGCCGGCGGTCCGATGATGTGGCCTTTGGCTGCCTGTTCGGTCATCGTGCTGATGTTCGCCATCGAGCGCCAGGTGGTGCTGCGCCGCCGCCGTGTCATCCCCAAAGACTTTGTCACCCGATTCCTGGAACACGTGAAGAGCGGCCAGATCGACCGCTCGGGCGCGTTGGCCTTGTGCGAGCAGAATGGCAGCCCGATTGCCGAAGTCTTCGCCCACGGCGTACGGAAATGGGGCAAGCCCAGCGTCGAAGTGGAACAGGCGATTATCGACGGGGGAGAACGTCAGATCAGCGTGCTCCGCAAGCATCTCAGGGCCCTGAACACTGTCGCCACGATCGGCCCGCTGATCGGCCTGTTGGGGACCGTCTACGGCATGATCAAGTGTTTTAACGAGTTCACCCGCACCACGACCGCCACCGACAAGCTCGACAATCTGTCGATCGGCATCGGCGAGGCGCTGATCGCGACGGCCGGCGGATTGTGCGTCGCCATCCCCGCGCTCGTCTTATATATGTACCTGGCCGGGCGCGTGGACGCCGTCGTCATCGAAATGGACCAGTTGGCCCAGAAGCTCGTCAATCTGATTTCTGCTGAAGGCCTGTCTGCACCCTCGAGCGAGCTCCCCCGCATCGCCGCGCGCCCGAAGACGATCGGCACGGCGGCACTGAAAAATTCGTAGCGCGAAAACGGACGAGACAAGAAGAGTGAAGAGAGAAAAGAGATGAGAGAAAAAGAGTAATCCCAAGCCCACGGGCCGTGCCCCGCGGGTCCGCGCCAGACAGAACCGCTGCTTTCGGATGTTTGATTTTCCGTAGACATTCGAATTTCGTCATTCATCATTTGGTCCGCCATGCCGCTCAAAGTCGAACCTCTCGAAGAGCCGTATCTCAACATGACGCCGCTCGTTGACGTCATCTTGAACCTGCTGATCTTCTTCATGCTGGGGACCAGTTTCGCCAAGGATGAACGGCAGTTCGAAGTCGAATTGCCCAGTGTCAGTCATGCGCAGCCGCTGACGAATCCTCCCGACGAAATCGTGATCAATGTTTATTCCGACGGACACGTCGAGGTGAACGACCATTCGCTGTCTTCGCCGCAGCTCGAAACGCTGCTGGCGGAAGCACACGGACGGTTTGCCGATCAGGCCGTGCTGATTCGCGGCGACGGCAAGGGAAATTACCAGTCGATCATGGATGTCCTCTCCATCTGCCAGAAGGCCAACATCCACAATTATTCACTGGCAACGCTGCTGAAACCCGAGCGGTGATTGCATGGCCGCGGCACTTTCATCTTTGAACGTCATCGCCGTTTCGCTCGACGGAGCCAAAAGCGCGGCGATCGACTTGTACGATCACGTGCGGGCCGACGTATGGGGGTCGCTGTATTGGGGCGTCATCTGGGGCTGCGCCTTCGTGATCACGTTTCTCCTGGTGCGGATGCTGTTCACCCGCTGGGGCGACCGGAACATCACCATGAAGACGCTGGGGGTCTCGCTGCTCGTGCACTTCCTGGCCGGGATGATTTCGAATACGGTCGTGTTTGGTCCCAGCAGCGGCATCTTGTCGGAAGAAAAGCAGGGGGTGCCGATTCGACGCGTCATGTTCGAAGGGCCGAATTCTCCGGGCGACGCCGCCGCCGGCAATGACGCCGATCCCTTCGAAAAGCGCAGCATGTTGCCGGGGAAATCCCCTGCCTGGGAGCAGGCGTCGCAGCCGGAAGCCCGCACGATCGACCGGCAACCGGCGCGAACACTGGAAACGCCGGCGCCTGAAATCGTCTCCGATCCACGGACGATGAAGGGCGAGGCATTGTCGCTTCCGGCCCCGAATCTGGCGGAACGTCCGCAGGGGCCCGAGCCCACCCCCGAGGCGCTGCGTGATACGGCCAAGATTTCTCGCCCCGCCGAGATGACACAATCCCGTATCGCCGAAGAAACCGCCCAGTCACGCCCGGGCCCCACCGTCCGCTCGGGTTCGGGAACGCGAACCGCCCGTGGGGAAGGCGACACGGCGCCGGCGACTACGGAAACCGGCATACGCACTCGCGCAGCGATCTCGGAAGATTTGCGGATCTCAGCCGACGGCCCCGGCACAACCAGTCCCACGCCCGGTGTGTCAGACCCGTTGGTCCCTGCCGGTCGCAAGGGAGATCCGCGCGAGGCGCCGCGCATCGGTAGCAGCAGCCCCAAGTCGACACCCATTGGCGACAACGATGGTGACGCCGGCTCCCCCGCCAGCGCAGGAGCTCCGGCAGGACGAACATTTACGCGCGTGGGGCGCCCCGGGCGCAGTGCTCCGGACTCCGACTCGATCGGCCCCGGACGTTCGATCGGCTCGGCCGCCCCCGGAGAGGCTGGCCCCGAAAGCCGAGGCACGATCGACAGCGGTGGTACAGGCGGCGGCGCCGGTATCGGCAATCCAGCGACAGGACCGCGACTCTCTGGCGGAGACTCGCAGGTCGGCGTCATTTCGCCAAACGTCATGCGATCGCGTGGCGACGGTGTGATCGACAAGAATTCCAGCCGTGTTCCCGCGACCTATCGCCTGCGCACCTCGCCGCAGCGGACGAAAATCGCCATCGACATGGGAGCCAACGAAGAATCAGAACAGGCGGTCGAAGCCAGCCTGCAATGGCTGGCGGCCAACCAGCGACCACAGGGTTACTGGGAACCGATCGAATCGGTCCTCGGCCGCGAGCCCGAAAAGCTGAATTTCGGCGAGCTCGGCGGGACCGCCCGCGATCAGCAGACCGAGCGCGCGAGGTCGGGCTTCCATTCCGAATCCGGACTCACCGCGCTGGCCGTGCTGGCCTTTCTCGGCAAGGGTTACACGCACGAAGAGAATACCTATGCAGACAATGTCCATCGCGCCTTGCGCTGGTTGGTGTCCCAACAGGATGCGCAGGGTTTTTTGGGAGGCAAGGCCAATCGTTACGCCCGTATGTACTGTCATGGCATGGCGACGATCGCCTTGGGCGAAGCTTACGGGATGACCAGGGACCATGCCTTGCGCGAGCCGCTGGCGCGAGCCGTGCAATACATCGTCGCCGCCCAGTATCCCGACGGTTCGTGGCGTTACAGCGACTGGCGGCTGCTCGAATCGCAGTATCGCAAGGGGGACATGAGTATGTTCGGCTGGCAGCTCATGGCGCTCAAGAGCGCGCGGACGGCCGGTCTCGACGTGCCTGGCACGGCGTTCGACAAAGCCGTCGATTTTCTGATCGCCTGCGGCAACGACATGAAGTCCCGCGGACTCAGTCAGGCCGGTGGGCTGGCGGCCTATCGTCTGAACGAAGCGCCGCGGCCGGCGATGACCGCCGAATCGCTGTTCTGCAAGCAGATGCTGGGAATCAAACGGACCAACCGCGCCTCGGCCGAAGCCGTCGATTACCTGCTGCGCAACCTGCCCCAGCGTTCGAAGCAAGACCTGTACTTCTGGTACTACGGTACTCTGGCGATGTATAACCACGGAGGCGAGCCCTGGCGCCGCTGGAACGACGCGCTGCGCGATAATCTCGTCGCCGACCAGCGCACCGACGGCGACTACGCTGGAAGCTGGAACCCGCGCTTCCCCTGGGGAGACTACGGCGGCCGCGTCTTTTCGACTGCCGTCTCGACCTTGTGCCTGGAAGTCTATTACCGCTTCCTCCCGCTCTATCAATCGGAAGAAGCCGACCGCGTCGAAAAGTAGGTCAGGCTTTCCAGCCTGACCGCAATGCGGATTGCGCGGAGATTGCGGACTCCAGCCAACACTCCTGACTTCGAGTCGCGCCCTGACACTGAGCCGGCTTTTCGCGAACGCTGAACATCGCGCAGCTCGGGGCCACGTTTTGAGGCTTGAGACTGACAGATCAATGGGAAACGCACATTGCTGTCAGGCTGGAAAGCCTGAGCTAGATTATGCCAGGATTTTCGTCAGCAGATTGCCGGCCACATCGGTCAAACGATACCGGCGGCCATTGTGCAGGTACGTCAGGCGCTTGTGGTCCATGCCCAACAGGTGCAGCATGGTGGCGTGCAGGTCGTGCACGGTGACGGGGTCGACGGCGGCGCGGTAGCCGATCTCGTCGGTTTCGCCGTGACTGGCGCCCCCTTTGATGCCGGCGCCGGCCATCCACACGAGAAAGCCTTTCGGATTGTGATCGCGGCCGTTGTTTCCCTGCGAGACCGGCATGCGGCCGAATTCGCCCCCCCAGATCACCAGGGTTGAATCCAGCAGCCCTTTCCGTTTGAGATCGGTCAACAGTCCGTGAATGGGCCTGTCGGTCGCGGCGCAGTGCCCCGAATGATTCCCGGCAAGATCGCTGTGGGCATCCCATTCTCCGTCGCTGTAGACCTGAACGAACCGCACGCCGCGCTCGACCAGCCGGCGGGCCAACAGACACTTTCCCCCGAATGACCGCGAGGCCTTATTGTCGAGCCCATACAGCGTTTGCGTTTCCTGGGTTTCCTGCGAGAAGTTCACCAGGTCGCTCGCCTCGACCTGCATGCGATAGGCGAGCTCGAAACTTTGAATCCGCGCCGTGAGATCGGGTTCCCCTTCGTGCCGGTCCAGATGCGCGCCGTTCAATTTCGACAACAGATCAAGCTGCGCGCGCTGATCTTCGACGACGAGGTCTTTAGGCCGGTCGAGATTCAGGATGGGGCTCCCCTGCGAACGGAAGAGCGTTCCCTGGTAAGTCGATGGCAGGAAGCCGGCGCTCCAATTGACCGGACCTCCTTTGATTCCTTGCGTATTTCCCAACACGACGAAGCCGGGCAAATTGCGGTTCTCGCTCCCCAGGCCATAAGTGACCCAGGCGCCCGCCGTCGGCAGCCCGGCCCGGGCGACGCCTGTGTTCATCTGGTACAGGGCCGGCACATGATCATTCGATTCGGTGAAGCACGACTTGACGAGGGCGATCTCATCGACGTGCCGGGCCACGTTTTGATACTTCTCGCACACCCACGTCCCGCTCTGGCCGTATTGCCTGAAGGCGAAGGGCGATTTCATCAGCGGACCGGGATTGCCGTTAAAGACGTCGATGGCGATTTTCTTGCCGTGCCCTTTGTCGAGCTCGGGCTTCGGGTCGAACAAATCGACGGCGCTGGGGGCCCCTTCCATGAACAGCCAGATGACCGACTTGGCGCGCGGGGGAATGTGGGCGAGGCGCGGAGCGAGAGGATCGGCCGCGATTTCGTCGCCGACCGCATCCGCCGGTCCGCCGAGCAGATCGGGGAGCGCCAAGAGACCGAGCCCGCCACCGGCCCGGGCCAGAAAGTCGCGGCGGCTGACAGGGCGGGCCAGACGGCCACAGCTTTGATGCAACGAATTAATCGACATAGATGAACTCATTGAGGCTGAAGAGCGTCTGGCACAGGTCTGTGAGCGCCAGAAGATCGATCGCATCGGCGGGCGCAGCCGGGTCTCGCGCCCTACGGGCTTGTGCCTGACTCTCGAGAAACTGCAGCGACGCTTCGAGCTCGACGCCGGTCGGCGGTCGCGAGATGGCTCGTTGAAATCCGGGCTTCACCTGCTGCTCCGGTTGACTATGGGACTCGGCAATCAGCCGCCGGGCGAAATCGGAAGCGCGGGCCCGGAGGAACGGATCGTTGAGCAAAGCGAGCGCCTGGGGGGCCACGGTGGTACAAGTCCGGCGGCCGCAACTGACAGTCGCGTCGGGAGCGTCGAACGCCTGCATCAGCGGATGCTGCACGACGCGCTTGTGGAACATGTATACGGTTCGCCGCCTCGTCGCCGGCGTATCGCGGGCGTCGGGCGGATAGGGATCGGTCGTGTTGCGGGCCACAATCGCCTCGGCGGGAATCGGCGCCTTGAACGCCGGCCCGAACGGCTCGAGGTTCAGGGTGCCGCTGACCGCCAGGACCGTATCGCGGATGATCTCGGCTTCGAGCCGCCGCGCGCGACGCCGCCAGAGCAGTCGATTGTCGGGATCGGCCTGGGAGCGGAGTGCGTCGCTGGTCGAATCCTGGATATAAACCGCACTGGCGAGAATCAGGCGATGGAGCTCTTTGAGCCGCCAACCGCCTGCGACAAACCGGTGCGCCAGCCATTCGAGAAGCTCGGGATGCGTCGGTCGCTCGCCGCGCACGCCAAAGTCGCTGACGGTGCGGACCAGACCTTCGCCAAAATGATGCTGCCAGACTCGGTTGACGATCACCCGCGCGAGGAGCGCCCCGGCCCCCTGGTCGACGTCGGTCATCCAATCGGCCAGCGCCCGGCGCTGGGCCGTGCTGCGGCCGGGCGCCGCTTCGCGTTTGGCAATAGTCCAATAATCTTCAGGCGGACGGTTGCCGGTCAGTACGGTGAGAAAGCCGATGCTCAGCAGTTCCTTTTTCGACAGAAAGTCTCCCCGATTGAGGAGCCAGGTCGGTTCGGGATCAGGTTTCTTGTCGATGATCGCCAGGGCTGTCGGCGGGCGCTGGGGTTGGGCTGCCTTGACGGAGGCCACCTCGGCCAGCAGCGCGTCCCATTGCCGGCGCTGCTCGTCGCTGAGAACGCGGCGATAGTCGTCGTCTGAAATCTGCAAGGCCTTTTCATGGTGCCGGGCGAGATTCTTCGCCGCTTCGGTGTCGGGCTGATCCTTCAGCAAGGCCTTTTCGGCGTCACCGATCGGAAGCGCATCGACCTTCGCACGGCGCAGCGCCGCGGTGTGCGGCTTCTTCTGTTCGCCAAGCCAGTCGTTCCATTGAGACTGAACTCCCTTCAACCGCTCGTTCCATTGCGATTCCTGTTCCCGAAAACGGGCTGCCTGATCGCGCGCCGTCAGCAACACGTGGTCGCGGGCGGTCGTCGTAAAGGCGCATTGAATCCGATAGTAGTCGCGCGTCGGGATCGCATCGAATTTGTGGTCGTGGCAGCGGGCGCAGCCCAATGTCAGCCCCAGCAACGCGGAGACGGTCGTGGCGGCCATGTCGTCCAATTCGGCGAAACGCAGCCGGAGCCGTTCTTCCTCCATCTTGGACGGCGACTCAGTCAGAGAGGCCGTCAGAAAGCCGGTGGCTGCCAGGGCCTGCGCGTTGTCGGGCTCGTATTCGTCCCCCGCCAGTTGCCAGCGGACGAATATCTGATAGGAAAGATCGTCGTTGAACGCCCGAATGACGAAGTCGCGGTAATGGTAGGCGTCCGGCCGATCGGCGTCGCTTTCATACCCGTCGCTGTCGGCGTAGCGCGCCACGTCGAGCCAGTGCCGGCCCCAGCGCTCACCGTAATGCCGACTATCGAGCAACCGCTCGACAAGCTCCGCATAGGCCTCGGGACGGTTGTCCGCCGTAAAGGCGGCGACCTCGTCAGGCGCGGGGGGCAAGCCGAGCAGGTCGAATGCCAGCCGGCGGATGAGGGTCCGGCGATCGGCCGGCGGGTTGGGCCGAATTTCGCGCTCTTCCAGCGCGGCGAGAATGAACCGATCAATCGACGTCCGGCACCAACCGGGATGCCGCACGGCCGGCGCCTCGACCGCATGCAGCGGACGATACGACCAATGCTGTCGATCCTCGGCGGTGACGACCATTTCGCGCTGCCCCTCCGCTTGGGGCGCATCCGTTTCGGGCCAGGAGGCTCCTTGTTCGATCCAGTTCCGCAAGACGGAAATCTGCTCGCGACTGAGCGGTTCGGCATTGGGCGGCATGCGGTCAACGGCATCTGCGGCCTCGACACGGTGGATGAGCTCGCTTTCCGCCGGTTTTCCGGGGACGAGCGACTTCTTTCCCGAATCGGCCGGGTCGAAGGCCTCCTGGCGGCGGTCGAATCGCACGCCCCCTTTCTGCTTTTCGGGGCCGTGGCATTTCACGCAGCGTTGTTGCAAAATCGGCCGCACGTCGCGGGCAAAATCGGCCCGATCAGGCTCGGCGGCCGTCGCCTGCGGGGCGGGCCAGAACACAATGAGCAGGTATGAGAGGAGCAGGTATTTCACAGGCGTATTCTATCATCAACAAAAAGAAATTTGCGACCAGCCGCGCGGATCGCACACCAGCACTACGGCTTCGCGGCATTCCGCTCCGCCGCGCGCGAGACCAACTCGTGAAGTCGCGAGACCGCGTCAAGCTCGACGGGATCGAGCTGAACCCAAAGTCTGTTCACGCTCAGGTCGAATGAGCGGCGGGGCTGCTCGTCCGCCGCTCCACGAGAAGAGCCATTGTGAAAGCACCAGCCGGCGGCGCCCCCGACCAGCGCCCCCCGCAGATCAGTCTGATAATCGGATGCATCGGGAGCATAACCCTGATAGCCGCGCCGAAACGGCTCCTGAAAATGGATCGGCACGACGCGCCCCAGCGACTCCATCGCGTGCAGCCATTCCCGCGCGCGCTGTTCGGTTTGTCCCGGAGACTCTCTGTCACGGGGACGATGCGGCGAGACGAAGTCGAGGGCCGCGTCGATCACGTATTTCCGCAGGTCGTCGGCCGACAGATCGCCGCCGTGCGAGGCCGTCACCAGCCGCGACGGGTCCAACTCCCGAACCCGGTCGCGCAGAACTTTCAAGTCCGCGATGCCGACGAACCGCACGTCACGAATGTTGCGCTCGTTCGCCAGATCGAGATACCAGTTCTGCCGTGATTTGAGGGCCGTCACCAGTGTCTCGACGGCCCGTCGGTGCGCTTCTTGTGATTGCAGTCGCGCGGGACCTGTCGAACCATTCCCGCGAGACAATGTCACATCGACGATGATGCCGCGTCGGTCGCACTCCACGACGAGGGATTTCAGTTTTTCGAGATAGGGTTCTCGCGGCCGACCGTCGGCGTCGACCGCGGAAACGTCGTGGCCGTACGCCCCCCACGTGGCCCAAACGCGAATCCAGTTGAATCCCGCACGCTCCAAATCGTCGAGGTCGGCCTGCCAGCTTTTGGCGTCGCCGCCCAAGCCACCGTAGTAACTGCACCCCAGCAAAAAGACCGGGGCTTCGTTCACAGTAAAACCGGAGCCGCGCACACCGACCTGCGTCCTGGTCGCAGGTTCCGCGGAGGCCGCGGTCTGCCCGAAACCGCTGCCTCCCGTACGGGCGATCTCGTGGACGCGAACTTCGGGGTGACGCGCCAATGCGACGGCGGAGGCAACGACGATGATTGCAACCAGAAAAACCGCGTTGGCTTTCATTCCCGCCTCCGACCTCAGAGTTGTCCGAGTCATCTTTCTGACGAAGATATTCATGATCCCTGCCCTTGTCGGTTCAACGAATCACCGGCACCTTGCGCCAGCCTGTCGGGCTTTCGGTGAATTCGCGGAACGAGAAGCACCAGATCACGAGTTTCTTGCCTTCCAGGTTGTCTTTGCGGCGGAGCAGCTCGATTCGGGCCGTGGTGGCGCCCGAGCCGCGGACGCCGATCAAGTCGACGGCGATTCCCAGCCTCAGCGCCAGGTGATCGGGGAGCCCCGCCCCGCGGGCCACGAGAGTCGGATCGTGAAAGATGAGCGAATGGCTGTCGCCGATCAGGAGCACGGGACTGTCCCGCGCGGGCGAAAGCGGAGTCAGTTCGCTGCCGGTCCCGACGAACGTCAAAGAGAGCGTTTCGCGCGCCGGGTTTTGTTCATCGAGGAGGCGGGCCAGATCGCCGGTCATTTGGACGTCGCGCGAAGCAGATTTTAATTCCGTCTTCGGCAATTCCTTCAGCCAGGCTCGGTCTTTGATGACATCGAAAACACCCTGGGCGGCAAGCGCCACGCCACGCCCCGACCAGTGACTGTCGGTCCGGCAATACAGCGGCCCACCGGCGCCGGCGCGGTGTTCCAGGTACAACGGCAACAGGTCGATCACATTGACCCCCTGCTGCTTCAGCATTCCATAGAACTCCTGATGATATTCGTCGACGCGCGGCGGTTTGTCGCCGTTGGGTTTCGCGATCGTGGTCGAAATCGCTTCGGGATACACGGCCGCCTTGGCCGGAACCGGGACCAATAACAATTCGATCCCCGCCTTGTGCAACTGCTCGTGGAAGTCGACGATGGCCGGCAACGGATCGGCGTATTCGGGCTTCGACGAGCGGCTGACGCGCACGGCCTCATTACCCCAGAAACGACCGACACTGAGCGCCCGCAGCTCGGGAACGAAGAACAGCCAGCCTTCCCTCCCCGGAATCGTATGACGGGCAGCCTTCTCTGCACCCGCCGCCTGTTTGGAGATATCGGCCAAAAATCCGGACACGTCCGCTCCTTCGCCGGCTTGAACCGACTGCGGGCAAATCGCGAAAACGAAAGCCGTCAGCAGCCCGAGCCGGCGCGTGGCGAGCCAGCAGATGGCGAGCAACGGGCCAGGGACGTATCGAGAGGTTTTCTGCGTCATGGTGCTTCCTCGGCCCAATAGGTCGGTAACTCGGCCAGCTTGAAATCGGGATCGTCGAGCTCGATCCGATTGAATCGCTCGTACTTCTCGCGGACCGCGTCCCACGGAGTCAACCGCAGCGTCACTTTCTGGTCGAGGACGAACTTCGCCGCGCTCGACAGACGATTGTCGCGCATCCCCCACAGATAGACGACGACTTCCGCATTCGGAAATGAGCCATTTTGCCCGACGACGCCGTCGAGATGCACGGCCGTCACGGCTTCGCGGTAGGGGACCGAGCCCGGTTGCGGCGCTCCGGCCGCAGCACGCACCGTTCCGCGAACCAACAGCGCGCCGGCCGTGGTGGCAGCCGAGCCGGACCGCGTTCCGTCGTCTGCCGGCGCGCGATCCGGCATGGGAAAACTCTTCCAATCGCCGAACGCCAGCTCGCGCGCCGCAAACTCCCAGATCACCACGCGTTTCCCCGCCAGCCGATCGTGACCTCGCGCCAGTTGCTGAGACAGCGATTGGCGTACGGCATGCGCTCCGCCGTCGTTTTGTGCCAGGCGGTCGATCTTGCGCTGCAGGGCGAAGCTGAGCCGTTCTGCCAGGCCCGCACCTGCGCCCCAGTTCATCTCGGGAAGCGAATAGATGTTCGTGTAGCTGTCCCCCAGCAGCAAGACGTCTGCCGTTTCATCTGGCTCCCAACTCCGGCCGCCGGGCTCCAAGACCTCGCGAATCGCCACCTGCTCTTGAGGAAAGAGGGCCTGGTTCTCGGGGAGGTGCAGCATGACGGCGATGTCTCCGAGATTTTCAACATCATGCAGCCGTTCGCCGAATTCGACGGAACCCTGCGTCGGCAGAGGACAGTGCCGGTCGATGAAGACCTGCAGTTGCTCGACGACGAACTGCATCGAGTCGGGTGTCCAATGCGTGTCGGTGCGGAGAAATTGTCCGGAAAGCGACGTCCCGTCGCCGGCAGACGTTTTCCGGACCACCATGATCGGGGCCGGATCGAAGACGAGCACGCCGGCCGCCTCCAATTCGTTCACGAGCTGTCGGTACGAGGCGTTTTCGAGAACGGCTTCGGTGCCGACGAATCGCGACGAGAGCAGTTCCGGATGGATTGCCGCTTTACCGGGCATTGGCATCAGGATCAGCCGGATGCCGCGGCGGGCGAGCTGTTCGTGAAATTCGATAATCGCCGGCCGCGGGTCGGGCTGAGGCGGAGCGGTATGTTGTTTCCCACCGAGCGCGCGGCGGTGGAGCACAGCCGGCTCGAGGAAACCCGGCCCGGTGAGATAGTCGACGTCGGGACGATAAAACAGCCAGCCCTCGCGGCCGATGTAGGCTTTCTCGTTCCCCAAGCCTGCCATATCGGTGAGCCAGTTCTGTGTTGGCGCGAGCAAGTGCCCGGTGAGCAGCGAGCGATCTTCGAGCTGCCTTTCGTACTCTTCGATATTTTGCAGCAACCGGCGATTTGCAGCCAACCCGCGGTTCCAGACACTTCCGTCCGTCCGCCCAAACACGGTCGTGACGTCGGGCAGCGTACGGAACAGTTCGAGGCAGGCCGGAGTGTTCCCCGTCTCGCCGTTACGCAGTTCATGCACGACTTGGCCGATTGGCGGAACGACCAGCGTCAAAAGAAACAAGACCGTCATCAGCCACGACAGGCCGGCGGAAATTTCCGTCCGGCCGATCTCGCGCTGGGCCATTTCTTCCCGACTCAATTTTTCCGGAGTGGTTTCTGCACTCATATCCAGGTTCTTATTGTCGAACTCTTCAAAAGATGAAATAGATGAACGGATTGAACGATTGCGTGGTCAGGATCAACAGCGACAACCACAAGAGACCCAGCGCCAGAGAGGCACGGGGCATAGTAATTCGGCGAGTGAAGTCCCAGGTTTGCGGAAAGCCCCAGGTGACCACGGCGGCAGCGGCCAGCGCGACGACGTAATACGGCTGGTAAATGACGCCGGCGATCAGGCCTGCCTCGGGAGAATTGTTTGACAGGCCCAACAGGCTGCCGCAATACGCCAGCGCCTGAGGGAGCGTTTCCGCCCGAAAGAAGACCCAGGTGAAGCAGACGATCACGAATGTCAGGGTGGTTTTCGCCGGTCCGGGGAGCCGGCGGTAGAAGCTGTCTTTTCCCTGGGCGCGCTCGAAGGCCAGCATGCCGCCGTGGATCGCGCCCCAGATCGCGAAATTCCACGACGCCCCGTGCCACAGTCCCCCCAGCACCATGACGGTCGCCAGGTTGGCGTATGTCCGCACGGGCCCGCAGCGGTTTCCCCCCAGCGGCAGATACAGGTAGTCGCGCAGCCACGTCGACAGGGAAATGTGCCAGCGGCGCCAGAAATCGGTGATCGATTCGGCGCGATACGGCGAATCGAAATTTTTCGCAAACACGAAACCCAGCATCAATGCCAGGCCGATCGCCATATCCGAATAGGCGCTGAAGTCGAAATAGATCTGAAACGCGTAACCGACGATCCCCGTCCACGCGTCGGCGGTTCCGACAGGGCCGCAATTGAAGACCGTATCGGCCACTTTTCCACACGGATTGGCCAGGAGCACCTTCTTGGCCATCCCGAAACTGAAGAACGCCACGCCGCGTGCGAATTTTTCGGCAGAGTACGTGCGAGAGGCAAGCTGGTCGGCCACGTCCTGGAAGCGAATGATCGGGCCGGCGACGAGCTGCGGGTACATGGCCACGTAGCAGGCATAATCGACGTAGTTGCGAATCGCCCGCGCGTCGCCGCGATAGACGTCGATGGCGTAGCTCATCGCGTGAAACGTGTAGAAGCTGATCCCCAGCGGCAGCGTGACGCGAAAGAAGCTGTCCCAGGCCGCCTCGTCGTGTCCCAGTGAGCGAACCAGCACGTTGTACGAATCGATCCCGAAGTTGAAGTATTTGAAGAACCCCAGGAGCAGCAGGTTGAGAACGATCGTGGCGACGAGCGCCGTTTTCTGAACGCGGCTGCGCGGCCCTCCGCGTTCCAGGGCGACGCTGTCGTCGCTCCGCAAGCTCGGGCGTTGCCCCGAGATAATCAGTCCGCTCAGGTAGTCGGTGAGCGTCGAGGCGAACATCAACACCACGAACAGCGGATTGGCCCATCCGTAGAATACGTAGCTCAGCAAAATCAGAATCAGGTGCTGGCCCCGCCGCGGCACGGCGTAATACAGCAGCAGCGCCAGCGGCAGGAAATAAAAGACGAAGATGTGCGAGCTGAAAACCATAACTCGTTTATCTTATCCTGTTGCAGATTTTTGTGCTGAAACGTCCAGCGCCATGATCAGGGCGTGGCGTCGTAATACCGGGGCAAAAGCAACTCGGCATCGCTGTCGAAACCGTCTTTGCAGACGAACCGCTGCAATTGCGGGTTCAACTCGGAAGGCTCCAGCACAAGCCGCAGTTCTGCGCCCGGCTTCTGCGAGGCGATCGGTTGCGGCTGGCCGTCGAGTAATGCCCAGTGCGTGACGAGCACCTGCTTCTCCGACAGCTTTCCGCGCAGAACTTGAACCACCTCGTATTTGCAGGTGACCATCGCTCCTCGATAGGGTTTGACCTCGTCGAGAGTGGGAATGGCCGATTTCGCCAACAATTTGGCGGCCACCTCGATTTGTGGAACAGCCCGACGCGACTTCAACAGGCGGTGGTACTCGGTCGCATTCCGTTCCACCTCGGCCGGCTCGAGCGCCCGGTTGTAGATGGCGATCCCTTCCAGCGTGCCCGCCCAGTTGCGCTCGCCGTTGAATTCATCGCCGAACAGCAAATGGTGGGGCGACCAGTTGCTGAAGTCTCCCTGGACGCTGGTCCCCCGATAAACTTCTTTGCCGTTTACGTAAGCGGCCATTTGACCTGGGCGATATGTAACGGCAACGTGCAGCGGCTCTCCCGCGGTGATCGTCGTGAATTGCGTTTCGGGGGTTACGCCGTTTTCGCCGGTAGTGGGCGTGCGAAGCCGGAAGATGAGCTTGTCCTTCTCCTGCCCGAGCGTGAAGTTGCGGCTGAGAGCGCTGCTGGAGAAAGTGACGATGCGGGACGGACCGGTTTGATTCAAATGGTCGGGCCTGAGGACCGCCTCGACGGTGAGCTGTTGACTCTGCCGGCAAGCGGCCAGCAGGTCGTCGTCGGCGCCTTCGACGACGAACGAGCCGCCGTTCAGCACCAGGGCCTGGTCGTGATTCCAGCGAGCGCGACCGCGCGGGTGCAGCGGGTAGCTGCGGGCGGGGAGGCTGTCGCGGGCCGGAATCTGGTTCGGCTTGTCTCCGGTTTCATAGAGAAACACGAGCCCCTGCGGATTCGCAGGCCAAGTCGGCGGCCTCAGGGTCAGAGCCTGCGGCGGCAAGGTGTTCGGATTTTGTGCCCGGTCGGTGACGCCGCTCACGTGCAGGACGTCGGGACCGGCAAGCTTCGCCTTCAATTTTAGCACGAGGGTCTGGTTGTTGTCGGCTAAGCGGGCTTCGGCCACGGTCGTTCCGGAATCGAGGCGTGCGGCGAGCTTGCCGACGTCGACCGGCTCGTTGAACTCCACTCGCAATTCCTGCGCGGACGCCACCCAGGCGCTGACGACCTGGGGTGGCGCCGCTGCTTCGACCGTGACGGCCCCTCGCAGTTCTCGGTTTGAGTTTCGAGCTCGGACGGCGAATCGCCCCGGTTTCGTGTAGGTGTGCCGGCCGTCGGCGGCGTCAATCTCCGTTCCGTCGCCGAAGCTCCAATGCCAACTTTCTTTCCGGTCCTTCGGCGAAAACGCCACGGTGTAAGGCGCCTCGCCGGCCACCTGTCCCAGCTCGAGCTGGGCCAGGAAGACGTCGGGAAAGCGGTCGTTGGCCGGGTTGAAGGTGTAGCGAATCGGTTCGGCGGTGAGCTCCAGCGTCCGCGGATTGAGCGGCGCGAGGAACACGTCGTAGTCGGACGTGAAGTGATCGTGTTGGTTGGGGGATGCGGCGAAGGCGAAAAGCCGGCCGTCGCGGGAGATCATCGGGAAGTACAGGTAGTTCCGATTCTTCGGCATGCGGGGGTCGCCGAGAGCCAGCATCGGCGCGACCTGCCGTGTGGCGAGATTGATACGATTGATCGGGCCGCCGGCGCCTCCCATCCAGAAACCCCACTGGCCGTCGTGCGTGAAGTAGGGCTGGCATCCGCCCAAATCGCCCTGCAAAGCCAGTTCGGATTTGGAGGAATTGAAAGTTGAAAACGTGGGCTGCCCGGTCGTGGCGTACGTGCGGCTGGCGTTGATCAGCCACCCGTATTCCTTCCCCGGTTGTTTCATGACCGGAACGCTCTTGCGGTTGCGAATATCGATCTGGCGCGTGAGCCCGTCGCGGTCGATGTAGATCAGCTCGTGCTCGTTGAGCCAGACGGCTGCGCGGTCTTCGTAATACGCGCGGGCCGAGTCGCTCAATTGCGAATTCTGCGATCCGTCCCCATTCATCAAGTACATCTGCACGGGACCTTTGGGTGGGCCGGCTTCGTAAGTGTGCGTACCGGCCGCATAACTCAGATAGACCAGCCGGGTTCCATCAGGCGAAAGATGGGGACAGAAATGGTCGCGCCCGTTTTCTTCGGGACTGATTTGGCGAAGTCCCGAGCCGTCCAGCTCGCGTCGCCAGATCCGCCAGCGACCGGTCCGGTTCGATTCCCAAACAACGAAGCCGCTCCCCAATTCGGCCAGCTTCCGCCAGCCGTCGCGGGTTGCGGCGTCGGGTTCGTCGGCGTACAAGTTGGCGGCGCCGCACCAAAACGAGCACGCAATCATGAGCGCAGCGTAACCGACTGGGCGATACCACGACCGCCGGCGGATCGATGTTGGCATTTTGTTCCCTCCCGAACCCCGATAGACAATAGATCAATGCTCGCTGATGGACGAAATCTAAGTGGTCATAAGTCGCGTCGTCCGTAACAAGCTTACGAAAAAAACAGGAATCTCCAGGCAGCCCGTCGCTGGGGTCGCTCGCTGATTTGCCCGGCGTTCCGCAAGAATTTCCGCCATTTTCATCGTGGAAATGTTACACCGCAGGGGGTGAACGACCATACTCAAGGGAGCAACGGCGTGGAGCCCTGCCGATGGATGCGTCAACCAATGATTCGAGCTTCAATACCGTCTTGTGGCGGACGCAGTCGCACGTTCGGGCATTCGTCGCCGGGATGGGGGCTGCCCCGCATGAAGTGGACGATCTGACGCAAGATGTGTATTTGGAGCTGTATCGGAACTTCGACCAGATGCCTGCCGAAGTGGCGCCCGAGCAGTGGGTGAAAGGGATTGCGCGAAATGTCTGTCTGAATCACTTTCGGCGCTCTGCTCGCCGCGGGCGATTGCATCGCGAGGCGCTGGCGGAAATCCTGGCGGGAACGCAGGCGCACACCGAACAGCTCATGGCTCGCGGTTCCGTCGGAATCGCCCTGGAAGAATGCGTTGCCAAGCTCCCTGCCGACCAACGGCAACTGATTGAAATGCGCTATCAGCAGGATTTGACGTCGCACGTGATCGCCGAGCGGTTGCAGTCGACGGCGGAAGCGGTTCGCATGATGCTGTATCGGGTCCGCGCGGCGCTCAAGGGTTGCGTGACGCGGTCCCTGGCGGGTGAGCCATGAATGACGCTCCCGACCTGATTCGCCGATTCGTCGAGAACCGTGAGCAGCTTTCCGACGCGGAGCTGGAAATGCTGGTGGCCGTGCTGCGCACGCGGCCGGACCTGGCGATCGAACTGAAAGATCAATTGATCCTCGACGAACTGCTGGCGCAGAAACTCGATCTGACGCGCTGGCATTTTCTCCCGCAAGTCGATCAGCGCATTCGAGACGAGGCGGAAGGTTTTTCGGGAATCGAGACGAGCGACCTCGTCCAGAAAACCATTCCCGCCCGACCGGAGGGGGATGCCCGCTTCGAGCCGCGAACGCCCGGCGCAGCCGCGCGACTCGCTTCCGAAGACGTTCCATCGGCAGAAACCGGTGGCCGCCGGCTCAAGGGGCTGCTCGCGCTGGTGCTGATTGCCGCTTTGGGCGCCGCCGGAACCTGGATTTATGACGGCCGCGACCGCATCGGCGTCATCGAATCGGCGGCAGGAGAAGTGCAGCTCGTTCGTCACGACAGCCGCGTGCCGGCCGCGAAATCGGCTGTCATTCGGTCCGCTGATCGCCTCGTGACGTCCGTTAATTCCAGCGCTCTCGTCCGCTATCCGGACGGTACGGTCCTCAAGATCGATGCCGGTACGGCGGCGGCATTTTATGCGCCGGGAGGCGCCGTACCCGGCAAGCGGGTGTTCGTCACACGCGGTCGAATCGCGGCCGACGTCGCGCCGCAACCGATCGGGAAACCGATGACCTTCGAATCGGTCGACGCGACGGCCGAGGTCCTGGGAACGACATTGAGCTTTCTCGTCGCGCCGCAACAGACGCGTGTGACGGTGACGGAGGGACAAGTCCGAGTTCGCCGCACCATCGATCGCGAATCGCTCATCGTCTCGAAAGATCAGTTTGCCGTCGTAACCACGAACACGCTGGCGTCCGCGCACGTCGGCTGGCCTAGCGATCGCCGCGGGCTGATCTTTCTGTTCGAGACCAACGATCAACCGAACCTGGTGCGGAGCATCTCGACCGGCATGAACCGCAGCTTTTCGCTGCGACCGCGGGGCCGCGCCCATCTCGACCACGATTACGCGATGGTGCTCACGGGAGGGGCGTTTCTGGCGGAAGACGTCGACGGCGAGATCTTGACCGCCTGTCGCCAGACGAATCAACTCTCCATCGAGGCGACGGTTCGGCCGTCGCTGGCAAAGCAGGCAGGCCCCGCCCGGATCGTGACGTTTTCGACGAACGTCGTCGATCGAGACTTTACATTGGGACAGGTCGACGACAATCTGATCGTGCGGATTCGCACTCCGATCACAGGCCCCAACGGAGTCGACGGGGTCGAGAACGGCCTGCCGGTCTGCAAGCTCGCGGCGGACCAGTTCAATCACGTCATCGTCAGCTACAAACCCGGCAGAATCGTCTGTTATCTGAACGGCCAGCTCGTATTCGACGGAAACCAGATCGAGGGGGATTTCAGCGGCTGGACCGCGCAGCATCTCCTCTTCGGCGACGAATACGCCGGCGAGCGGAATTGGGCTGGCTCGCTGGAAGGAGTGGCAATCTACAATCGGTTCGTCGAGCCGGACGAAGCCGGGCGCAACGCGCTGCAGTACGAGCATCTGCGGCAGTCTCGCACCGTCGTCCCGCAGCTGCGCGTGCGTGCGGAATTGGTTGCCAAGTCGACGGTCCCCACGGCCGCGCAGATTCAACCTCACCGCTCGGCCCTGATGATGTGCAAATACCGGATCACAGACGTGCTCGAAGGACGAATCGATCAATCCTGGCTGCTGGTCGCTCAATGGGCACTGCTCGACAGACAGGATCAGCCGATCGTGAAGCAATCGGTCGGAACGGAAACAGAGCTTCTGCTGGAGCCGTTCGAGCGCAACCCCCAGGCGCAGCGCTATCTTTACAGCGACGATTTCCCGTTCGAGGAAGGGGGCGAGCGGTTCCTCGAAATTCGAGGTTGAAGCGCCGTGGCTGCGACCATTGCCGCGGGCCGGTCCAGGGCTCCAACTTTCTTTTCGGATCGAGAAAATCATTCCGGAATTTTGTTGACGAATTCGAGTTTCGTGTGGGATAATGCGAATGTCGGCTGTGTCTGCCGTCTGATTCGTCGGTGAATCAGGCGATTTGCAAGACCATCCCTCGGCACTTCCGGCCACG
>DASYAR010000173.1:0-13602 GCA_036501235.1 Planctomycetaceae bacterium
GTCAAAGCGGGCACTCCCATAGGCAGCGATTTAGGGTCCACTGAATCCATGCACGCTGATGGCACATTTTAAGCGGCGTGTCAGGTTGTATAGGACCCACATGAACCCCGGTTATTCTATCAGGTCCTGCGCTTCCGCCAACTCCCGTTCGTCCAGGTGCATGTAGCGCTGCGTCGTCGTGATGTCCGTGCGGCCCGGCAGCTGGCGGTTGCGTGACCCAGACACGGCTGGCATTCTTTTCAGCAATCGCGTCACCGGCGACTGGCTCACCGTACACGATGTGCAATTTACGAGACCGGTACGGCCGATTTTTCGAAGATCGTTTGTTTCGCCCTGGCAGGGCGACGGAAACGTGCGTGGCGCCAAATTCCCAGGGCATGGCCCTGGCCGCCCGTTGAAAAAGGGGACAGTCCCTGTCGGCAGTATCGGTTTGTTGCGGAGAATTTACTCTTTGGAGAGGGACAGTCCCCTTTTTCAACAGGCTGCTGGGCTGGAGTATTTCGGCCTTTCAGGCCGGATGTTCGGCGTGCCCGCAATGACGAGGGTATCGTGTTTCTGGCTCGTCATGCTCGTTTCAGCCTGCGCAACGGGGCGTGAACCACACGGTTGCATCCACCCGTCTGCTCTTTCGGCCGCCGCAGAGACAATCGCCCGGCCGAACTGACGAGAGCGCAGGCTGAAGCCTGTACTCCAGCGCTGTCGGGCGGGAAAGCTTGATCAGCACCATTGCGTTACGGAAGAGCCTTGCATTACCTTTCGTCAGCGGAAATTCTACGTCGTTCTCCAGCTTCAAGGATCGAGTCGCGTCATGAGCCAGCAGTACATTTTCACGATGGAGGCGGTCACCCGCCTCTACGAAGAGAAAGAAGTCCTTTCGGACATCTGGTTGTCGTTTTATCCCGGGGCCAAAATTGGCGTGCTGGGCAGCAATGGGGCCGGGAAGAGCACGCTCTTGCGCATCATGGCCGGCGAAGACCGCGATTTCATGGGGAAAGCCGAGGCCGCCAAAAACGTCACCACTGGCTATTTTCCGCAAGAACCACGACTCGATCCCGAGAAGACCGTCGCCGAGTGCATTGAAGAAGCCGTCGCACCGTCACGCGCCATTCTCAACCGCTACAACGATCTCAACATGAAACTCGGAGAAAATCTCTCTCCCGAGGAGATGGAAAAGGTCTTCGAAGAGCAGGCCAAGGTGCAGGACAAAATCGACGCCGGCAATCTGTGGGAGCTCGATCGCGAGCTGGAAATCGCGATGGATGCGATCCGCGTCCCGCCCGGCGAATCGCTGGTTAAAACATTGTCGGGTGGCGAAAAACGGCGTGTGGCGCTGTGCCAGTTGCTGCTCAAGCGTCCCGACATTTTGCTGCTTGACGAACCCACGAACCACCTCGACGCTGAATCGGTCTCGTGGCTCGAAGGATTCCTGCACAACTTTGCGGGCACGGTCGTGGCCGTCACGCACGATCGCTATTTCCTCGATAACGTCGCCGGCTGGATCCTCGAGCTCGACCGCGGCCGCGGTTATCCCTACGAGGGGAATTACTCGAGCTGGCTCGAACAGAAACAGGCCCGGCTGGCGATCGAAGAGAAACTGGAATCAAAACGGCAGAAGACCTTGAAGAAAGAGCTGGAATGGGTCCGCATGGCCCCCAAGGCGCGGGCCGTGAAGAACAAGGCGCGTCTCGAACGCTACGAGCAGCTCGTCTCGCAACAATACGACGCGCGGGAAGACGCCGCCGATATCCAGATTCCTTCCGGTCCGCCGCTGGGCGACGTGGTCGTCAAAGCCGAAGGAGTTTCCAAGGCCTACGGCGACAATCTGTTGTTCGAGAACATGACGTTCAGCCTGCCGCGCGGCGGCATCGTCGGAGTGATCGGCCCGAACGGCGCCGGCAAGACGACCCTGTTCCGCATGATCACCGGGCAGGAAAAGCCCGACAACGGCACGTTGCGCGTGGGCGAAACGGTCATGCTCTCGTACGTCGATCAGTCGCGCGACGCGCTCGATCCGAAAAAATCCGTCTACGAGGAAATCTCCGGCGGACTCGACATTCTTGAAGTCGGCAAGACTCGCATCCACGCCCGCAGCTATGTCGGCCGGTTCAACTTCAAAGGCCCCGACCAGCAGAAATTCGTCGGCGAGCTGTCGGGGGGGGAACGCAACCGCGTGCACCTGGCGAAGATGCTGCGAACGGGGGGCAACCTGCTGCTGCTCGACGAGCCGACCAACGATCTCGACGTGGAAACATTGCGATCGCTCGAAGAAGGGCTGGAGAATTTCGGGGGCTGCGCCGTGGTCATCAGCCACGATCGGTGGTTCCTCGACCGCCTGGCCACGCACATCCTGGCATTCGAAGGCAACAGCAGCGTGTACTGGTGCGAAGGCAACTACCAGGTGTACGAGGCGAACTACCATCAGCGGATGGGGTCCGAGGCCGATCGCCCGCACCGGTTGCGGTACAAGCACCCGTTCTCGCGGTAGGTACTGCGATTCGTCGCTGACGCGAATGCAAAATTGTCTGCATTCGCCGTTGAAAAAGGGACAGTCCCTGTCGGCAGTATCGGTTTGTTGCGGAGAATTCACTCGTTCGAAAGGGACAGTCCCCTTTTTCAACACCCCTATTTCAACGGGCTGCTACGGGCGGACGGCGCAAAACGGATTCGTTCGCTTCTCTTCACCAACCGTCGTGGGGTCTCCGTGGCCGGGGTAGACGATCGTGTCATCCGGCAACGAGAACAGCTTTTTGCGGATCCCGTCGACAAGTTGCCGCTGATTGCCTCCGGGAAAGTCGCAGCGCCCGATGCTCCCCTCGAACAAAACGTCGCCACCGAAAACGAGCTGGGGCGATTCACTCTTCAAGACATACACGATATGCCCGGGCGAGTGCCCCGGAATGTCGAGCACGTGCAGCACGAACCCGGCCAGCTCGACCTGGTCAGGCTCGACGAGCAGGCGATCGGCGGGAGGGCTGGTGATGGCGACTCCGCCGGCCAGGCTCAAATTGGCGCGCGGGTCGCTGAGCATCGGTGCATCGCCGACGCCGATCAGAATCGGCAGGTCGGGCCAATGGCGCCGCAATTCGGCGTTGCCGGCAATGTGATCGGCATGTCCATGTGTGAGGAGGATCGCCGCGGGGGTGAGGTTGCGGTTCTCCAGCACTTCGAGCACTTCCTGGGGGGTAAAACCGGGATCGATCAGCAGGCAATCCTCTCGTTCCGCACGGCGGACAATCCAGGTATTTTCCATAAAGGGGGGTGAAACCACGACTTCAATCATCACGGGCAAGGCGGGCATTCCAAATGCGACTTTCCGAATCTGCGGAGACTCTCTAGAATAACGGCCGGGAAAAAGCGTCTCGAATGACGGATCGTTCGAGGCCAACAGGCGTTGATTTACGCCGGCCGTCGATTATCGTGCGGACCGGTGCAATTGCCCAGTGACTGCCCCGGCTCGGCAGCGCAAATCGACAGGGTGGACATGTCTCGAACCAAGGTGGATTTGAAAGACCCGGCATTTGCCGCGTTATTAGCGTTTCTTGTGCCCGGCCTGGGGCATTTCTACCAGCGGCGCCTGTTCAAGTCGGTGCTGTACAGCGTCTGCATCCTGGGGACGTTCTTCACGGGGCTAAGAATCGGCCACGGCCAGGTCGTGTACTTCCACTGGAAGCAACCCGAAAATCGAACTTACGCGTACTTGTGTCAATTCTGGGTGGGGCTGCCCGCCCTGCCGGCCCTGGCGCAGGCCCAGCTGCGCAAGAAAGACGCGTATGACGCGAATTACGTCGTCGATCAAATTGACGGGCCGTTCTCGGGCACGTTGTACGATACCGACGGCAAGGTGATCGGGGAGATCACGGGTACCATCGAAATCAAGTCCGAGCCGCCCGACAGACCGCAGCTCTGGAAAGGTGTGATCAAGAACGGCAAATTGACGACGCCCGACGGCACGCGCGACATCGAAGGTGAGATCATGCGGGGCGGCGATCGATCGGGGCTCGATCCGGAAGTGGCCCCGTGGCGGATCCGGCGTGTCATGGGCCATTTTGATGAGCAGGGAGGCGGGAATCTGAACGGACGCCTCGAAGGGGGCATTCCGCGGACATTGTGGGACAGTTATGAAGCGCCGCTGCAAGACCCGCGTCCCGGCAATTTCGGCAACGAAGCCAGCGATCTCGATCGAGCGCACCGGGAACTGGGAGGTCGCTTCGAGCTGGGGGTCGTCTATACGATGATCGCCGGTTTGCTGAACATTCTGGCGGTTTATGACGCTTATGAAGGGCCGGCGTACGAAGACGAAGAAGACGAATCGCAGACCGACAAGCCGCCCCCGGATCCCGATCCAAATGATTCGAAATCGTAACGGAGTTCGACGGCAGTTTCTCAGTCACACATTGATATTGGCAGGTTTCCCATGTGGCACGTTCTTGCGGCAGCCGGCGGCGTCGGCTCACTCGGGCGGCTCTGGTTTCTCCCGCCGCTGATCGTGATCGTCAGCCTGGTCTACAGCGCCAGCCGATACGAATCGCCCGGGCGGATCCTGTGGCGCGCCGGCCGTCTGTGCGTTCAGATTGCCGGGTTCATGGCCGTGGTGCTGGGCCTGTTGGCGTGGCTTTCGGCGGGACTCTAAGTGACTTGCGAAAGCCGCGGCGTTCCGCTACAAATTTCGATCCCCCAGGCACTTGAAAGATTGTTCAGACAGGCAGGAAGATCATGGTTTTGCGTCCGCGAACGAAACACGTTATCGCCAAGAAGCTCAAGCGCTGCCCGAAATGCGGCGTTCTCGTCAACCGTCGCGTACGCTGTAAAGTGTGCCATAAGAAGCTGAAAGCTTAGTCGCAGGATCAGTCGAGCACATAATCGATCGCGAATCAAACCAGCCCGGCCGCAACTTGCGGCCGGGCTGATTTTTTGGTCTTTTCGCGATGGCGGGCAACGCCCGCTTCTTGTGCCGGCACGCAACGGAATCGAGCAGCGGCCGTCGCGCAACAACGCCCATTGCTTTGTTCCCAAATTGTCGCAACTCATTATCTCGAAGCATTTTGCCATTCACGCGGCAACGGCTCGCGTCGGCTCCTTGGCACGCCGATTGCATTAATCGCGATCAGGAAATGAGTTGCCGACACGCATCATCTTGATTTGCCGTGCTGCGGCGAGTTGTTTCCCGAAGTCTCGTCTCCAGCTTCGACGCTCGCGCTCTCGACGGTGGCCTGGAAACGCGGAACACGTCTCACGGAAGAGGCTTTTTCGCCGTTTGACACAGCGACACCACACGACTGCCAAGCACGCGCGTCCATGACAATTGTCGCCGAACCAGCACTGACAATCCTGCCTGCCGATGGCGGGGCCAGCAGGTCTCTGACTCTGGTCGATTTGTTGCTGCTCGAGCAGCAAGACTTGACGGCGGTCGAACGGTTCGCGCAGCAGCACGAGGCAGACGTGTTGCCGCTGCAGGCCCGCTACTACTCGACGTTGCTTCCCGCGGCCCCGCCGGGACCTGACGAACAATATGCTTTCGAAGTCGACCTGGATGCCTGCTCCGGATGCAAGGCGTGCGTTGTCGCCTGCAACTCGCTCAACGGACTCGACGAGACGGAAACGTGGCGCGACGTGGGCCTGTTGTCCGGAGGCAACGATCAGCAGCCCTTCCTGCAGCACGTGACGGCCGCATGCCATCATTGCCTGGATCCGGCGTGTCTCAACGTCTGTCCGGTGCGCGCCTACGAAAAGGACGACCTGACGGGGATCGTCCGCCATCTGGACGATCAGTGCATCGGCTGTCAGTACTGCATTCTGGCCTGCCCTTACGACGTTCCCAAATACAATTCCGCGAGAGGAATCGTTCGCAAATGCGACATGTGCTCGAACCGCCTGGCCGTGAAAGAAGCTCCGGCCTGCGTCCAATCGTGTCCGAACGCAGCGATTCGCATCACCACGATTTCTCGACAAGCCGTCGCCGAAGACTGCGAGACCGGATCATTTCTGCCGACCGCTCCTGATCCGCGATACACTCAACCGACGACGCACTACAAGACAAATCGCGTCTTCCCGCGGAATGCCTTGCCGGCCGACTATCTTTCCGTCCATCCGGAACACGCGCATTGGCCGCTCATCGCCATGCTGGTGCTCACGCAACTCTCGGTGGGGGCGTTCGTCGTCGCATTCGTGGCCCAATTGTTCGATCCCCAGAGAGGGTTGCATGCGATCCATTCGATTCACGCCGGCGCGGCCCTGCTCTTTGGAATGATCGCGCTCGGTTCCAGCACGCTCCATCTGGGCCGGCCCCATCTGGCATTTCGTGCCGTACTGGGCTTGAGATCGTCGTGGCTGAGTCGCGAGATTGTCGCGTTCGGCGCGTTTGCGGCACTGGCGACGCTGTACTCCGGTTCGATCTGGACGTCGGCCGCGGTGGAAATCGCGCACTCCTGGCGGATGCTTCTGGGGGGAGGAGTGGTCGTTTCGGGTCTGGCCGGAGCCTTGTGCTCGATCATGATTTATCAGTGCACGCGCCGCCCGTTGTGGAACGGGCCGGCCACCACGTCGCGGTTCCTGCTGACTACCGCGCTCCTGGGGATTTCGACGGCGATCGCCACGACTGTCGCAGCGACGGCACTGACACCGGACGACAGCCACGAAGCCGGCGCCCCGTTCGTCGAATGGCTATTTACCGGTCTCCTGGCGGCGTGCGGCCTGAAGCTGGCTTCCGAGGCTGCACTGTTCAGACATTTGTGGACCAAGCAACACACGCCGTTGAAGCGCTCGGCACTGCTGCTGACAGGCGATCTGGCGTACGCCGCCAAATGGCGATTCGCGCTGGGGCTCGTCGGGGGGATCGTGCTTCCCGCCCTGTGGCTCGCGCGCGGCCGCCAGGCTGTGGCGACCGACGCGATATCGCTGACAATTGCCGCTCTGCAATTTGGCCTGCTGCTGGGGGGGGAACTGCTCGAACGCTACTTGTTCTTCACTTCCGTGGTCGCCCCGCGCATGCCGGGAGGCCTGCGTTCATGAAGCTCTACGAGCGGGAAGGCAAGCTCACGCGCGAGTTGCTGCTCACGCCGGGCGGATTTGGGCTGGGAAAGGTGCCAAACCGCGACCGTCCCGATGCGACGACCACCATGACGTGCGGATACTGTTCGACCGGATGCGGGCTGAACGTGCACCTCAAGAAAGGGGCAGCGGTCGGTTTGACGCCGGCGACCGAATATCCGGTCAACCTGGGCATGGCCTGTCCCAAGGGTTGGGAAGCCCTGGAAGTCCTCAAAGCGACGGACCGCGCCACGACGCCACTTTTGAAAAATGAGCACGGCAAGCTCGTACCGGTCGATTGGCCGACGGCACTGAAGTTTTTTGTGGCGCGATTCCGGGCGATTCAGGCGGAATACGGCGACGAGGCCGTCGCCTTCCTGAGCACCGGACAGATTGTCACGGAAGAAATGGCCTTCCTCGGAGCGCTCGCGAAATTCGTAATGGGGATGGTCCACGGCGACGGCAATACGCGGCAGTGCATGGCCACGGCAGTCACCGCGTACAAGCAATCGTTCGGTTTCGACGCCCCGCCGTATACTTACGCCGACTTCGAAGAATCGGACGTCATGGTCTTCGTCGGCTCGAACCTGTGCGTCGCGCACCCCATTCTGTGGGAGCGCGTGCTGCGCAATCCCCACAGCCCGCGGATCGTCGTCGTCGATCCGCGAACGACGGAAATGGCCATGCAGGCGACCGACCATTTCGCCATCCGTCCCAAGAGCGACCTGGTGTTCTTCTACGGGCTGGCACGCCTGCTCATCGAATGCGATTGGATCGACCACGATTGGGTGGCGGCGCACACCGACGGCTTCGAGGAGTTCGCCGCTTTCGTCGCACAGTTTACCCCCGCGCACGTGGCGGCAGCGACCGGCATTGCCGCCGAACGATTGTGGGAGCTGGCCCGCATGATCCACGCAGGACGACGCGTCTCGTTCTGGTGGACGATGGGAGTCAATCAGAGCTACGAGGGAACCCGCACGGCCCAAAGCCTGATCAATCTGGCGCTCATGACGGGCAACATCGGCCGGCCGGGGACGGGCGCCAATTCGATCACGGGACAGTGCAACGCGATGGGCTCGCGGCTGTTCAGCAATACGACGAGCCTGCTGGGAGGCCGCGATTTCGAGAAGCCTCAGGACCGGGCCGATGTGGCCGGCATCCTGGGAATCGATGAGCGCCGCATTCCCGACCAGAACAGTTGGGCGTACCCCGAGATTATTTCGGGCATTCTCAAGGGGAAGATCAAGGGCTTGTGGGTGATCGCCACGAACCCGGCCCATTCGTGGATCAATCAGAGCCAGCTCCACGAGATTCTCGATCGACTCGAGTTCCTGGTCGTCCAGGACATGTATCACTCGACCGAAACGGCGCAGCGGGCTGATCTGGTGCTCCCCGCGGCCGGTTGGGGTGAAAAGGAAGGCACGTTCATCAACTCGGAGCGACGATGGGGCCTGACCAAGAAGGTCGCCCGAGCCCCCGGGCTGGCATTGGCGGATTTCTCGATCTTCAAACTCATCGCCGAGGCATGGGGTGTCGGCGAGATGTTTCGCGAATGGGATTCCCCCGAGTCGGTGTTTCAGATCCTCAAGCGGTTGTCGAAGGGGCGGCCCTGCGACATCACAGGCATTCGCGATTACCAGATGCTCGATGACCGCGGCGGCATTCAATGGCCTTTTCCAGCCGGCGGAACGGCCGCAGTGGATTCGTCGTCTGCGGCTCGGACCGGAACTCACCGCCGCCTGTTCGAAACCGGTGAATTCTATCATGCCGACGGCCGCGCGAAGTTTCTCTTCGAAAACCCGCGGCCGATGCCCGAGCCACCCTCGCCGGCCTTTCCCCTGCTGCTGCTGACGGGCCGCGGCACGGCCGCGCAGTGGCACACACAAACCCGCACCCGGAAATCGGCCGTGCTGCGAAAGCTCTCTCCGCAGAATGTCTACGTGGAAATCAATCCCGCCGACGCCCGCGAGCTGGGCATCGGACAAAACGAGCCGGTGATCGTTCAATCGCAGCGCGGCAGCCTGACGGCACGGGCCTACGTCACTCCGGTCGTGGCGGCCGGTCAAGTCTTTATTCCCATGCACTATGAAACCGTCAACCAGTTGACTGATGCCGTCTTCGACCCGTACTCGCGGCAACCTTCGTACAAAGCGTGCGCCGTGTGCGTTCGCCGGGCAGGAACGCCGGCGTAGTGGTTCAATCGCAAAACATGTGACGTTGAGGCGACAGACGCAGCAGCGCCGCAAACAGAAGCTATGAAAAAAATCGATCCAAGAGGATATGACATGCCTTTCGCATCCAAACAATTAGAAGCGGCGTCCCGCAACCGCACGCGCGTCCTGTGGCTATCCACAGTCGCCTTCACGTTGATGTTCAACGTCTGGCTGATGCTGGGCGTGCTGGGGATCCCGATTCGCAAAGCATTCGATCTCTCGGATTCCCAACTGGAATGGTTGATTTCCACGGCGATCCTTTCAGGAGCGCTCTTCCGGTTGAACTTCGGCATCTGGGCCGACCGCTTCGGCGGCCGAAACACGATGGTGTTTTTGTTGCTCGCGTGCGCGATTCCAACCTATCTCTTCAGCCGTGCGACCGGCTTCGTCGAGCTTTTGATTTGCGCCGGTTTGTTTGGCCTGACGGGCAACGCGTTCGCCGTCGGCATCGCCTGGAATTCCGCCTGGTTTCCGCCGCACAAGAAGGGGACCGCGCTGGGAGTGTTCGGCGCAGGCAACGTCGGCGCCGCGGGGACAAAACTGCTGGTCCTGCTGGTCCCCGGCATCCTGACGCTTGTTCCAGCAGGCGGTTATCTGGGGGGCTGGCTCCCGGGCGGATGGCGCGCAGTCCCCGCGCTGTATGCGGCGTGCCTCGTCCTGATGGCAGGACTGATCGTCTGGCTGGCTCCCACGCCCGACCCCCGGCCGAACCGGGGGCGCGCTTTGCGAGACATTATCGCCCCCTTGCGATTCGTGCGCGTGTGGCGCTTCAGCCTGTATTACGTGGTTGTGTTTGGCGCCTATGTGGCCCTGTCAGGCTGGTTGCCGAAATTCTACATCGACACCTATGAGCTCTCGCTGCACTCTGCGGCGCTGTACACCGCCACGTTCATCTTTCCGGCCAGTCTGCTGCGGCCCCTGGGAGGCTGGCTCTCGGACAGGTACGGTGCGCGAGTGGTCACCTACTCGGTATTTGCCGGCATGACGGCAGTGCTTGTCGTGCTGGCGATCCCCAGCCGCGAATACCTGGGGATTGCCTACAAGCCGACGGCGTGGATGTTCGCCGCGGTGATGTTCGTGTTGGGTTCCGGCATGGGAATCGGCAAGGCCTCTGTCTTCAAATACATTCCCGACTATTTCCCCAATGACGTGGGCGCGGTTGGCGGGCTCGTGGGGATGCTGGGCGCGTTCGGTGGTTTTTTTCTACCCCCGTTATTCGGCATGCTGGGACGTGCAACCGGCGTCCCCCAAATGGCCTTTGCGGCTCTTCTGACTTTGTCGGCCGTGAGCCTCGCGTGGCTGCACTGGACTGTGCTGCGATTGCGCCAGGCGACTCCCACCGTCGTCCCTGCGCAATTGCCGTTCGAACAGCCCCACGGCGCAGCCGAGTCCGTGGGGTAAGCTTTCAACCTGCCCCCCGTAATGGGCACGACAGTGCGCGGCACTTCCTCGGTTTTACGCCGCGGATTCCATCGGGAAAGTTCAAGAGGCCGCCAATTTCTGGTATGGTAGTGGGAGAAATCATGATCTCACTCATTTTCTCCTGAAGGATTTCGACAAATGCCAACATCTCCACAGACGTCGCGTCGTCAGTTTCTTCAAGGCCTTGCCGCCGCGGGAGCCGCCGGCATTCTGCTTCCGTCGGCCAATCGGGCCTTGGGCTATCAGTCGCCAAACGACCGTCCCGTCTTTGCAACCATCGGCCTGCGCAATCAAGGCTGGGAGATCACCAGCAAATCGTTTGGCTTTGCCGATTTCGCGGCACTCGCCGACGTCGATGCGAACGTGCTGGCGAATAACGTCGCTAAGGTGGAGAAACGCCAGGGCAAGAAGCCCGATGATTACAAGGACTATCGCAGCATCCTCGATCGGAAAGACATCGACGCCGTCATGATCGCCACGCCGGACCACTGGCACACGAAGATCGCCGTCGAGGCCATGTATGCCGGCAAAGACGTCTACTGTGAAAAGCCGCTCACCTTGACGATCGACGAAGGGAAGCTGATTGAAAAGGTCGTCAAGGCGACAGGCCGGGTGTTTCAGGTGGGCACGATGCAGCGCACCGAGTCCGATCAACGCTTCCTGCAGGCCATCGCTCTGATCAGAAATGGCCGCATCGGCACGGTCACGAAAGTGACGTGCGGCATCAACGGCATGGAACCTTCTCCGGTCATTCCGACGGCCCCTGTTCCGGAAGGGCTCGATTGGGAAATCTGGCTTGGGCCGGCCCCCAAGGTTGCCTATCGGGCGCTCCCCGAATTGAGAGAAGGTTACGGCGGCGGCGTTCCTCTGTTCAGCAATTGCCACTATTCCTTCCGGAACTGGCACGAGTACTCCGGCGGAAAACTGACCGACTGGGGAGCCCATCATGTCGATATTGCCTGCTGGGCGCTCGGCGCCGGCGACACGGGCCCGAGCAAAGTCGCCCCTGTCAAATACACCCTGCCGGTCGAGTACAAGGAGGGATTTCCCGTCGTCGACGATCAGTACAACGCAGCGACCGAATTCACCATCCGCGTCGACATGCCCAACAACGTCGAGATGATCATCACCAGCGAAGGCGATAACGGCATTCTGTTCGAGGGGACTGAAGGCCGGTTCTTCGTCAATCGCGGCAAGATCACCGGAAAGCCGGTCGAGGATCTGAAGAACAATCCTCTGCCGGACGGGGCCATCGAAGCGGTTTACGGCGGCAAGGTCAGCCAAAACCATACCGCCAACTTCATCGACGCGATGAAGTCGCGGAAGCAGCCGATCTCCGACGTCTGGTCGCATAACCGCATGCTCGAAATCTGTCACCTCTCGAACATCGCGATGCGTCTGGGCCGGGAGCTCAAATGGGATCCGGTCAAGCGGGAGATTATCGGTGACACGCAGGCCAACTCGTTCCTCGCACGCGAAAACCGCAAAGGGTACGAAATCAAGACGTAATACGATTGGCCTGTTTACTTGCGATACGATACGACCCTGCTCCCACCGGGTGACGACCATCCTGCGACGCAGTACTGCGAATCAGACTTTCACTGATGCGCCGACCTGCACCGTTTCGACGCAGGCCATGACGGGTTGATGCTCGAATTGCGGCTGGCCCAGGAATTTCATGATTTCCTCCCCGACGTTGGGTGGCACGATCGTTTCGATCCGCACGCGCGTCGCGCCCGAAAAAACGTCCTGGATCAGCTCGTGTTCCCCACGTCCGCGGCAATCCATGCTCGTGTAACCTTTGGCCCCGAGCCGAGCAAACTGTTTCACGAGCATCTCTTCGAGCCGATCGTGCGTGACGACAGTGATTCGTTGGACTGTAACCAGATTGCTCATCATATCCTTTCCAGGAATTGTGCCGCGGGACCAGCATCACCGTCGGGCATCGGAATACGAGCGCTGCCGCCGCCATTCTAGCGGATGTCGCCATAGAGAAAATGGACTCGCTGCCCCTCCCAAAAATTTGAACCGCTTAGCACCCGGCGCAGCCTGGGCCCGCAACAAAACAGAAGAGCTAGCCACAGTGAGACACAGATCGACACGGATAACGGACGGATGAATCCGGAAAAGAAGGCTGTTTGCCGCGGATAACGCGAATCAACACGGATGTGCCGGTTGACCCCGTTCGCGCTTGATCTGTGCGCATCCGCGGCTCCCTCTTGCTTATGCTTCTTCATGATCTTCGCCGGCCGTTTCGCCATATCTCTTTCGTAATACTAAAAGCGTCTTTTTCTTCGCGCGCTGCGAAGATCGTGAGTCTGCAGCAAACAAAAGATTGACCACAGAACATGACAAATTGGCCGACAACTTCGTCAGGAGCGCAGCTCGCGTGTGATTCATGAACTTGCTTTCACGAGCGTTTTTTTCGTGTGTTTCGGTGTGTTTCGTGGGCAACCTCTTCGTACTTTCAAATGGAAAGTCTGTCTCCTGAGCTTTCCGTCTCTCGCCGTCCTGGGCTCCGTCATGTCTGCGCGGCAGTGACTCTGCATGTCCCCTGCGTCAAGTGCCGTGCGGTGCCACCGGCGGACTGACGTCGCGCCGCTCGCCCGGTCTTTCCTGATTGCCATCTTTTTCTGGGGTTTCCGCTAAGATTTCAGAGTTGGAAATTTTTTCCGCTGCCGAACGGACGTCGCTCGTGACGGCGGCCGGTTCGTGTTCGCCGCCAGCCGCTTCGTGGCAGTCGCCGTGCGCTGCTCCGTTACCGGCGGCAGTGGTGCCGGCATCAGGCGGGCCGGCGTCGCGCTTCCGCCGGGAGCCTGATTTCCGCTGTCGAGCCTCGGCGGCAAATTCGCGACTCAGGATCGCCGACAGCGCCTCCACGAATTCGTCTCCCGCCTTGTCCTGCTGCATCAAGCGGGCGTACTTGGCCTCCACCTCATCC
>DASYAR010000174.1:0-15079 GCA_036501235.1 Planctomycetaceae bacterium
TGCCATCTGGCGCGTCCTGGCGCTTTCATGGTCGACGACTTCGCAATTCCAGCGCGGGCCGGCGGTCCTCCGACTCGTGCGGCGTCCCGCCGCCGACTGGCGACGTGACGATCGAAAGTCGAGTTTTTCAACGGGCTGCTATTCGATGAAAGTGAACGAAAAGATTCGTGCACTCACACGTCATGCACCGAAGCGCGACGCACAGTTTGCGTACATCAAAGCTCAAAAACTGGCGTTCCAAGAGAGGGGCGACCCCGTCATCAGCGTCGATTCAAAGAAGAAAGAACTGATTGGCGATTTCCGGGCGGATGGCAAACTCTGGTGCAAGCAACCGGTTCAAGTCAATGAATATAAATTTGCGAGCATGGCCGAATGCGTCGCCGCACCCTACGGAATCTACGATGTTGGAGCTAACAAAGGATACGTCTGGGTCGGCACTTCAGCCGACACGCCAGCGTTCGCGGTAAGAGCAATCAAAGAATGGTGGATGGTCGCTGGCCGTCACTTGTATCCTTCGGCAAAGAATTTGCTGGTCTTGGCGGACGGCGGTGGGAGCAACGGTTGCCGCTGTCGCGCCTGGAAATACCGTTTGCAGATAGAGCTTTGCGACGCGTTTGCACTAAAGGTGACCGTTGCGCACTTCCCCACAGGTTGTTCGAAATATAATCCCGTTGAACGGCGACTGTTCAGCCATATCAGTATGAACTGGGCAGGTCGGCCATTATCGAGCCTAGAGATCATGCTCGCTTTAATTCGGGGAACATCAACGCAGTCCGGCCTGACGGTCGACGCCTTCCTCTTGGAAGGAACCTTCTGTGGTCGTGAAACGATTCCCGAGGCAGAAATGGCGAGGCTGTCGATAGAAGGCCTCGCAACGTGCCCCGAGTGGAATTACAAGATTTACCCACACGCTATGCGCGAAGACGCGACCGAATAAAACGAATAAACGGTGCCAGGAATTGTTGACCTGCCTCTTCAGTTGCCGACACGGGGACGGCCGCACCGAGGTCGGCATCCAGCGAGTCGCCGGTGTCTTATTCGTCGGTGCTTGCGTCCTCGCGGAGACGTCTCGTTGAGTCCCAAAGGGACGTCCCCATGCCAGCCCAGGCCAACGGCCTGGGGATAAGGTCGCAGCCTAATCATCACAGCCCCTACAGGGCGGCCCTAATGATGAATGCAGACGAATTCGATCAATCGTCGTGAACAACATGAACGGCACCCAGGCGGCAAGGATAACCCACGACCGGTTCGGGCCGCCCCAATTGGGGCTCATTGCGTTTCGTCGGGCCGTTTCCCAGGCCGCTGGCCTGGGCTGACATCGGGCTGCCACGTTGTGGCGAAACAAAGCGACGTGGAATATCCCCCGGTAATCCGTTGACATCTCAAGACAGGTGCGCACGCAATTCTGCATGTATCCACATCTCCTTTGCGTGTCACTTACCCTTCGCCGAGAACGACCAATGCCGACATCGCTCGCGAAAGTCCTCGTGCATATTTTGTACAGCACTACGGCATTATCTCGGCCAGTGAGTCGAACGTGGACCAGGTAGGAGCTGTACTTGATCCAGCTGGTCGTCGTGAATGCCAATGATATCTGGCTGAAATCCGGCCGGTTTGTTCGGGTTCATCTTCTCAAATCGGAAAACCGAGTACACAATAGAAGGAAGAGGCCAGCGAATTTCGCACGCCCTTTTCTTCGCGGGATCGATGTCTGTTCGATCCCCAGCTGTTCCGCTTTGCGTCTCATCCGGGCACTTCTTCAAGACTTCTCGTCGGGGCATTTCTTTGGGTCGCCGCGGTCTTCGATCCGTTTCAATTCGGTCGTGATTTGCGGTAGCCATAATGCGGCCCGTCGCCGATTCTTTGGCGGATCGCCACGCATCAAGAATCCGTCATGTCAGGGTGCTGTGCGAGAGCGCGAAAAAGCAGGAATCATTGGAAAAATGGCCGAGATACGAAAAAAACTTGAACCGCCGAGAACACAGAGGAATGGGGAGACGACCGACGAATCAACGAATGATAGCAAGAGTATGGACTCGCTCTGCGTGGCTCTGTGAGCTCTGCCGTGACCATCGTCGGTGGTCATTTTGCGGATTCGACGAATGATTTACCGGCAAGGCGCGAAGCGCGCGAAGGAGACGGCAAGAAGAGGGCTTGGTTGCCGGAAATTGTCGATGTGAAAAATCGGGAATCTTTGACGAAACGTGGGAAATCGAAGACGTGTCGGAATCCCCATCGTTCTGCAAATCAATCCAGGATGTGGCGGAATCGTGGAACGAGGTTGACGCAGAGCGTCGGCGCACGTGCGTTCCCATGCAGAGCGTGTGAACGAGGGCTCCCGGCTGAAAGCGTCCAAAATTGACGAAAAAGGGCAAACGTGAAGATTTCTCGGGAAAAGTGAGATATTTCGAGGGCAAACGTGAGGGCAAACGTGGGCTCGGAAGGGCAAACGTGGATTTTGACGGCACAAGCAGATTGGAAAGAGCATGAGTAGAAATCTCAACGGTGCGACACTGACGGACAGACAGGCCGGCGCTCGCAGGGCGAAATGATCTTCAGGCTCGACCAGCGGCGGCGCGGTGCGGCTGATGGCGGTTGGTGGAATAGGGGAAGCGGAGCTTCCGGCCGGGCGTCACGAAGCAGAGCTTGGTAACGAGGGTGAAGAGCCGCACGAAGGCGAGGCTAGCGGACGGGCGCGACGGCATACGCGACGAGGACAGCCGTCGTCCAGCACAGGCTAAACACCAGGCACGCCAGTCCGATCAACGCCAGCGCCTTGGCCGGTCCACGCGTCCAGTAGTAGAACGGGTCCAGGTCCTGCGGGCGTGGAAACAGCCAGCCGATTCCCGAGAACAGCACGAGGAGCCCGAGGCCGATGGGAAAGAACGCCTGATGCCATGCCGGCACTTTAAGTCGATCGAAAGCCAGGCCCAGGCCGAGGAACCAGGGGACCAGCCACAGAGACCCAAAGTGTACGGCGCGAATATCGCGAAGGTGTGGGCGCAGCGGGGTCTGCGGGCGCAGGTCAATAATTGTCCACAGGATTCCGGTGGTCACCATCGAAATGATGTGGACGCCGGCGAGAACGAAATAAAACGCCAACATCCCTCTTGCTCCTCAAGGGCCGCCAATGCTCGGAGAGCCGCCCTTGTACGCTGTGATGAATTCCCTTCACCCGAACAGTTCGCGCCGCGGTACTCCCTTGCCGTCTTTCGTGGCGTAGAACGGGCGCTGCTCGACGTCGACCTGGTAATCCGGGGCGATTCCCAGCGCTGCCAGCATCGTCGCGTGCAGGTCGGTGACGCCGATGGGGTTCTCGATCGTCGTGCAGGGACGCTCGGGGGCCGTCTTGCCGTAGAGCAAGCCGCGCTTTGCCCCGCCGCCGAACATCAGTACGCTCGAAGCGCCCGTGAAGTGCCGATGCATACCGTAGAACTTCAACTCGTTGATCACGGCCGGCTGTTCGACCTGGTCGGGGACCTTTCGTTCGGGCTTGCCTTCCACCAGGCAGTCGCGGCTGAATTCGCTGGCCAAAACGATCATCGTGCGATCGAGCAACTTGCGAGATTCCAGGTCGCGAATGAGCTGCGCGATGGGAGCGTCGATCTCTTGTTTCAATTTCGCCAGCCGGGTGTGGCCGTTGTCGTGCGTGTCCCACTGCAGGAAGGGGCCGTATTCGGTCGTCACTTCAATGAACCGGGCTCCCTGTTCGACGAGCCGTCGCGCGAGGAGGCAGCCCAATCCGAATTTGCACGTGTTGTAGGCGTCGTATGAGTCGCGAGGCTCCAGCGACAGGTCGAAGGCCCTGGCCGCTGGAGACTCCATCAGCCGGTAGGCATCGTCGCTGGCCCTCACGAGCGCCTCGTGCTGGGCGTCGCGCGTTTCTTTCTCGGCGGGAGCCGCGGCAATGAGCTTTTGGAGCGTCTGGAACCGCTGCCGAAACCGCTTCTCGCTCATCCCCGCCGGGGGACGGACGACGTTCACGGCCTGCCGCGGATCGGGGACGCGGAAGGGATTGAACCGGCTCCCCAGGCATCCGCCGGTCTGAAAAGCCTTCAGCTCTTCGGATTCGCCGTTCCCTTCGTAGCTCTGCCCGACGTCGATGAACGCCGGAATGGCCGGGTTGACTGGCCCCAGGGCATGCGCGATCCACGCGCCGATGTGCGGCGCGGCGACAGTTTGCGGCGGCTCATATCCGGTGTGCCAGTGATACTGGTGCCGCGAGTGCAGGATCTGGCCCAGATCACCCAGCACATGGGTGCGGATCAACGTGCCGCGGTCCATGACGACGGCGGTTTTCTCCAGCCCCTGCGAGATCTTGATATTGTCGACGACCGTGTCGATCGACGGAAAGGTGCAGAGCACGTCGTCGGCTTTCATCCCAGCGGCAAACGGGGCGTGTCGCTTGGGGTCGAACGTCTCGGTATGGGCCATGCCCCCGGCCATCCACAGGATGATCAGCGTGTCGGCGGTCGATTTCGCAGCCGGCTTCGGAGCAGCCAGCACGCGCCGCCCCAGCGGCAAGTCAAACGGCCCGGCGAGCGAGGCGAGGGTCCCCGCGGCAGTCAATCGCAGGAATTCGCGACGGTTGGATGGTAAGTTTGGCATGATTGTCCGCCTGTCAAATGAGCTATATCCCGCCGAATGTCTCTCGTACTTGGCTTACGGTACCAATTGAAACTCGGGCAACATGCAGATTGACCACAAAAAATCTTCCAGCCCTTCGCGCGTGGCGGGAGTCCCGACAATATCCGCCGCCAGTAGAGTCTCAGCCGCCGTCGGCGATCGGCTGAGAGCAATCTGGTAAATCTCTGCGACAATCTGTGGCGTGGTCTTGCCTTCCTGCTTCTGCCAATAGGCCGCTCCGCGCTGAATCGCCTGACCGAGCTGCGCTCCGTTGGTGAGTTCGAGAGCTTGCAGCATCGTAGGGACCGTATCACGGCTGGAAACAACCTGCTCACGGTTCGGACGTCCCAGTGCCGCCTGCAATGCGTCGAGAGGCAGGAGAGCCGCGCGGATCCGAAACCCGGCCGGCAGTGGCGGGCTCACTTGCGAGATGCGGAACCCGCGGTCGACTGCCTGCGCGATTTGCCACGGTTCGATCGACGCGTCTCCCATCGCTGCCGCGGCAGGCCACGAAGAGCTGTCGAAGCCGGCCTTTTGCCAACCGGCGGCCTCCGCTTCGGACACTTGCCACGAATCGTCCGTCGACAGGAGAGCAGCCTGTTTGCCGTCCGGCCCGAAGGCCACCACCTCGCCGATGAAACCGGCGGGATTCGGTGCTGCGCCGCCGTTCGTGGCTTTGACGGCAATCACATTTTTGCCTGCGATCAACGCGTCGGCGACGTCGACTTGAAAGGGGACGTTCCAATTGTCCGACTTACCGACCGATTTGCCATTTACGAACAATTCGCACGAATTGTCGGCCGTGACGGTGGCGATTGCCCGCGTCGGTTTTGTTTCGAGCGACCAGACTCGTCGCAGTAAAATCGTCTGCGGCGGGGCGGACTGTCGCGCATCGGCCCGCGACCAGATCCATTTCGCATTCAACAGCGGCGGTCGGTCGTCCGCGGGACCAGGCGACTTCCGCGCGACCAGGGCCTGCGCAATTGCTCCCAACTGCCCTCCCTGCGCCCGGCCGTCCGGTTTCAGCAAACCGGCATCCGATTCGGGCCACGTCGACGTGAGTGCAAAAACCGTGTCGACGAATTGCTCTGCCGTCAGACGTTTGACGAACGGGCCACGAAACACAAAGCCTTCACTTTCAGCCACTCCTTTTTCGAGACCAACGCCCGGCATTTGATACGCACGCGACGTCGCCAGCAATCCGAGCGTTCGTTTCAAATCAAAGCCGTGGTCGGCCAGATCGCTCGCCAGGTAATCCAAAAGGTCCTGGTGCCACGGCTCGATGTCCAGATTATCGAGCGGTTCGACGAGCCCCCGGCCGAAGAGTTTCGCCCACAACCGGTTCACGATCGTGCGGGCCAAGCGGCCATTCCGTTCATGCACGAGAAGATCCGCCAGTTGCCGCATCCGCACATCGCGAGGAGCCTGCGGATCGATCGCTCCCACCTCGGGGTAGAGAAAACCGACGGTCGCGGGAATGCCTTCCGGCTGATCGCAATGATGCAGCTCCAGCTTTCCCTCGGCGAAGACCGACGCCAAAGCGTACGCGTCGGTCAACTTCCAGTGATTGACGAAACTGTCGTGGCAACTGGCACACTTCAGGTTGGTCCCGAGAAATACTTGCGCGACCGACTGGGCCGCCTGAATTTCTCGCCGCTGACTTTCATTCACCGTGCCCCGCCATTTGATCCCGAACGTAAATCCTTCGCTTCCCGATCTGGGGGGCGGGCTGACCAGATCGTGAACGAACCGATCATAGGGCTGGTTTTCGTGAATCGCTCCATACAGCCAGCCAGTGATTTGCTTTCGCCCGCCGTCGATGAAACCGGTGCCGTGATAGGCATTGCGGAGCAGGTCGTTCCAGAACGTGAGCCAGTGCGCGGCATACGCCTCGCGGTCGGTCAGCAAACTGTCAATGAATTGGGCGCGCTTGTCGGGACTTCGATCTGCTTCAATCGCCGCGAGCTGCGTTGCCGTCGGAGGCAGGCCGATCAGATCGAACGAAACCCGTCGGGCGAACACCCCTTCCGACACCATCTCATGGGCCGGGACATTATGTTGTGCGAAATATCCATGTAAGATCCGGTCGATCGGGTTGGACAGCCCCAATCCGGCCGGCACTTCGGGCACGGCCGGCCGGCGCGGGGCGAGAGGCGCCTGGCGCGTTGCCTTGCCGAACGCAAAGCCATCTTCCCACGGCAGATCGGCATCGATCCACCGCTTTAGCAACTCGACCTGAGCTCCTGTAAGCCGCTCCCCTTCCGGCGGCATCCGTACGTCGGCCTCCTGGCAGGTCACCCGTTCGATCAATTCACTTTGGATACTCTTCTTCGGCACGACGGACGGACCGCTGTCTCCGCCTGTGAGGAGCATTTGCCGCGTGTTGATCGACAACCCTCCTTTTTTCTGAGTTCCCGTGTGGCACTTGGCGCACCGCTTCTGAATGATCGGGGCGACGTCATGGGCGAAGTCGACGGGCTTTTCAGCCAGGCCGCTTTCAGGCTTCGGTTCGTCCGCCGCACAGGGCATAGCGACCACGGCAGCGACCGCGACGGCGAAAACGCCCGATATGACGTATTGATTGATCCAAGCGCCGGAACATCGCATGCGAGCGTCTCATGAAGAGTGATGGCAACTCCTCGATGATAACGGGCATTCGTTCCGTTCGTCTACGAATCAATCAAGAGAGGCCGCCGGTCGTGCATCCGTCACGGGTTCTATTGAATTGGGAGCCCGATTCTGCCGGCCCCCCGTGCAAGCCGTCAGCGCATTCGACGTCCGAAAACCAGCCACCATTTCCGTTAGGCGTTAATTAACGTGGCGACCAAATCATCCCGCGGCGCGATAGGCCGAATCATGGGCTGCTGATTCCTCTTCGCCGCGCAGGAACCGCACGATGTGTGCGTCGGAATCGTCGACATACGTGGACTCGGAACTTGGCGACTCGGCGTGCGTCGGCTCGACATGCGTCGCCGAATGGTGCGACGGTTCGACCATCCGCGGATAGGCGGTGCCGACTTCGCCCACGATGAATGGAACGGCGGGATGCGCCTCACGCCCGCGCGAGATGATCGTCAGAATCGCAGGCACCAGAATGATCGACACCAACAGGCACGTCCCGACGCCGATCGTCAGCACCAATCCCAGGCTATACAATCCACGATGAGCGGCGATCATCATGCTGCCGAACCCCACCATGGTCGTCGTGGCGTTGACGATCATCGCATTGACCACGCTGGCCGAGGGTTTGTATGGACCGAACTTCGAACGCGACCGGAAGTCGTGAATTACGTGCACGCCGCCGTCGACGCCCAGACCCACGACCAAGGGCAGAACGATCAGATTGGCTGGATTGAGGTCGATATCGAACAGCCCCAACACGCCGAACATCAATGCGGTGCCGGCAACCGGCGTCAACAGCGCCAGCAGGCAGTCGCGCACATTGCGGAAATCGATGAGCAACATGATCGTCACGGCAATCAGGGCGTACAGTCCCGCCGTCTCATAGCTGCGCTTGATGGCTTTGGAGGCTTCATAAGTCTGGAGCGGCGTCCCCGTCGCTTCGGGGTCAACCGAACGCACGTCGGCGATGAATTTCTCGAGGGGCTTGATGTCCCAGATTTGCGATTTGGGATAGACCTGCAGCAGCCATTTGCCCTGGGGGCTGATGAATCGGCCGACCAGGGCCGGCGTGAGGTCGGCCGGGCTGACCGGCTCGGGGGCCGAAATGGCCGCCAATCCCTGCAAGCGCATCAGCAGATCGGCCGAAAACCGCGATTGATAGTCGCGCAGCAACTGCATCTGATCGTCCTGGTCTTTCTCGGAAAGCTGATCGAGAAACCGGCCGATCTGCTGGCGGGCCGCGGCGCCGATGGGCGAGCCCGTCGAGCGCAACACTTTTTCGATTTTTTCAAGCTCCAGACCGACCGAACTGGGGTCGAGCTCCTCGGCCGACGGGGCGCGCGCCGGCAGCGACGCGAGCTGGGCATTCACCGCCTGAACCAGAAGCTGCGTATCTTCGGGGGCCTGCCGCGGCAAGATCGCGGCCAGCTCTTCGACGTGATGCACCGTCGGCAGCGACTCGAACTTCTGCTTGAGCTCGAGGACCTGCTGCGGACTGTCCGCCAGCGAAACGGCAAACAATAGCGAATTGTCGGATTGGTCGAAAATGCGTTTCTGGACCTCGACCGATTCCAGTCCCTGCGCCTGCAGGTGCAACAGGTTGTAATCGTATTCCACCCGGAAGGCGTACGTGCAAACGCCGCCAATGATCACGCTCGAAGCGACGGTGACGACCGCCGGGTATTTGGAAGTCAGCATCCGCAACCAGCGGCTTTGCAGCGGCTGAGGAATGGATTGCCCGCCGCGATTCCGATCGGCCACCACGAGCACAGCCGGCAGTACGACAAACGCGGCCACCGTGCAGATGAGAATGCCGCCCCCGGCGATGACGCCCAGTTCGGCTACCCCGGCAAAGTCGGTGAGCATCGCGCAGAAGAAGGCGACTGACGATGAGATGGCGGCAGTCAAAATGCCAGGGCCGGTGTTCGTCCCCGTTTCGATGACCGCCTCAACGGCATCGAGCCCTTCGTGCCTGCATTCGAGATAGCGCAAGAGGTACACGGTCGAATAGTCGATGCCGATGCCGATCAGCATGGCGGCGAACGACACCGACAGGATATTCAGGTGTCCGACGGCATACGTCGTGAATCCGAACGACCAGGCCATGCCAACGAGGAGCACCAGGTTCCCCAGGATCGGATAGCGGAGCCCCTTGAATCCCAATACCATCAGGGCCGCCACCCCGAGGAACGAGAGAATTGAGGCATAGAACATGGCGGTCTGCGACGAGCGCATCTCGTCGCTTTCGAGGATCGGAATGCCGGTGAGGGCCAGCCGCGCATCGGGATGCCGTTCGCCCACTTCGACCAGCACCTCGCGAAGCTTGTCGATCGACGGAGACGAACCGTTAAAGTCGCTGGCGGTCGCCGTCGGCTGGGCTTTCAGGAACCCCATCGTCCCCTTGTCGTTGAGCAGATAGCGATCGCGAAAAACCGATTCGAGCTGCGCCAATTCGGCGGGCATCTGGGCCTGCCACGGCGAGACGTACCGTCGCTGGTCGCGCGAATAGGCTTCGAGGCTGCCGGCCAGAATCGCCACCTGTCCGAGCAGCGGCTCGACTGCCATTTGGGCGATTTCCGGAGGCTGTGACGCCGTGCGCTCGATGGCCAGTCGCAACTCGCGGATGAATGACCGCAGCGTCAACAGATCGAACCGTTTCAGCAGTGGGCTGAATTCGTCGAGCTGCATCAGGATCATCTGGAGCTGCTCGGGGGTCGAATACTGCAGCGCCTTCTGCCGCAGATGACTCAAATCGACTTTGTACAGGACGTTCTTATAAAGCTCGGTTTCACGGGAAAGACGCGTCCCCAGATCGTCGAGCGTGGCCGTGACGATCGCCGGATCGTCTCCCTCGATGACGACCACCATGTCTTCCGTCACATCGCCGAATTCACGGGTATAGTTCATCCACCGCTGGTGGTATTCGGTCTGGGGGTCGATGAGATCGGCGCGACTGGTTTTGAACGACAGGTTGTCGCGAGTGTACAGAATCGAGGCGCCGGCCAAGGCCAGGCAGATGGCCAGCGTGAAGACCGGAAATCGCGCCACGAACCGCGTCGTCGCGTGCAAGACTGCCTCAACGAGGCCGTGGTGCTGGCGTTCGGAAACGTGACCTTCCATGGACTGTCCTGGTGGCGATGCGTTCAAAAGTCGCGGTATCTAATGATGTTTTAAGCTGGGCAACGAGATCGGCGGAAACCGTCGGCAGCGAAGCCGATGGCCTGAAAGCCAGCGATCATGTTGGACGGAAAGAACGGTGGCGTGGGGATTTAGCAAAATCCCCAAACTGCCGCAACCCCGAGTCGGCCTGGCTTGCGACGCTTTCCGGGCTGTAAGGCGACGTAGCATTCCGAGGCTCTGACCCGATCAACTAGGCTCACCTATCGAGAGCGCGTGCGTTCTTGTAGTGTGGACTTTAGTCCACGCTGCAATCCCATGACGTGGTCGGGAGCTGCCTGTCTTTCATCATGCCATTAACTCCTCCCCACGATTCCCAGTACATTCTGCAATGCATGGACTTATGGAACGGAAATAAATCGATCGAAAGCGTCGCGACGACGCCAGGACTCGAGATTTTCGTCTATAGCGAGCCCTATCAGGGACAGCGCCGCGGCGGCGACGTGCACTATGTTTCGTTGTGCGCCGGGGGCGTCGTGACACGGGTGATGCTGGCCGATGTCGCCGGACATGGCACAGTCGTCGCGGGGGCGGCAAAAATGCTGCGCTCGCTGATGCGTCGCTTCATGAACGCCAAGAGCCAGATCAACCTCGTGCGCCAACTCAATCGTGAATTCACCCTCCTCAGTCAGGAGGGACGTTTTGCGACGGCGATCGTGGCGACGTATTTGAGCCATCGCCACTGCTTTACCCTGTGCAACGCCGGACATCCGCGACCGTTGTGGTATCGGGCGCAAGCGGGGCTTTGGTCTTACATCGACGATGGCGAGCTGATCCACAACGGCAACGTAAGCAATCTGCCGCTCGGTTTCGACGAGTCCGCCGGCTATCAGCAGTTGGCGCTCAATATCGGCGACGGCGACCTGTTGATCCTGTACACCGACGCATTCACCGAGGCGCGCGATACCGAGGATCGACTGCTCGGCGAGAACGATCTGCTGCAGATCGTCGCGGGCCTGCCGACTGACGATGTGCGGGGACTGGGACGTGGCGTGCTCGATGGAGTTCGTGAATACTCCTCCGGCCGCCCGTTCGAGGACGACGTGACGATCATGGTGCTGCGGTTTTCGAAAGCCCAGCGTCGGATACCCGGCCTGATCGAGCGGCTCAAGGGTTATGCCAGAGTTCTGGGGCTCAGGCAGACGTGATCGAGATCGCTTGCGTTCACTCGGGCGACCGATCACGATGGGTCCTTCTTCGTGCTGCGAATTGCGGACGCCTTGTGCCTTTTCTGTCTGTCAGGCTCAAATGCGAACCGGCATTTGCGTCCTTTTTCGAGTCGAGACATCAACATGTCAGAGTCATCACCAGGCAATTCCTCTCGACGGTCATTTCTGGGGCAGATGACGGCCGGGGTCGGCTTGGGCGCGGCAGCCGTTCTGGCCGGCTGTCGACAGGAGGTGCCTCAGGCGGCCTCCGGCACTGGGCGGCGCAAGTTACGCGCCGCCTTTTCCAACGCCGGTTTGCAAAGCTCGTGGTGCGCCCTCGGCAAAACGACCGCCGAATTATGGGGCAAACTGCTCGACGTGGACGTGGAGTGGCTCGACGGCGAGTTCGATTCCGAAAAACAGCGCAACAAGATCGACAACATCGTCTACGAAGACTGGGATTTCTGCTGCTTCCAGGCCGTGCAGATCGATTCGCTCGTGCCGTCGGTGAAAAAGCTGAAGGAGCGGAACATCCCGGTCATTTCGATGGATACGCTGCTCGTCTCGATGGACAAAATGCGGGACACGGGGGTCTGGCTCGAAGTCACCCCCAATCAAGTCTTCATGGGAGAGAGCAGCTCGCGGTATCTGTTCGAGAAAATCGGCGGCAAGGGAAAGGTGATCCACATCGGCGGCCTGAGCGCCCACAGCGGCGCCCAGGGACGCCGCGAAGGATTCGAAAAGGCTCTCAAAGATTATCCGCAGGTCGAAGTCATCGGCGGAGGCGTCCGCTGGTGCGACTGGGACAAAGAAAAAGCCCGCAACACCTTCGAATCGCTGCTCAGCCAGGAAAAGGAACCGATCGCCGGAGCGTTTTTTCACAGCGACGACATGGCGCTGGCCTGCCTCCCCGCGCTCAAGGAAACGGTTCACAAGCAGATGGTCGTCACGGCCGTCGACGGCCAGAAAGAAGGATTGCAGTCGATTCGCGAAGGAAAGCTGGCCGCGACCACCGTGAACCCGGTTTGTCTGATCCACCAGACGTCCCTCGTCGTCGGCCAGTTCATCGTTCGCAACAAGGAGCCGCTGGAGAAAGTGCCGCTCGAAATCATCACCCCTGGCCCTCTCGTCTCGCTCGAAACCCCGAACGTCCTGGAAGCGATGTTCTACCTGGCGGACCCGGCCCACTGCATGGTGTGATGATTTCCACCGCCTCCCCATCAGGTTTGCTCCTCCAATGCCGGGCGATCGGCAAGAGGTTCGGCGGCGCAATTGCGCTCGACGGCGTCGATTTCGATTTGCAGGCCGGCGAGATCCACGGAATCGTCGGCAGCAACGGCGCTGGCAAAAGCACGCTCATGAAGATCCTGGCGGGGGCGCTTCCCGATCATGAAGGTGCGATCGAGATCGACGGGCGTCCCGTCGCGCTCGAAAGTCCCGCGGGTTCTCTGGCGCATGGAATCGCGATGGTCTATCAGGAATTGTCGGGAATCGGCCAGTTGTCGGTCGCCGAAAACCTGTTCCTGGGGCGTCAACCGGCCGGCCGCTGGGGACGCATCGACTGGGGGACGATGAACGATCAGGCACGGCGGTTTCTTCGCGAAATGGAGGTCGAGGTCGACGTGCGCCGCCGACTCGATCGGTATCCGCTCGTGGTCCGGCAGATGGTCGAGATCGCGCGCGGACTGCACAGCGGGGCGCGAGTGTTGATTCTCGATGAGCCGACGAGCTCGCTCAGCCCACCCGAAACGCGGCGGTTGTTCTCGCTCCTGGCACAACTCAAGGCGCGCGGCGTCGCCATTGTCTTCATCAGCCATTTCATCGAAGACGTGCTCGAAATCTGCGATCGGGTCACGATTCTGAAGGATGGCCGGCGGGTAGAAACGGCGCGCGCGGCAGACCTCGATAAGCACCGCATCATCGGAGCCATGCTGGGCCGCGGATTAGCGGTCCAGGAACTCGGCTACGAGCACGCGGTCACGCTGCCTGCCGCTTCGACCGCTCCACGCGTCCTCGAAGCGCATGGCCTGTCGCGCGCCGGGGCATTCGACCAGATCGATCTGTCGGTCTCGCCCGGAGAATGCCTGGGCCTGTACGGATTCGTCGGTGCCGGGCACCAGGAGCTGACGCGCGCCATCGCCGGGGCGCTGCGCGCCGATCGTGGATCGGTGCTGCTGAATGGTATACCGCTTCCCGCCGGAGACATTCATCGGGCCGTCAGGTGCGGGGTCGTGCTGGTCGCAGCCGATCGGGCACAAACGCTGGTCCGCGGTAGTGAGATCTACAAGAACGTGACGCTGGCGCATCTGCAGGCAACGGTCGGCAACTGGCTGACACGGTCGCGGGAGATCGCCAGGGTGCAACCTCTGTTGGAGCGGGTCTTGTGCCGTCCGGCGCAGCCCACTCTCCAGGCGGGAAGCCTTTCGGGAGGCAATCAGCAAAAGGTGGTGCTGGCCAAATGGTTGTTGGGCCCGATGCGCGTACTCTTGCTCGAAGAACCGACGCGCGGCATGGATGTGGGCGCGAAAGAGGAAATCATGCGTCTGGTGCGCGACTTGAAAAACCAGGGAATCGCGGTCATCCTGGCTTCGACCGAACCGGAGCTCGTGCTTTCCCAGGCCGACCGGATCGTCACCTTCCGCCGTGGCCGAGTGAGCGGTGAATTCTCGGGGACGACCATCGACAAGCCGACGCTGCTGAAGAATGCCTGAGCCCTCCGACGAATTCACCAAAAGTCGCCTGCCGTTCGAAGCGGCCGATCTCGCGCCGCTCCTGACGCTTTCCGTGCTCGTCATCTTCTTCAGTCTCACCGGCCGGGCGTTCTTCTATCCCGGCACTGTCACCCAGATCCTCGAACAAGGGGCGGTAATGGGCATCGTCGCGGCGGGGCTCACGTTCGTTCTGCTGTGCGGCGAGATCGACCTCTCGGTTGGAAACATGGCGCTATGGACGGCGTGCCTGTGCGGCGTCTTGTTCGAGTTGCCCGCTGTCGCCGGCAAGGGGGGAGACAAAGTCGTCCCCTCGGCATTTCTAGTGACGGGAGTCATCCTGCTCCCTTTGCTGACGGCCGTGATTCTGGGGCTCGTCTCGGGCATACTCACCGTTTCGTCGCGGCTGCCGAGTTTTATTATCACGCTCTCGATGATGTATATCGCCAGCGGTCTGTCGCTGTACCTGACCAAGAGTGAGCAGTTCCACATCCCGTGGTTGATTGAACGGCTGGGGAACGGCGGGATTTCTCTATCGAGCAAACTGAAAATTCCGTTCAGCGCACTGCTGGCCGGCGCGATCCTGTGCATCGGTCATCTTGTGCTGCAGTACACGAGATTCGGCAGATACGTCTACATGACCGGGGGCAATCGCGAAGCCGCGCGACTGGCGGGCGTCCGCACGAATCGAATCGTCGTTGGCTGTCTCGCGCTATGCGCATTCACCGCCGGTCTGGGAGGACTCGTGAACTCCGGACGGCTCGGCAGCGTCACTCTCGACCAGAATGCAGACCTCTT
>DASYAR010000175.1:0-24075 GCA_036501235.1 Planctomycetaceae bacterium
AACGCAACATTTTCAAGGCCGGGCCGCTCTGATTCAGGCCCTTCTCCGACGTTGCTCACACAGCGCGGATCTTAAGTGTTGTGCGGATTGGCACCACGATTCCGAATCAACCGATAATTCCCAAAGCCCGCCGCACAAATCGCCCCGGCAGCCGTCCCCCTCCAGAGCCATTCACAAAACCAAACCCGTGCACGCGGAGCCAACGCGGGAGAAACGGGCTGCGACGCGTAATGCTTCGAAATGATCGCGGCCGCCGTCCCGGCTGCCAGGCCCGATCCGGCCGCCGCGGCCAGCATGAAAACTCCTGCCTGCAACAATGCCCTGGGGCCTGCAGGCTGGCGGCCTCCTGCAGTCGCGGCTGCGGCCGTCAGCGTGCCGATCAGCAGCCCGACTTTGGTCCCACCCATCAGGAATTGTGCCGGCTGGTAGACGTAGTCGAAACTAATCTCCCAAAACACTCGATCGAGCAGGCCGCCAACGACGATGCCAGTGAGCGTGAACAACAGGACGGTCGAAAGCCAGGTCAGGCCACAGCGTTGATTCATAGCGAGGACGTTCTTGTGAATTCATCGACCGCCCGCGTCGCCGGGGAACTGCGCCAATCGAGCCATGACGGTCCCGGCCGGCGCTCTAAACGCCGTCGGAACCTCGCGAAATGCTCGGAAAGTTGTGCCTTGCCAACGGCTGCAGCCCGCAATCGATCCATCATGGCCGTAGCGGTCGCCGTGCGATTCTCGACGACCATCACGATATTTTCCCGGTCATCGACGCCTCGCGGCCAGAGTGGATCGACCAGATGGGAAATGCAGAACACGTTGTCACAGACGCGCACACTCTTAATCGGTCCTCGGTCGGTCCAGCAGAGCCAGTTTCCGTAGGCAAAATTATGTCGAAAGTCCAAGTTCGAAATCGGAAGGACGTCCGCCGGATCGGGCACGGCATTCTGATGCATCAGCTTCAGTTGTGCGCCATTGATTCCCGTAGGGGAGTTCAAAATGAGATTATTCTCGATCGTCACTGGACCTGTCAGGACGGGGCTGGCGGAGAATGATTCATGACAATCGATGACAACATTGTCGTCGACGTGAATTCGCTTCGCATGTCCATCAAGCTCAATCGCGTCGTCGGTACAGAACGCAAACCAATTCGATGAAGCCGCGAGTCCTTCTCGAATGTCGACGTCGTTGGTCGTGATTCTCAAGCCGTCGCCGGCATGAACGACCAGGTTGTTAACAACTCGGGTCCCATCGTCAACGGCGGTGACTAAGCTGGACGAGGAATAAGCCGCGTAGCACTCGTCCCACGACAGCCAGTCTCGATGCCAGAAATACTGAGGATAATTTTCGTAGAGGCAGTTTTCGACGACCACATTCCGAGAAGGCTTCGTGCCGGCGCCGCATTTGATTCCGAACGTCGCCCCATGGAACGCGCACTCGCGAACGGTGACGTCGGCGCCGGCCCAGACAAGCACGCCGGCTCCAATTCCCATTTCGAATTGCAGCCCGGAAAATACGACGTGGTCGGCTTCGAGCCAGACATTTGCGGATTTGAACTCTCCCCATTCGCGCGGTTCCGGTGCGGGCGCATGAGTTGCCAGACGGCGTCCCTCAGGAACCTGACGCCCTCGCAAAAACATGTAGAGCTTCTGACGGTCATAGCAGAACGCACCCCATGCACGTGGACGGCGGACAATCTTGCGGAGCGAATCGACGTCGCCCCCCGGGACGCGAAAGAGCGCTTCGCCTTCGTCTGACAAAGAGTAGACCGGCCAGCGCGTCGTGGTCGAATAGATTCCGTCCCCTTCATCCGACCAGGCCCAGTCGGCGGGAATCGACTCGGGGAGCGAACCGCTGATGTGCACGGATCCCGGTTCCAGCGCTTCGAAGACCACCGGATTGTCTGGTGCACCTCCGCGTCGGACATGAATGCGCTCAAAATATGTTCCGGGCATAATGACGATGTGATCGCCCGGTCGCGCGAGGTCCGCGGCGCGCTGAATCGTGCGCAGCGCACTCTCGGGCCCGCTTCCAGACCACCAGTTGCTGCCCGTTGGCGACACGAAGATCTTATTGCCATGAACGCCAACTGGAGGACTCCATGCCATCAATCCCGCACCGACGATGGCAAAATACGTGAATCCATCCCAGCCTCTTGAACGTACTCGCATCTTGGCAGCGCGACTCAATTGAGGAAGGTTTTGACGAGCTTCAAGTATTCGCTGACCTATTGAATCAGGCCGGGTTCGTAACGCCGCCAGTCGATGTCTTCGCTGGAGCAATGTTGCCCGCCTTTTCGATCTGCAGTTGCCGTTCATGCAATTTCAGGACGATCAGGCCTTCATAAACCGACATCAGATAGGCATACTGCCAACCGGCACGGCCGTCCAGAAATCCTGCTTTGAACAGAAAATGAAAGCAAAATCGCCAGAACGGGCGAATCGGCAGAAACCTGCCCAAATTTCGCAAGGCTTTTCTGCGGACCGCTCGATCCGAAGAAACCAGATTGCCAAATGTGAAAGATGATTTGCGGTCGAACTCGAAATCGGATTCCAGCGTGGAATAGCGATTATGGCGATCGATCCACTCGGCCAGCCCCTTGCTGAACGGAAAATGCAAGAAGGGCTCGTGAATTCTGCACAAAGTTCCACTGACCGTCGGCACCGGTTCTTCGCCGTGTCCGGCATCCATGAACCTCACGCCCTGACGTCGAACCAAGCGCATGATCCACACGGGAAAGCCGTCCGAGAAACGGAGCCAGCGGTTCAGAAAGATCGTTTTCCGGCACATCTGGAAGCCAACTGTATTTGCGCCGGCATTTGCGATGGCGGTTTCCAGCTCGCAGCGCAACGACTCGGTGACGACCTCATCGGCGTCGAGCATCAGGACCCACTCGTGGCGCAATCCGGCATGTTCGAGCGCCCAGTTCCGCTGAGATGCAAAACTGCGGAATTGATTTTGCAGGACGCGGGCGCCCGATGCTTCGGCGATTTCGCGAGTTCGATCGATGGAATAATCGTCGACGACCACGACGTCGTCACACCAGCACAAGGCATCCAGGCACCGTCCGATATTCAGCTCTTCGTTCTTGACGATAATCGCGACCGAAAGGTTCAAGTCAGCTTGCTCCCTGTTCCGTGGTGTGTTCGGCGGATTGGTCCGATTCCAGGAGTCGTCTTTCTCGCAAATGGCGAGCAGGATTGCCGCAAACAATCGTCCAGGGAGGAACGTCTTTCGTGACAACGGAACAAGCGCCCGCCACGGCCCCCTGCCCCACGGTAACACCCGGGGCGACGAAGACGCAGGCGCAGACCCATGCCTGATCGTCGATCGTGATCGGAGCGGAGATCATCTTCATGTGTCGATCGGAATGATCATGCGTGGCCGTGCACAGGTAACTGTATTGCGACACGGTGGCGTGAGCTCCGATGCGCACCGGCGCCACACAGTAACAATCGACATCATGTGACAGACAGGCATAATCGTTTAGCGTGAGGTTCCATGGTGCCCAGATCCGCGTCGAAGGGAAGACTTTCGCGCCGCGGCCGATGCGTGCTCCAAACGCCCGCAGGATCAGGCGTCTCCAGCCGTAAAAAAACCAGGGCGAAGGCCGGAACAGGCAGATCCAAACGGAAACCCAGATGACGCGCGCCACCTTGTTCCACCGGCTATGCGGACTGGGACAATCGCGCGGGCCGACGCGGATACCAACCTCGCGCAACCTGTCGCTCGGCACGGTCGGGTTCGATTCTGTCGTGGCAGGAGACATCGCGGAATCAGCAAGCGGGTGTCGGAGATCGCACAAGATTCATGGGATTTCGGCGCTCGAGGGGCCATACGGGGGGCGGCCAAATGGGTTGCGTTCTACCCGATGATTTGTTTCTTGGGCAGTCCAATCTCCTCGTCCAGGAGCCAATCGATGGCTTCCAGCGGATGTAAGGCATATTGCCAGCCTAATTCGGCCCGGGCGGGGTGCGGATCGCCATAGATGTCAGCCGCGTCGGTCGGACGCAGATTGGTCCGTTGAGAGCAAACGACGTCACCCGAAAGTTGCAGCCGGCGCAAAACGAGGTCTACCACTTCGCGAAGACGGACCGAGACGCCGGAACAGATCACGTAGTTTCGCGGATCTGTCTGTTGCAACATGAGCCACATGGCTTCGACATATCTTTCAGCAAGTCCGATGTCACGTCGGACGTCAAGATTGCCCAAGGTCATGCTGTCCTGTGCGCCGTCGCGAATTCGAATCGCAGAGCGGATGACCTTTTTGACGAAATAGGATTCCGACCGCAAGATCGACTCGTGATTGAACAGGATGCCCCCGACGGCGAAAATGCCGTAACAATCTCGGTACATCGCGGTCAATTGGTGCCCGGCCGCTTTCGAACAGGCGTAGGGGCTCAGCGGCGCCAGGCGTAATTCCGGAACGATCGGCCGGACTGGCGAGCCGGCGAACATCTCGCTGCTGGAAGCTTGATAGAATCGGGCCGTCGGTCGGACCGTGCGGATGGCTTCCAGGAGATTCAACACGGAAAGCGAGTTGAATTCGAACACACGGCGCGGTTCGGCAAATGAATTGGCGACGGAACTGTCAGCGGCCAGATTGTAGACTTCGTCCGGGGAGAGTTCACTGATCAGGTCCGTCACGCACCGCGCGTCCGCGAGATCGACGGACCGCAATTCGACGCCGTCATCGATTCCGGCGTACCGCAGTCCGGTCCTGTGCGATGGTCCGCAATTCCGGCTGACCCCCACGACGCGATACTCGCGTTCGACGAGCAACTTCGCGAGAAACGCCCCGTCCTGCCCAGTGATTCCGGTGATCAATGCCGTCTTTTTGCGAATCGTCAAAGTCGGTCGGCCTTACTTGTGCAGAGATTCATACAAGTCGCAATAACGGTCGGCGATTCTGGCTGGAGCGAATCGCCGGGCATTGATCTGCCCGCGGTCCACGAGATCGCTTCGGAATGCCCGGTCTGAGATGACTTTCAGGAGTTTCGCTCGAATGTCTTCGACGGAATAGGGGTCGACAAGCACAGCACCGTCTCCAGCGACCTCCGGCATGGACGAACAGTTGCTGGTCACGACCGGCCTGCCCACGGCCTGGGCCTCAAGAATCGGCATGCCAAATCCTTCCAGAGTGGAAGCAAAGCACAGCAGATCCGATCGCTCGTACAAAGTGAGGATTTCGGCCGAAGTCAGGTTTTCCTGGTTTTCGCAGACGACCCGGCATTGATGGAGCAGGCGACGCTGTGCGTCCGAGAGTTCTCCGACGACGACCAGTCGGCAAGGTACGTTCTCGAGCGCCAGAATCAGGCGCTCGAGGTTTTTATTATGGCGGGTCCCGATCTGGAGGATCGTGGGGAATTCGGCGTTGAATTCGCACGGACGGTATTGAAAGTCGGGGCTGATGAATACCGGGATCACGTGCACATTCTCGGGCGCGAGATCGACGAGGCGGAGCACCTCGCGACGCGTGGCTTCCGAGATCACTGTAATCGCCGCAACTCGTTTGCCGGGAACCGTAAACCAGAAGTATTTCAATAGCGCCCGCCGTAGCCCCGCCGTACGGTGGAGCATGTCGCAATCGAGCACGGTCAAGATCGTCCTGGATGGATCGAGCAATGCGGCAATGTAATGAACATCGCCCACGATGTGGTTGACGGCTCCTTGCCGTTGGCGGGCAGCAATCATGTTCTGGATTCGTGGCAACACACCGCGGCTGACTCGGGGCATGATCTCGAGATCTACCGCGACGCGTGGCGACAGCAAACCACGCACATCCGCGAAATGCGATTCCACGCTGAAATGGCCGTTCATCGGTTTGCGCTGAAAATGGACGACACGGCAAGCACGTTGGATCGTCGAGATTGTCGTCATTCTGTCGTTTTGAGAGGGCGCGAGTTTCTGACGGCGGGGAGTTCGAAGATCCGCCGCAGGGGGAGTGAACAGGTGTTCCAACGGAACCGGGTCGCATTTTCCAGCGCCGCCTGCGCCATTTCGTGCCGGTAATTCGAATCTTCCAACAATCCGGCCAAAGCGGTTGCGGCGCGAGTCGCATCGCCGGCCGGGACGGCAACGGCCCCGGTGCCGCAGATTTCGGGCATCGCACATCCGTCGCTGACGACCGCCGGTGTGCCGAATAATTGCGCTTCGAGAGCCGGGATTCCGAACGATTCGCAACGGCTCAACAGGCAGAACACCGCGGCTTCAGCGTATTGTTCGTAGAGTTCAAAGCGCGTGACACCACCGGTAATGTGGACGTGATTCGCCAACCGCTCAATGGCAACTTTTTCACGGATCTCCTGCTCATAGGCGGCATCGGCCCAGGGGCCGACGATATTGAGGGTGGCGGGCACACCGCCCCGGCGGAGAATGACGAGCGCGTCGATCAGAGTCTCGAGATTTTTCCACGGGGCCATGACGGAGACGACGAGAATTCGATGACTCTGCTTGCGCGCCTGATTTCGCAGGCTGCCGGCGGCATCATGCGTCTCGTCATCGAGACCTTGATAGGCGATCAAACTGTCGCGCTCTCGGAAACCAGCGGCATTTTGTCGATAGGCATGACGCATGAATTCCGAGTTGTAAGCCAACAGGTCGGCGTGCTTGACGGTCTGGCGGTAGGCTTGGCGTTGGAGAAGTGCCTTGCTGCGATCTCGCAACCCACAGTGGAGAGCAGGTGTCAGACACCAAGGATTCTGTGCCAATGACACTTGCGGCAGGGGACTCCCCGGAAAGATCGTTCCATTCGGGTTGAACAGCAGATCCGCCTGCGTCGCGCGGATGGTCTTACGCAGCGACAGCGTCTGCCAGATCGCGCGTCGCTTCCAATCGCGCACGGCTTCGGGGACTGCGATCCAGTGCACGTTGGTGGCGGACAGACGGCGCAGGCCGGTGTTTGAAGGATGATAAATCACGAAAAACTCGTGCTGACGGGAGGCCACGGCGGCAAGTTGCTCAAGGTGTCCCAACAAGACGTGTCGGCCGCTATAAGAGGTAGCCGAGAGTCCATCAACGAGAACGCGCATGGCCGACATCAGGCTCCGACTTGCGGACGGGGGGTATCATGTTCGAGAGCGGCGGTCCTTCGCTCATATGCCATCATGGCAAGCACGACTTGAATGGGCCCCGAAAGCAGTACGCCAAACAGCAGCGACACGAGGAGCAGAGCACACGGATCCCCGCTGAACGCCTGGTGCGAAATAATGAAACTGGCCGCACTGGCCGCAATGATGGCCACGAGGCCGATCTGAATTTCATGAACGTGGCTCAAGACGGGGACCATCCTCCAGGCGAGATAGGCGGCGCGCAGCAGATTCGCCACCGCCAGACCCGCACAGAGCGCTCCGATTAATCCCAGTTCTGCAAATATTCGACTGATTCCGTCTTCCTGCCAAGTTTTTGCACCTTGCAGCGCTTCGACGTAGTACCGGCCTTGCGTGGCCGTACCCAATCCCAGTCCCAGCATTCCCGACTGTTGCAATGAATCGACGACGCCGCCGATCACGTTTTCTTGAAATCGTTCGCTCCCTTCAGTGAATGCCGTCTGAGCATACGTGGCGTATTCCTCAGTGCTCTTCCCTTCGCGCAGCACGAGAAAGACGGCTCCTCCGACTGACGAGGCAATCACGAAGAATGGAACCACGCTGGCAAATCCGGTGCGCTTCATACGCAACCCCAGGTAGACCGCCGCAAATACCAGCAGCATGCCGATCATTTTGCGACGGCCTGAAAGAAACAGGCAAACTGTGCCCCAAATGATCACGGCGAACCAAAACCATCTATACTTGGTCCTTGGGTGCATACTCAAAACCGTGCTGAACATCGTCAGGTTGGCGGCGTGCAGCCCCATCACGTCCGGACTGCGATAGAACCCCGATATCAATTCGACGAGATGACCCGTTTGCTGCCGGACCCAAACCATGTTGATCCCGCCTAACACAGGCCAGTCATATTTCAGGAATTCGAAAATCGTACCCGCGAGCATGATCGCGTTCACGAGGCAATAGAATCGGAGCAGTCGCCACAATTCATCAGATCGGCGAGGCAGATGAAAACCGACGATAGTGCCCATGATGGGCAACGTGTAGGAGGCGAATCCGACGGCGGCGATTTTCCAACCGCCGCTGTACGAGAGGACTGACACCATCGCGGCCGGAATGAGACCCAGCAACAACAAATTGATGGCATTTCGGAACGAAGGCAGCATGCGGACAGGCGAAAACACCTGCTGCCCCAGTGCGTGCAACATTCCGACAAATACTGCGATCCAGAGTGTGGCGGCCGAAACCGTAATATAGACGAGATGGCCTTCCGCCAGCTTGCGAACGGGATCTCGAACGACGTCGAACGCGAGACACAGGTACAAACCGAGCCGCCAGTCGACGACCGCCAGGGCGAAGGCCGCCGCGAGGATCGCATAATAAATGGGCTCAATCATTCCGTGCGGTCCTCCGTGCAGCGCGACGACTGGGAGCACAAGCAAAATCCAACGCCGCCAGCGTCCCGGATGTCAAGGCGTCGATCGAATAATTGGCGACGTGCGATCGGGCCGCCTGGCCCATTTCCACGAGCCGGTGACGATCAGCACCCATCCGCGACAGAAGTTCGGCCAAAGCCGGCTCGTCGCCGAAGGGAAATACTTCTCCGGTCCGCCCTGGAATGATCAGATCGGGCGCGCAGCCAACCCGATCGCTGACGATTGCCGCACGACCACAGGCCATCGCCTCATTCACGACTAATCCCCAAGTTTCACCGTCATCGGACGGGAGCGTCAGGCAATCCGCAGCGACATAAGCCTCAGCAAGCCGGCTTTGATTGAGAAAGCCGACGAAAGTTGCTGGCACTTGCCGCGCCCGTGCGAAACTTTCGCATTCGGATCGAAGTTCCCCGTCCCCGGCCAAGAGCAAGTGCAACCGTGTGCCCGTGTTGCAGGCGAGCGAGGCCGACCGTAAGAGAGTCAGCGGGTGCTTTTTAGGGATGAATTTTCCGCAATACATAACGACTGTCGCGTCCTCGGAGATTCCCCAGGCTGCCCTCAGTTCATTCCGCCGGCCCCGCAGCCTGTCGGCCGCGGATGTAAATCGGGCGTTGTCGACGCAGTACAGTCCGGGAAACATTCGTCGCGGTGAAATACCGTGTCCACGATAGAATTCGGCGTTGCTTGACCCGATGACGAGAAAGGCGGCGTATTGGCGCAGCAGCGACCGATGAATCTGCCGCTTCCACCACGCGCGAGGCCGGATGGCGTTCGATTCTCCGCGGACAATGCAAGGGATCCCCGCACGACGGGAGGCGAACAAGGCCTGCAGGCAACTCTTGGCGACCCAGCCGTTGACGATCACGGCATCAAATCGGCCGCGCTGAATTTTTTCATAGACAGCAGGATTGTCGCAACCCCGAAATGTCGTGACGTTCGCAGATTTGGCGACGTTCGGCAGCACTTCGTACCGATAGCCTTCCAAAAGCGGAACGTCCCAGGCGAACGCGACGCCGAAACCGTCGCCTTGCTGCGCTGCGTCGGGCAACTGGCAATAAAACACGGTCAATTCGACTGCAGGCTCCGCAGCCAAGGCGCGAAACCAAGGCACCTGGTACTGAATCGGGTGCGTCGTCACGATCGCTAAACGGATGGTCATTTCGATTCGGCAATTAACGGTTTGTCGCATACATCGCAAACATTGGTTGTCGCCGCTGCAGCGCCTTCCGAGGCGTGCGGTAGCAGCGCCGGCCCACCCCGTTGCAAGCGAAAAGCCCAGCAGCAGGCGCGCATCTCACCGACCAGTTTGACCGGGATGTACCAAGGATGGCGCAAGTGAAATTTCGTGGCGATTTCGCGCGCCATTCGCCGCCACATGTACCGCACCGATTCCGCAGTCCATCCCGCAGACATCGCGAAATAATAGTCACCAACCCCATGGTTCGGATCGGCAGACGTGAGATGGTTCCCATACAACCGGGTTCCCCCTCGCGCGACGCGCAAATGCCGGATGCCGGCAGTGGGACAGAACCGAATTCGACCTCCGTGGCGAATTACTCGTCGCGCGAACTCCGTTTCGAAACGAAAGGCGACGCCCCGGAAATTCTCGTCGAAGCCTCCGATTTGGATTGTCCGGTCGCGGCGCACCGACATGTTTCCAGCCATTGCATTCTGCAACCAACACGATTGCGTCGTATGAAAAGGAAAATCGAAGTCGACCCACAATGGACTTGGCGCGGCCGGCGGCGAAACGTCACATGGTTCTTGCCAGGGCTGAATGATCTGCCCCACGACCACCCACGGGTCGAATTCGTTATGGGCCTCCACGTGTCGCTGCACCAGGCTGGCGGTGGGAATGATGTCGTCGTCCAGGTAGAGCACCAACGACCGCTCCGTCGACTGCAGGGCCCGATTCATCGCGCGGGGAATCGAAGGCTGCGCGAGCCGCACCCAGCGAATGCGCTGATCATTATGCAGTGTTTGCAGTGCACGTTCCGTCGGCAGGTCGTGTTCGGGTGTCTGATCGATTACCAGGATGTCGCCGGCCGGCTTATCCAAATGCAGACACCCTTGAATCGTCTCCAGCAGCACCTGATCTCGACCATAGGTCGGAATCGCAATGGCGACGTCGGACACCCGGAATTGGCGACGACCCTCTTTCATGACGTGATTGCCACACACTGATTCAACGAATGGAACTGACACGAACGATGAGGGGTTCATGGCGGCTGAAAAACGCGGCCGTCAACGTCGGATGACTCAAAACGTCGTCGCCCCGGCTGCGAAACCAGAGGATCAGTTCAAAGGGATCCAGCGATACGGCGGCATCAGAATCCGCCATCCAGAATGTCCCGTAATCCGGATGCAGTCTCCGGAAAGGCAACGGCCGTGAGCGTCCCACGAACATGCTTCGCAACCAATGCACAATTCTGACTGGCATCGCGATTGCCACTCGGATCGGGAGTGCATTTCGAATCGGTAAAGTAGCTTTGATCCAGCGTTGCCGCAACGTCAACTCCCGATATTCGCGGATGGGGATCCCTTCGCAAATCCACTGACGGCAATGCCACGCCGGCTTCAAATACAATAGCCCCCCCGGGCGCAGCACGCGTCGCATTTCCTGCAGCACGGCTTCCGGATTCGGGACGTGCTCGAGCATGGTGATGCTCCACAGTGCGTCGAATGACTCGCGCTCGAACGGGAGACTCGCCGCATCACAAGCGACGAATGGTTTATGAAACAGCGGCGCGACGGAGCCACTGAGATCGACGCCGGTATAGTCCGCGACAAGATCTTGAAAGGCCCCGCGTCCACAACCCACCTCCAGACATTTTCGATCCTGCAGACCAAACTCGCGGATAAATCTGTTGAGCTCGTCAAACGCATAGTGACTCTCGGGTGCACCACAATCGGCATAGCCGGGCGCCAGATAAATTCTCGTATAGAAGAATGCAGCTTTCGTTTCGTGGGCACCGGTCATTGTCGCCGATCTCGATTTGTTCCAACTGACGTTACCTGCACCGGCAGAACGAGCGGGAATTCAGGCTACTTCCGTTCGTGGCCTGAAACGGTCGTGCTGCCGATCGTATGGCTGACCGTTGCGTCGCAGGCGTTCGCCGGCCTCCTGAGGAACGGCCGTCGGATCAGCTCGAATCCCAGCCGGCACCAGCTGCGCCAGTGGAGCGGATTCAGCCGAATCGCAGCCCAAAAATGGTAGCGGGCGCGTGGGCTGTCGCGCCGGCTCAAACACGTGCCAATTCGGTAATGTGCGCCCGATTGCTGACAGTTGATGTCCGATATTGCCGCCTGCCGCTCCAGCAATTCCTGCCGCAGTCGCAGGGCGCGGTTGACCAGTGGCTCGTCCGATTCGCCGCGCATGCGAGCGGCGTGAGCCAATCGTCCTAATTCTCCAAATTGCAATTGCCAGTCGCTTCTCGAACCTGAAATGCTCGCTGGCGACAATCGCGCATGGTAAAGTTCTTCAGGCACATAGGCGACTAGTCCGATTTGCGCCAGTCGCAGCCAGAGGTCGGAATCCTGGGCATAATAAAAGCATGTGCGATAGCCTCCGACCTGTTCGTAGGCGGACCTTCGAACCAGCATGGTCCCGTGGGCGGGCGGTCCGCAGCAGTCGTGCAGCAATCGGCGCGTGGCTTCCTGCGGATCGGCCGGCGGCTGAACTCGATCGACGATCTCGCCGTCGTCATCGATGTGCAGCGCCCAGGAACCGGCCATGCTCGCCGCTGAGCAGGAATCCAGCAATTGCACCACGCGTTCCAAACGCTGTGGGTGCGACCAGTCATCGGCGTCCTGACGGGCGATGAATTCACCTGTCGCAGCGCAACAGCCGCGTTGCAATGCCTTCGTGAGTCCGGCGTTAGGCTGATCGATGACTTTCATTCGGCGATCACGTGCGGCGAAATCATCCAGGATCGCTCGCGAACCGTCGGTCGAACCATCATTCACGATGATGAATTCGAAGTCGGAGAAGGATTGGCGCAGAATGCTCTCGACGGCGCTCGGCAAATGGCGCTCGCCGTTGTACACGGTCATGACGACAGAGATGCGTGGACTTGTCATGGCAAATCGCGTGCGAAGGATTCCTGCAGAGTATGCTGGCTCGGACGGCGCTTGATCCGTTCGCCGAGCATCAGCAAGCGGCCGGTATTTCTTGGTCCAATCCAGCGGCAGAGTGAACGAAACGAGCCAAAACCGTGGCGGACTTCACTACAGTCCGCGGCGCTTTGTTCGGCGAGTTGCATGCATTTGTGGACTTCGGAGATCAGGCCGGCGCGCGCACATTGACGGGCCGTGGCGAAAATCCATCGGGTGAAATGCTGTCTTTCGGGTGACCTGGCCGAGACCTTTCCCCGTTCGGCGTGACCCAGCATCAACTCCAGAAATCTGATTCGTGCCGCCAACCGATCAGGAGTGGTCCAATCGGCAGGGGATGTCTGCCGGGGTTCGGAATGGTGCCGTTCGTCGCAGACGAACTCCTTCACGTGGGCCAGGCGAGTTCCCAAGGCCGCAATGCGTCCGTCGTACTCCCAGTCTTGCGACCATCGGAGATCAGTCCATGGACCGATTTCATCGCAAACAGACCGGCGAAAGAGGGGACAGTCGGTGTTCCACCAGCGATCGGCAAGCAGCCAGGGAAAAAGCGTGTCGCGTGTCTGGCCGGAGCCCTTGTACGGTTTTTCGACCGGCCGCCTGTTCGAGGGATGGACGCAGATATAACCATAAGCGGCGCCGCATTCCGGTCGGTCGCGCAGCGCCTGGACTTGCATTTCGAATTTACGGGGCCGCAAAAGGTCGTCACTATCGAGGTATTGGATGAACTCGCCGCGGGCCGCCTGACGGCCTGCTTCGCGCGTCGGACCAGGCCCTGAATTTTCCTTGCGGATGAAGAGGACCGTCTCCCCGTGCATTCGAGACAATTCCTCGGCGACGTGCGGCGTCCTGTCGGTCGATCCGTCGTCGACGATGATGATTTCGATTGGCCGGTATGTTTGCGCCAAGACACTGTCGACCGCTTCGCGCAGCATGACAGGCCGGTTGAAAGCTGGAATGACGGTTGAGACCAGCGCCGCGATGATTTCTGACATAATCGTCGATTCGCAATACCGTTGATTTACAGAGGCGCCGGCGTCAAGTCGACGTGGCGCGAATCGTTTCGAGCCTCGGCCCACAGGCAAGCAGCGACGTCGCGAATTGTCGCGACGCGATCGCGGCAATTGTCATATAGCCAGGTGACGAACTCGCGAAATACGCGCAGATCGCAGTTCATGCGGTGGCCGCCGCCCACACCGTGAAACTGCAGAATGACCCAAGTACGGCCAGACAAGCCCCGTTCGGTATATTCTATGAGATCACCCAGTGACCACCCAGCGATGGCGACGCTCGGTAGTTTGAATCTGTCGAACACGGCCAGCTCCGGGACGGCACAATCTTTCGTCAATCCTCCGCCGCGACTGGCCAGAAACAAATTCTGTACGATCGGTGCATAGCTCGTCTCGGTCGATCCCCAGTCCAGATGCCAGCGGTCCACGATTGCCGGCAGCCGGGTTCGTTCGAAGCCGAATTTGAAAAGCATCTGCTTGATCATTCCTCGCTGGCCCAGAATCGAATTCGAACACGGGTAAGCAAATGTTCGCGCCGGACAACCATCCAGAGCCTGTAACAGCCGATTCGCAACTTCCAACTCCTGCCGCATTCGATCGAGGGTGTACCGGTCGATCTCGTTTCCTTGACGGACCCATGGCTTGCGGCGATCTGCCGGGTGGAAAATCGTATGGTTGCCGAGTTCATGGCCGCGGTCGGCAGCCGCGCGCCATTCTTCCAATCGCGTCGTGAATCCGGACGCCGACAAAGGCACGTAGAATGTGCCGGTCAGTCCCCGTTCGCCGAGGAGGGGCACGGCAAAATCCAAGTGTTCGTCCAGTGCGTCGTCGAATGACAGCGACACCACGCCCTCGGAAATTGTCGGCAAAATGCTCATCGCTGCGATCTGGCTGGTCTACTGGTGAAACGTGGATCAAGTCTCAGCGCAACCGCACAGCCAGCGCTGGGACCAGCGTTCGAGCGCGGCAAGGACCCAAATCTGATAGGGAGTATTCGAAAAGCCCGATCCATCCAGGAGGTGGTCGACCTGATTTCGAGAGACGATTTCTTCGGACACAAGCGTGCCGCCCCGAACGCTGGCGGCCATCTCTTTCGCCGGCCAATAGCGTTCGATCGGACAGGAAAAGCCTTGCTTGAGTTTCGCGACATTGTGCGGCGGAAGCCGGCGGTTTGCCAGGTGCCGGAGTAAGACCTTCGTCTCGCTGTCGGCGATACAGAGATGTTCCGGCAACGAAAACGCAAATTCGACGATGCGATGATCAAGAAATGGAACTCGAACCTCCAGTCCGAAGGCCATCGAACTACGATCGACACGGGTCAGGTTATTGTCGATAAGATACTTTCCGGCATCGTAGAGTTGCCAGCGGCGGTAGCGCCCACATCCCCGCGGCACCACATTGTTAGAAATCGCTTCGAGAATCTCGCGGCTGCGGGCCTGATCCAGCCAGGGAAACAGCGCCGCCATCTCATCGAGGTTGAACGATGGGGCGTTCAAGAAGCGATAATACTCGCCGCGGTTCGCCACTCCCTGCGGCCAGACGCGGCCGACTCCCATCTGACGGCGAAACGATTCGACAAAATACGCGAGCTTGCGGCGCATGGGCAACGCCTCAAGCTGCAGATACCACACGTACCCGCCAAACAGTTCATCGCCGCCGTCTCCCGAGAGGGCCACCGTGGCATGTTGCCGTGCCATTTCGCAGGCCGTCGCTGTCGGAAAGATTCCCGTGTCTGCCAGTGGCTCATCAAAAAGATCGAGAACCCGCTGAGGATTTCCGAAGGTCGACATATCCAGGACGTGGACGTGATGCGGCAATCGCAGGTAATTGGCGACGGCACTGGCGTCGTCAGTCTCACTGAGGTCCCAGCCGGCGAAGCCGATCGTGAAGGTTTGAACGGCCGGACGGGCGCGTGCAGCGCTGGCGGCGATGAGGCTGGAATCGAGCCCGCCACTGAGCATCACGCCAACGGGCACGTCGGCCACCATGTGATCAGCGACGACGGTATCGAGCAAATCCTGCATCCGGTCGGTCGCATCTTCGAGCGTCCAGTCCTGGGGCTGATTCTCGAGTTTCCAATAGATGCCTTCCGTCCACCGCTCGGCTGACAGGTCGTAGACGGCCCAGCTTCCCGGCGGGAGCCGCTCGATGTCGCGCCAGATCGAGGGCCGACCGATCACATAGCCATATAATAGATACGTGACCAATCCATGCTGGTCGATTTCAGGATTGTAGTCGGGCAAGCCAACCAAGGCCTTCGGCTCTGAAGCGAACGCGATCGTCTTGTGTCCTCGATACACGTAAAGCGGTTTGATGCCCAGCCGGTCGCGCGCCAGGAGCAATTGATTCCGCCGACGGTCCCAGATCCCAATGGCGAACATCCCGGTCAGTCGTTCGAGGCACTTTGATCCCCACACTTCGTAGGCATGCAGGATGACTTCCGTATCGCTGTCGGTACGGAACCGCCGCCCCAGTTGCTCGAGTTCCGTACGCAGCGCTCGGAAGTTGTAGATCTCACCATTGAAGACGAGACAGACTTGCCCATCATGGCTCGACATCGGTTGCAAGGCTCGATCCGAGAGATCGATGATCGATAGCCGACAATGCGCCAGAAAAACGGGCCATTTTTCATCGCTGTAGCTGCTGAAGGCGTCTGGTCCGCGATGACTTAACATTCTGGCGCATTCGACCAGTTTGTCGCGATCGGCCCGCCCGACAAGCCCAAATAACCCACACATCGTTAAATCTTCGTTTTCGTATCGCGAATGTGACCATCAGCGGGCGGCCACGGAAGCAACCGAGTGCTGGTCTTTGTAACTTTCCGAGGGGTCTGGCCCTTCAATATTGCCGAAATCCCGATGTCGCAATTCGTCAATGCGGTCTTCGACGGGGAGCCCGAGCCGATAGGGCAGCACCTGTCTGACATTCAGATTATTGGGCTTGATACGGTCGGGCTGGGGCGGATGCCACAGGTGAATGAACGGCACATAGCCGAATCGGCAATGGCGCCGCGCCCCGCATCGATCGTAAAACTCGTCGTCTTCACCACCCCAGCCGACGAAGCCTTCGTCAAACCCGCCGATTTCGAAGAATGTCGAGCGGCGAGCGGCGAGCGTTCCCCCTTTGAAATTTTGGAGCACGCGTGCCGGTACTGTTTGCGGAATCGCACCACCGTCAAAAACGTGCTGCGTGGCCGCCTCGTCGAGGTAGAACAGGAAACGCTGAATTGAGACGACGTCGTAGCCTTGATTGAAACTTGCCAACAGTTCTAGCGAATATCTTTTGGGGATGCAAACGTCCCCGTCATGAAACACGAGGAATTCCGAACTGGCGCGCCGAGCTGCGATGTTGAACGCCCATGACTTGCGCCAGCCGGCAGGAATCCCGGCCGTGTCAACGTGCAAGTAAACCACTTCCCGTGGCAGATCTGAACCGACGGGCCGGGCCGAAATATCAACCACGACAATTTCGACCGGCACTTCCTGCTGTGCGAAAATCGTGCGAATGACCTGCTGCAAGTGCGGCAGACGCGCCGCCCCATCGTGCGCGAATGCAAACGTGATTTTTTTCTGGCCGGTTGCACACACGGGAGCATCGGCAAATTCGATCGGCCATTGCGACAGAGCGAGCTGCATCAACCGGCGTCCGAAAGCCGGTATGACGTTGCAGGCGTGCAGGTCGCTGCTCCAGGTCCAATGACAGCGTACGCCGCGCCCCTGAGGATTGTGCTCCAAGACTTCGAAACGGTTGCGCAGCTCGATCCACCGGCCATCGAGTTGATGGTCTTGCGAAGTCTCACGCAGCGCCGGAAGATAGCGCCAAAGATCCTTCATGAGAACGCCCGCGAAATCGTGGATCGTCTGCCAACGATTCATTGTTTTCAATTGGTGGTTCATTGCTGCTTTCTCGTTCCAGCACCGGAGATTTCAGTTTTCATGCCAAGGCCCGATAATGCTTTCCGCAACCAATGCTTGGCGCGCGAAGCGCGGCGACGCAACGGCTGAATACAGAGAAATCGTACAATGTCTTTCCAGCGCAAACTCTTGGGGCAGATCCAGGCCGCCCGAATCAGACCACGGGCGACGAACCAGTCGGAATTTTCCGGGTTGTAACGACTGCGCAGCAAGTATTTTCCGGCATGAGCGGCCCGCTGGAGGTGCCGAGGCGCCTGGCGGATCTCCGCCGATTGTTCGATCATCTTGGAATAGTCGCGCAGAATTCGCGCGGCCTGTACATCGCGCTGGGCGCCGTGCACCCGCCGCTGCGACAGATACTCGTCGACCTTGCGCACGTCTGTGCGAAACGCCATGCGAATCCAGAAGTCGGTGTCTGGGGCGTAGGGAATGCGTTCATCCCAGCCGCCGATGACCTCGTATAATTCCCTGCGAAAGAACGCCGAGGGTTGCGGAATCCAAGTTTTGATTAAGAACAGGTTTTCCAGCGAAAACTCGCCAATTCGATACCTCGATAAATCGTTGCCGTGCTCGTCGACCTTGACGGTATCCCCATAGAGGAGTCCGACGCGCGAATCGGCGCTGAATTCTCTCACGACGCGGGCAATCGCGCCGGGAGAATAGCAGTCATCCGAACTCTGAATCGCGACAATTTCGCCGCGGGCCGCCGCGAGACCTTTGTTGACGGCTTCGACGACACCGCGGTCCGGTTCCGATACCCAGGTGAGATCGAGCCGAGCGCCGAACGACTTGAGCACGTCGACGGTTTCGTCCGTGGAGCCACCATCAATGACCAGGATTTCCACAGGGCGATAATCCTGACTCAGAATGGAATCCAGCGTCTGTCGGATGAATTGTCCCTGATTGAAGCTGGGCACGATGATCGAGACCAACGGACGAGCCGATATGGGCCCCAAAGCGATGCGGCAAACAGGAGCCGACGCGCCTTCGTGATTCGTTGAAACATCTTGAACGTGATTTTGCAACATCTGCCTGAAAACTCAGTGGGCGGCGCCGACTGCGGCTAAGATTGACCTTTGAATCGCTTACTGAGTCGCACACAGGGAAGCTCGGCAAACCAGTAGAGGAGCCCGGCGGCGACCAAGCTCCCGATGAATCCCACGGGAATGATCACGTACGGTTTGGCATCAGATTCCATGCCGGAGCGGTCGACCAGTCGCGTCAAGCGTGACAGCACGATCGTATGCACCAGATAAAAACTGTACGACATTCTTCCCAGAATTTGCAACGGTCGCCAGTTTAGTCCAGTCGCGAGCCATCCGCGTTCACCGGAAACGAGAATGATGATCGCGGTGGCCGCGGCCGTCGGCAGCTCAATATTTCGATATAGGAACGCCGACGCAACGACCGCGGACAGGAGGTACGTCGCATACCACATGGGAGACAGGCGTTTGCCCAATGCCCAAGCGGTCAGGACTCCGACAAAGAACTCGTTCCAGTAGGTCAGGAAGCAGGTCTTTGGCGGTATCTTGAAAATCGGCGTGGCCAGTATGGAAGCGACCCCGATGCATGAAAACAAGACAATCGCAGCCAAGCCGGCACGTCCCTCCAGGCTGCAGCGGTCCGCCGATAATGATTGAACGAAGCCCAACAGGACGATGAACGTGAGATACAGTTGGAACTCGATGCAGAGAGACCAAAAGACGTCGACGATGTCGCCATACCCCAGAACATTCTGCAAGTAGACGAGGTGCGCGCCGATTGCCGCGGGGCCCGGAACAGGCAGCGATCGATCCGGCAGCAAAGCATTCGAGGCGAGCAACAGGCTCACTGCAAGGACAATCACGCACCAGTAGGGTGGGTCCAAACGGACCGAACGACGAAGGATGAAACGACCCACGTACTCGGGAGTAATCCGTGCCCCGCTGACGCTGAGGCCGATGACAAATCCGCTGACGGCAAAGAAAACCTGGACCCCCAGCCAACTGTAGCGCACAGTCTCTAATGCGAGGCCGTCGACGCATGGCCGGATATGAAATCCAAAAACTGCGAGTGTCGCCAAAGCACGCAACGAGTCGATCAACGTCAGGCGTGATGCTGATGGAATCATGCACGAGGCCGGAGAAAGACATTCACGACCCCCTGCGCCGGAAGCGATCCGCGACCTTCCCACGGAGATAGCCTCTCCCAATCCGGCCGAATCATGAATTCGCCGGTGTAATCGTCGCGCGGCAGCAGTGCGAGGACGGTATCGACCGAATGACCGAACCGGGCCAGGTCGTCGAGATGGATCTCGAGGGCGATTTTCGGCCTGGTAGCCAGAATCCGCTGGCTGCCCAGCAACACCTGCCCTTCAAAGCCTTCGACATCGATTTTCAGCAAGTCGACGTGCTCGATGCCCACGGTCGTGCAATAGTCGTCAAGCGTCACTTGCGGCACGTATGGTCCTCCGGTCGGGTGCCCCGAAACCGCCTCGCCGTTCATCTGAATCTGGCCTGGTTCATTGCTCACCGCGGCATAGGTGCAAGTACAATTTGTCAATCGATTGAGAGCGACGTTCGCATCCAACACGAGTGCATTGGGCGCGCTGGCCTCGAACGCATGGATATGCCCGCGGGGTCCCGCCCATCGGGCAAATAAGACGCTGAAGAAGCCATGGTGTGCCCCGACATCCAGAACGACGCTGCCGGGCGAGCAAAGCGCTTGGAGCGACGCGACTTCCGCGTTCATTGGGACTTGTGGGCGTCCCCACCAGTCCCGCGTGTGCTGACTGGCAATCCAGAACTGAAACCGTTCGGCGGCGCATTCGATCGGCTGAATGTATGGCAGCTCCTGATCGGCGCGCCGATGAACGTCGAAACCGATCCGGTGGAACATCCCTTGAACGATATGTCGCAACATACGGTGCGTCTCAATGGAACGGAAAAAAAATGCGCGGAACGCGGCGTCTGACTCGTTCAAGTGGCAATTGACCGAACGAGACGCGACCAGACCGTCATCGACGCGGCCAGGTCCGTCAGAAATTCACGGCCGCCGTCGTCCCAGATGAAGCCGGTAAATTTCGGCGCCACCTCGGCAATCCGCGACGCCAGTGATTCGTACGCCTCCAGGTAACTTCCGCCTTCCAAGCGGACCTCCCGCAGCCACGGTATCAGTTCTTCGATCAGCACGATTCCTGCCATTTCGTGGTACAGGTCTTTGAACAGATTATGCGGCGTGCGACGATGGTCGAGCACCGGAGTGCCGACGCGCACGGCGTGCCCGAGATGCTTCACACATTTTTGCGACAGGTATCCACTCAGGATGTCGCCGAAGCGATCAATCGTTAGCCCGCGAAGCGGGAATCCCATGCGAACGTAATAGTAGGTCAGCGCCGCGTCGCGCGTCAGTGCGGTGTTCTGGGTATTGACAGGCGACCACACGTCAGGACCGAGCAGGACACTGGCACCCTCAAACCCTGTGATCTTGGCGCCGCGGCACAAGCGATAAATGGCATCCACGTCGGGTTCATCGAGCCATAACCCGGCGTTCATCGCGATCGGTATCGGATGTGCCGGATCTACGAAATCGACTTTCCGGATCGTACGCTGCGCAGCATATGGGAAGCCTCGCGGGAAAACCGGGGGATCTTTCGGTCCGCACAGCAGGCTGCAGATGTTGAACCAGCCGTCTGAAGACTGCACCTGTTTCTCGCGCCCCACTCCGCCCACGGCGTGATGTTCGGCGATGAAATCCCCTTCCGGCAGGCAAAAATTGTCGTCGTCGATCGAGACTAGAACGTCGCATCCCCGTTCCAGCGCCAATAAAAACCCGATATTCCGGCGATTATCACTGTTGTACGGAACAAACGCCTCTGGAACACCGATGCGGGTCAGGAAGTGCTCTTGCTCATCCAGGGTGGGGCATTCGACCAAAAAACCCGTGCGGCGCGCCTGTTCGGCGGCTTGCCAGACCGACGGCGGAGTTTTCCGATCGCCAATGATGTAGATGGTCACGAAGTCTTCGTGGTGATTTCGGCGAATTGCATCGAGGTAGCCGTCGAGAAATGTCGGCGGGAAAATTGTCGTACAGACGATGGCAGTACGAATGGACACGATGGAGATCGTTCTGTGCGAGGTCAGCGAAGGATTGACTGGATTGGCAACAATTGGATCAAGACCGATGGGCAGCGTTTATTCGTCAGCAATTCGGTGTGGGAGGTCTCGTAACTGGCGGCTGACGGCAGCGGTGAGCCGGTGCCGACCCTGGTCATTCAAGTGATAACCGTCAGCAAAATCGTCGCGATCCAATGTGGGCAAAGACGCCTGCGATAGGTAAACGTAACCGACTGAATTCGCCATCTCTTCCATCCGGTGGCGCGTTTCAGTTCGGAATTCCGGCGGATACTCACCTCGCAATGCGGGGTTCAATTGGCCTTCCAGAACGACGAGCGCCACCCGATTTTTGACGAGGTGCTCAGCAAAACTTCTAAAGCAGGCGAAATTTACGTCGACGAACGCGGTTCTGCGCACGTTTCGACGAACGCTCTCCCGTGCGGCTTCGAGATCGCCGGAGATTGCGAGGATGCTGCGGGTCCTGTCGTCTGCTGGAGGGGCAACCCGGCTGATGTCCCACCAGTAGCCGAACAGCGTGCGTTGAAATGCATCTCGTAGTCGCCATCCGGGGCACAGACTCGCGAACTCAAGATCGGCCAGCGCTGCGCGATTTTTCCGGCGTTCCTCGATGGGCAGCGTCGACCAGAGTCGTCGCACACCGGCTAAATTGGCTGCCCAACGCAGCCGGTTGAGCGGGACGTCGTCCTCGCGGAACATGTCAAATTCGGAGATCATGCAGACGACTTGGTTGAATTCTCGTTCGTCAATGCGGTTAATGAGGACTGGATATTGCATTGGCCCGAACCCAGCGAGGCAATTCTTTTCCACCGCGCTGTGGGGCAGATCGGCTGCCAGTTGCCGCGCATCAATTCCCGAATAGACCTGACTCGAACCCACAAGGCCCACTCTTTCGCGTGCCTGACTGTCACCTTCGCGTTCGAAAGCGCGCTGCTCCCAGAACAAGGTATTCCTGGCGAACGAGGGATTCGGCGTTCGAATCTTGGTCCATTCGACGAAATACCATGCCGCCGCGGGCGATTGCAACACCGCGCAAAACGTCGCAACACCGCACAGGCCGAAAATTGCCGCCAGCGGGATGGTCGCCGTGCGGATGAAGGAACAGTTTCGCTCTAGTTCCAGGGCCGCAAACCAAATCCAGGGCGCCAACGCGATCCCTCCCGCAAGCGCCAGGGCCGGCCTGTATGTGAATCCTCGCGACCAGTCGAAAGAGTGAGCCGGCGGCGTCAGGAATAGCACGTACAGCAACCCATTGGCAATCGCCGGAATGAGCGCGACCGCCAGCAACGGACCAATGATGCATGCACCGAGCGCTGCACGCCGCTCATAGTCGAGCCACGCGTCGCGGATTTCCGGCCGTCCCTCTTCGCTGGGAAGCAGCGGCATATCGCTAGAATTGGAAATAGATGAACTCACGTCCGCCAAAACTCCCTAAGGCCAACAGTCCGCACACAGTCATCGCGTAGACGAAAGATCGAGGGACGAACGACAGCCGTCGCACGAGATTCAGATCGCCGGTTATTTCTTCCGCAAAATGGACGAACAGGAGCGGTATGCACAAGACGGCCAGCTTCCAGGCGTAATGCAACGAAAGTTCGGTGACCGACCAGGGATTGGCCAGCGCGGCGACAAGATTCGACAGTTGTGCGAAGCTTGCAGCTCGAAACAGCAGCCAACTCACGCATGTCACATGGAACATCAATATGACACGCAGCGTCCAGTTGAAAGAGGCTTTCCGAGCCGGGGGTGTCACGACTCCGTGCTCGCTGAGCAGTCGAAACGCGACAAGAATCACACCGTGAAAGGCACCCCACAAGACGAACGTCCAGGCGGCGCCGTGCCAAAGTCCGCCGAGGAGCATCGTCAACATCAAATTACGGCAGGTACGGAAAGCACCACCGCGGCTGCCTCCGAGGGGAATGTAAAGGTAATCGCGAAGCCATGATGACAGGCTGATATGCCAGCGCGACCAGAAGTCACTGGGATCGACGGCGAAGTAGGGAAGCCGAAAATTCAACATCAGATCGTAGCCCAGAAATCGCGCCGTGCCACGGGCCATGTCGGAATAACCCGAAAAATCACCGTAGATCTGAAATGCGAATGCATACACAGCCAGCAAGACTTCGAATCCGTCAGGCGCTGAATTGTTGAAAACCTCATCGACAAGCGGCGCCAGGTTGTCTGCGATGACCGCTTTCTTGAAGAGCCCCTTCAGAATCAGCCAGGCTCCATCATAGATGTCGGCGATCGAGACAGGCGTTTTCCTGGTGACCTGCCTGGCCAAATGCTGACCCCGTTCGATGGGACCGGCGACCAATTGTGGAAACAACGAAACATACAACGCGAAATCGAAGAAATTGCGAAGCGGTTTTAGTCTCCGACGATAGACGTCAATCGTATAGCTCAATGCCTGAAATGTTTAGAAGCTGACGCCGACGGGCAGCACGATGT
>DASYAR010000176.1:0-1752 GCA_036501235.1 Planctomycetaceae bacterium
GGTCGCATGGCTATCCCTTCCGCACCGTCCGCTGGCATTTTCATCCCGAATATGAGCTGCATCTGGTCACCGCGACCCAGGGGACCCGTTACGTCGGCAATCACATCGGCCCGTTCTGTGTCGGCGATCTCGTACTCGTGGGCCCCAACGTTCCGCACAACTGGATCAGTAACGTCGATCCCGGCCAAGTCGTCGAAGAGCGCTGCCTCGTCCTTCAGTTCACCGAGGAGTTTATCGTCGGCTGCGTGACGACATTGCCGGAACTGCGCTTCCTCGAACCCTTGATGAAGGACTCGGCCTGTGGAGTGCGTTTCGAGGCGGCCCTCTCCGCGCGGGTCGAGCCTTTGATGCGGGAATTGGTGGAAGGCGCTGAAGGCGGGCGACGGGTGGCGCTGTTCTTCGAAATCTTCGATAGGCTCGGACGGGACTCCGCGCGTGTTTCGCTAGACAAATCCGGCTCCCGTTTCGACCCGTCGGCCTACATGTCGTCCTCCATGAATGCGGTCCTTCAGAACATCGGACAGAACTTCAAGCGCGACCTCAAGGAGGCGGATCTCGCCAAACTGAATCGTCAGAGCGTCAGCGCCTTCTCCCGCTCCTTCCGAAGGCATACGGGCCTCACTTTCGTCCAGTACGTCAACGCGATGCGGATCGAACTGGCTTGTCAGCACCTGACCCAGGACGGCCTCGCCATCACCGAGATCTGCTTCGAAGTCGGCTTCAACAACCTGTCCAATTTCAACCGGCAATTCCTCGTGGTGAAGGGTATGACGCCCTCGAAGTTCCGAAGTCTCTACCGCAGCGGGATGCGGCTCGTGGCCGCCTGATCGGAGAACTCGCGCACGTCTGAACCATCGACAGCGCGATCAGGCGTTCACGCGCTGACGATGCATGCCCCAAAGAACGCACGGATCGAATCTAAAGCAGGGAAGAGGAAACCTCCATGAAACGAGAAAACGGCATTTCAAGAGTTGCGATCTCTCCGAACGCTTCATCCTTGACGCGACCGGTCGCTGCAATCAGCCTCACTTTGAGTCTCCTCGCCGGCGTCGCCCTGACAGCCAGTGCGGCCCTTGCTGCGCCGAGCGGCACGGTGGCGTTCCTGATGCCCGACGAGGGATCGACCCGGTACGAAGAGCATGATTTTCCCGGCTTCAAGGCGGAGATGTCCAAGCTCTGTTCCGCTTGCACGTTACTGTATCAGAACGCCAACGCCAACGCCTCGTCACAGCAGCAGCAGTTCAACTCGGTAATTTCGCAGGGCGCCAAGGTGATCGTGCTCGACCCGGTCGATTCCACCGCCGCCGCCTCGCTGGTCAAAATGGCGCAAAGCCGCGGGATCAAGGTGATCGCCTACGATCGGCCCGTTCCCTCGACCCCTGCCGACTACTACGTTTCGTTCGACAACGAGGCTATCGGCAAGGCGATCGCGCAGTCGCTCGTGGAGGATCTCAAGGGCATGAGCGTCGCCCCGGACAAGGGCGGGCTGCTCGAGGTCAACGGGTCGCCCACGGACGCCGCCGCGGGCCTGATCAAGAAGGGCATTCACGAAGGTCTCGAAGGCAGCGGCTACAAGACGCTGGCCGAATACGACACGCCGAACTGGTTTCCATCGAATGCGCAGCAGTGGGTGAGCGGTCAAATTACGCGATTCGGCCCTCAGATCGTCGGCGTGGTGGCGGCGAATGACGGGACTGGGGGTGGCGCGATCGCGGCTTTCAAGGCTGCCGGCGTCAATCCGGTTCCGCCGGT
>DASYAR010000177.1:0-5705 GCA_036501235.1 Planctomycetaceae bacterium
CCTTTCGAGCAGTTGCTGTCGTTCCGCTTCGGCCCGGCGAATCTGCTCAAACTGCTCTCGAATCTGATACTGCCGCACGCGTGCGCGGAGCGCTGCCTGGACGGCGCTGATGACCGTTCGGATGGGCGCGGGCCGTTCGAGCAAGGTGACGTTGCTCAGAGACGAGAGCATTTGACTGGCGCCGGCAGACAGCGCTCCACCTTGCAACAACATGACAATCGGCAAATCGGACCACGGCTCTTGTTTTCGCAGCGTCTCCAGAATTTCGTCAAATCCCGGAACCGTGAGGATCTTTTCGGTGAGCAGCAACGCGCCCGCGCCTCGGCCTATTTCTCGAACCGCCTCGCTCGGATCGGAGCAGAGCTGGCATTCCACATGAGCCGCATGCAGCAGACGATGCGTCACTTCTCCGTCCCTTCGCGTGGGCGGCAAGGTCAGGACGCGCATCTCGGTGGCAGCTCCCTCGTTCGTCACGGGCAGTCCCTTATCCCTGAGCTCCGGCGTTCTGCGTCCGTTCCCCGATTTCCACGGGCACTCCGGTGAGAATGCCTCGGAATTGAATCAATGGCTCGCTGAGATGGATTCCTTGACTGTCGAACTTGAGTTCTCGAATGCTTTCTTCATGAGCCCCGCTCCGCTTTTTTACGACGGAGATGGCCTTTTTGACATTGCCGGCATATTCGAAATATCGCAGCAGCACCACGGAGTCGGCGAGATAACTCGTATCGACCGGAGTCGTCATCGTCACCCCCATCATGCCGTGCTGCGCCACGAGTATCAGTGTCGTGACCCCGCGGCGGCCGAGATATGTCAGCAACTCGTGCAGTTGGGCCGTCAAAAACTGCTCTTCTGGCATCGCGTGCAGATATCCGTTCAAACTGTCGATCACGACGACTCGCGCGTGATTCACTTCGACAGCCTGCCGAACCAGACTCGCGAATTCGCCAGGCGACAATTCCGTCGGATCGATTTGTTGGATGCTGACTTCGCCACGATTCAACCCCCGCTGGAATTGGATTCCCAGAGATTCCGTACGCGCTTCCAACGTGGCGATACTCTCGTCAAACGCGAAGATCGCCGCATGATCCCCACGCGCGGCAGCGGCGATCGCATACTGCACGGCAATAGTCGATTTACCGGAACCGGCCGGTCCCATCAAGAGCGTGCTCGTGCCGCGTTCCGGCCCCCCTCCGAGCAACGCATCCAGCGCCGTCACCCCGCTCTGAATGCGCTCACGTGCAAATGGTTCGGCGTGCTCGGCTGCGACCAATCGCGGGAAGATCTCCAGGCCACCTCGACGAATGACGTAGTCATGGAAGCCTCCGCGAAAGTGGGTGCCGCGGAATTTCATCACCTGGAGGCGACGGCGTGCTGACCCGTAAGCGGGAGAATGCTGCTCCAGAGAGATGACGCCATGCGCGATGCTTTGCAACTGGAGATCTGAGATGTCGGCCGTTTTATCGTCGAGCAGGAGCACAGTACATTTTCGTCCAATGAAGAATTGCTTGAGCGACAGAATCTGTCGCCGATATCGCAGCGGGTTTTGGGCGAGAAGTCGCAACTCCGACAACGAGTCGAATACCAGCCGAGTGGGATGCGTCTCTTCGACGGCGGCCAACACCCGCGTTGTCGTCTCCGCCAGCTCCACTTCCGATGCGTGATACATCGTGACCTGAGCTTCTCCGTCCAGATCGGATTCCTCAGCGATCAGTTCGACAATTTTGATGCCGGCCAGCGACCAGCCGTGCGATTCGGCCCCGGCCAGCAACTCTTCTTTTGTTTCGGAGAGAGTGATGTACATGCATTTTTCGCCGGCTCGAACTCCCTCCAAAAGGAATTGCAGGCCGAGCGTTGTCTTCCCGGAACCCGGATTTCCCTCGACCAAATACATGCGATGCTCGATGAAACCGCCATTAAGAATGTCGTCCAGGCCGCAAATCCCGGCTGGGGCCCGAACTCGCTGTGTCCGGACTTCGTCATCCTTCATGAAAATCTCCCCTCCCATTTTTGCGGCCCGCCAAAATTCTTATTGCGAGCTCGCAATGATTCTTGCACAACCTGGCCTTCCTCGACGTGAGAAGTCACGAAGCAAAAGGCATACCACAACAGTTGTATTCTCAGTTCAGTATCTGAACAACTCCTCCACCGCATCGTCATCGGCCGCGATTTCCAGATACGGCGACGTACTCGACACGTTTTGTGGAGTCCGTCTACGAAAACATCCGGCAAGTCGCCTGACTGCCGGGTGCTCATGCTGCGAATCGTTACAGCTCAACCGCTTCGATCTCCGTGACAAACCGGTTAGCATCGTCCTGCAGAAATGCAGCCACGACGTTGAACACGGCGTCACTGAAGCCGCCGATGTTCAGGATGTCGCTCCGTTCCGAAGCTTGTGAAGTCGTGTACGGCTGCAGGTTGATGCAGACCAGCCGCGGACCGGCCTGATCCCCACCCTGCAAACGTACCTGATTCTTCACAAATTCCTGCCATTCGGTCATGACCCCCGTCGAATCGTTCTGGCCGAAGGCGTTGATCTGACCACGATAGACCCAGCTCTCCGTGTCGCTGACCAGAACGCAACCCGCGAACTTCCGGTGAGGGAAGTTCCGGTTGGCTTGAGCCAGAGGCAACGAACAGTCGGTGCCACCGCCACCGCAACGGGCCAGCCGCTCCGCCAGGCTCAAAATCGAGTCCGACGGATCAATCCGTGGCTGGTAGGTGCGGGTATCGAACGGAATGACGACGCTGTCCGGATTGCGACGCAGAATCGCCGCCGCGAACAGGGCCGCTACGTCGACGCAGCGCATCTTGCTGGTCGCACCCCGTCCACGGTTGCCCGTGATCGGCGAGCTCATCGATCCCGACACGTCGAGGCCGATGATCACCGGGCCCGGCAATTCCGGGATGTTGCCGCAGGCGATCTCGGCGGCCTGGTGCAAGGCGGTCTTGATCTGCTGCGGCACCGCGTCGTTCACATTCAGGTACGCTGCCAGGAACTGGTACGGGAACTGGCGAGACCGGCGGATTTCGTCGGGATCGGCAATCCGCCGGGCGACGTAATCTGCCATCTGGTCGTCAGCAAAACCCCCCTGGCGCAAAAGCGTGTTGAGGTTCATACGCAATGCCTGCGGTCAGAGACGCCGGCGGGAGTCGAACCCGCTTGAATCTGCTTTGCCGACAGTTGCCTGACCGTCTGGCTCCAGCGTCGTGATAGCTTCAAATGTCCCCGCCAGGAGTCGAACCTGGTCTACGACCTTCGCAGAGTCGCGTGCCTCCGCCACACTCCGAGGACAAAACCTGACAAATACCCCACCGAGGAATCGGACCTCGTCCTGCAGCTTCGAAAACTGCCGTGCTTCCGGCACACTCGCAGGGCATGTCGCACAAAATATCCCGACCTGGATTCGAACCAGGACCCGGACCTTCGGAGGGGCCAATGCGATCCGTTACAACATCGGGACAGACTCAAGGGCCGACGACTGGGTTTGCACCAGCATGATCCGGTTTACAAGACCGGCGCCTTTCTCAGTCGAGCCACGTCGGCAGATTCACACGATTCAGCAAGAGCACCGGTGCAAGGAGTCGAACCCTGTCGAGCGGTTTTGGAGGCCGCCTGCTCTCCCGGGAGCACACCGGTAAATGGCCCCACGGGCATGACACCCGTGGGACCAGACTCACTCTTCCAATTCCACATTCCAGTATGCCTCGCTCACGAAGCGAGTCCAACTGTCGATCCGCATGTCGCGGGTCGCGTACAACGGTCTCCAGACCGGTCGAACCGGCGGCTTTCGCAGAGGCATCCGGGCCTGTTCAGGCGTGCGGTCGGCCTTCCACTTGTTGCAGCCGATGCACGCCAGAACACAGTTCTCCCAGGTCGAAATTCCGCCTTGCGCCCGCGGCAGGACGTGATCGAGGGTTAGCTCCTCCGACCCCGGCTGCGCGCCGCAATACTGGCACGTGTACCGATCCCGTTTGTAAATATTCCGTCGGCTGAACGTGACGGCGTTCGTCGGAATCCGGTCGTAGTGCGTGAGCGCCACGACTTCGGGGACCCGCAGCCGCAGCCGAACCGCCTGGATGAACGGCTCATCGTTGCGCGGGATCAGCCGCGACCAATCGGACCAGGTGTAAAGCTGGTAGTCGTGCGGATCGACGACGCGAGCGTTGTCGTTCCAGAGCAGAACCAGCGAGCGCGACACAGGGGCCACGCCGACCGGCTGCCAGCTCCGGTTAAGAATCAGCGTTGGCCTGTCAAGAACTGCCGCCACCATCATGAACCTCCGTTCCACGAGAAAAAGGGTGTCCGGCGGGAGTCGAACCCGTCGCCTCGACTTTCACAGAGTCGCATGCCAACCGTTACACCACGAACACCATGTACTCCCCGACCGGGAGTCGAACCGGGCACCGCCGCGAATAGCGGTGGTCCGCCTCGTTAGGACCGAGGTGTGATTTCCGTTTCACCATCGGGGCGATCAGCGGAAGGCAAGGGATTCGAACCCTCATCTCTTAGCGAGAACCGCGTTAGCAGTGCGGCCCGGCCAACCGTATCCGGCTACCTTCCGTAACTCTTCCAATGGACCCACCGGGAGTTGAACCCGGATTTCCGGCATGCCATGCCGGCGTCTTCCCATTGGACGACAGGCCCGATTCTTGCACTCGATCTCACCCAAAAGGTCCGTCCGGGAATTGAACCCGATCTTCCGCCTTACCAAAGCGGCGTGCTGCCGAAACACCTACAGACCGCAATCATGAGTGACCCCGGATGGATTCGAACCATCGATCTTCTGGATGTCGCCCAGACGTCTTCGCCACTGGACCACGGGATCGTGAAGTGGCCGAGGTCGGAGTCGAACCGACAAAATCACCAGCCTCTCGAGCTGGCCGCTTTTCCCATTTGCGTACTTGGCCGTGAAGTGGCAGGTCCAGGTGTCGCGCCTGGCAGGCGAAGGTTATGAGCCTTCACTGGGCACTGGCCCACCTGCGTCAGAATCTGTGTCGCCGAAATTGCAGGCCCCAGAATCGAACCGGGAGACCGGCCTTATGAGAGCCAGTTGGGCAGCCAGCCGCGCCTGCAGTGTGAGTGACCAAGGGGAGACTTGAACTCCCACGCCTGATGGCACGACGTTCTGACCGTCGCGTGTCTGCCGATTCCACCACTTGGTCGTTTGATCCGATTAGCCCGTGCGGGATTCAAACCGGGCACCGCCCGATAGGGTGGTCCGCCGGCTTGAGGGGCCAGCATCCTGAACCGTTAGAAGAACGGGCCGCGCCTTCTCCTTCAGTGCGTCGGGCAGGAGTTGAACCTGCACTGCTTCGAGAGCGGGTGGGTTACAGCCACTTGAGCACGCCAATGCTCAGCCGACGCGAATTCTGCAGTGGCAAGGGCGGGAGTCGAACCCGCAAAATCACGAAGGCTTGAGCTTCGCCGCTTTTCCAGTTTGCGTACCGTGCCGTTTCAAGCGCGTCTGACGGGATTCGAACCCGCGACCTTCTCCGTGACAGGGAGACGAGGACTCCGCTCCTCCACAGACGCGTAAACTCAATGGCTCAGGCGGGATTCGAACCCGCAGCATCCTTCGTTCTAAGCGAGGGTGGTCTGCCAGTTGCCTACCGAGCCGTTTTGCTGAATTCTATTGCCCAGGGCAGGGGTCGAACCTGCACACGCTCGGCCCCGTAAAAAAATACGGAGCCGAGCCGCTCAGCCA
>DASYAR010000178.1:0-25435 GCA_036501235.1 Planctomycetaceae bacterium
CGAATGGACCACCGCACGAAACGACACTCCCAAACCCACGAAGAGGCTCCGTCATCCAGAATACTCGGGATTGCAATGAATTCCCATCGCGCGTATCCTGTGCGGCAATTTTGGCCCCCTGCTTTTCCGCGAAGGAACGGAGATGCGACCTTTTTGCCTGCGAATGGGATTTGTTCGAGCTGGGATCGTGTTGGCGCTGGTTTCTGGATGCGCCGGCGACGCCGGCAAAGGGAAATCGCAGGACCCGCTCGTCACGGCCGCAGCCCCGCCGAAGGAATCGGGGCTTTTGCCCCCCAAGAAGGCTAATCTGCCCGACTTGCCGGACGGGGCGGGCAAAATGGACGACAATGCCCCCGACGAGTTCACCCCCACGCCGAGCGGCCTGTATTATCGCATCCTGCGAAAAGGGAACAGGCACAAACCGCGGTCGTACGACATCGTCGTCGTACACTATCGCGGCTGGCTCGACGATGGTCATCAATTCGACAGCTCGTACGACCGCGCCGCCACGACCGAATTCTCCGTGGACAAAGTCGTTCCCGGTTGGCAAGAGGGCCTGCAGCTGATCGGCGAAGGAGGCATGATCGAGCTCGAAGTTCCCGCGCGGCTGGGGTACGGACCGCGAGGGATGCCCCCCAGCATCCCACCCAACGCGACGCTGCACTTCATCGTCGAGCTCCAAAAAATCAAGTAGCAAAGAACGAAATCAACCGGGGCGCGAAAGGCGGCACCCCGGTTGCGGATGTCGGACAAACATCCGGGAAGGACGACTCGAATTTCAATTTGTCGTCGCGACCGAATTCGGCCAGATCAGTTGGTGTTCACCGGCAGCGGAACCGGCGGGGGAACGGTTCCATCCCGCTGAATTTCTTGCGACCGGGCCGATTTGCTGTCCGGGCCGCTGAACGGGTCATTCGCCGCCTCGTGGGGAATGTCGTGCAGCGAATCGCGGTTGCTCCCCAGCCGCGTCGAACGGTTGTCGAGAATCGAGCGGGCCGCGGCACGCAGCTCCTGGTCGCTGAGCCGGCGAACATTCGAAATTTGCGACAAGGGTTCCAGCAATTTGGCCACGCGACCGATGGTGGTCTCCATCAACACGATCTGCATCAACCCCTCGCGCATCTGTGTCAGCGAGCGGATCTGTGAGCCCAGCTCTTCGCGGAAGTCAGACAGAATCTCGAGATTCTGAACGGCATCGGCGACGGCCGGCGTCTGGTCGACGAGCTTGTCTTTGAGCTCCACCAGGCGGTCGAGGCTGGTGAAGGCGTCCGACAGCTCTTCGCCGTGCGACTTCAATTCGTCTTGCATGACGAACAGCCGGTTGGCGGTGGACCGCGCCTCATCCATGTTCTGGCTGCCGGTGACGAGGTCATTTTTCAGCGACAGCAATTCTTCGGCGGTCGACTTGGCGGCCGCCAGGCCGGTTGCGTTCTGCGTAATTTGCGTCTTGAGCGCAAGCAGCTCCGCCAGATCGTGCCGCACGCGGTCCAGGTCGAACAGCGTTTCTTCCGCCTTGGGCGTCCCCGCGTGCTCGTCAACGAGCCGCTGCTGGATGTCGGCCATTTCGCCGAGTGTGCGGCTGGCCGAATCAGTCAGCTCCTGCTGCTCGAGGGCAAAATCCTGAAGACGCGAGAGCTTCGTGAGGGCTTCCGACGCCGCACCCGTCTGCTGGGCTTCTTCCGTCAGCTCTTTGCGCAAGCCGCGGATTTCGCGCACGGTGACCCGCGCATCGCGGATCTGGCTACGGAGCGCCTTCAGGTCTGAAAGCAGATGCCCGGCTTCCCAAGCCTGGTTGCGCTCGCCGACCAGCAGTTTCAGGCTCGAGTCCACTTCAGAAATCTGCCGCTGCAGCTGGGCCAGTTGCCCGAACATCGGCTGTGCCACGATGATGTAAACGGCCACAAATCCGATCACGACCCCAATCAGAAAAAAGCCCCAGACCAGCGTGTTCTTCTCGATCAGCAGGGGGGCGTCGTCACGGACGCTGCATTCCAGGTTGTTGTGTGTGGTGTCCAAGGGGATGACCTCCGTATTTTCCGTAAGATATAGAGAGAATTAGTCCGGGTGGTGATGATCAGGACGTGGCGCGCGGCGTCGGGGCATCCGTCCGGAAAACTCAAGGCATGTTTCCCATGCTACCTAATATCGCCATTTTGAAGATGCAGATTCACTATTTGCCCCAGCTTATCTGTGCGACTATCACCCGCGTTCGCGGATTCTTAGTGATAAGCCGACGTAGGTCTAAGCTCTCGACTCAACTTCAGGGTTTTGCCTCAAGAAGCCTGACCGGCGAGCGGCCCGCGTAGGCCAGCCGGTGGCCCCGCACGTCGCAGCGCGTCCTGCTTTGCCCTTCTCCTTTGCTGAGCACGGCGGACGCACCGAAGGACTGAGGTTAGAGCACAACGGACGCACCGGCGGACTGACGTCCGCCGCTCGCCTGGGTCATTTGCCAGGAGGCTGGCTGGCGAGTTGCACGAGGGCTTCGCGGACGCGCGCAATTTGCTCGGGCGTCACGGTCAGATAGCGATGGCGGCCCGATTCCGCAGGTGTGAACTGCGTAATCTCCTGAGCGTCGACGTGCACTGATCCCGGCTGCGATAGCCCGAAATAGCCGCGGTCGGGGCGCACCGCGTACAGCACCGCCGTCAGGTCCCAGGTTTCGCGGTCATAGGGCATTTTTTGATACAGGCCATAGGCCTCGCGGAGCGGATGGTGCTGCACGTAACGGTAGTCGCGCTCGATGCTGGTCGCGGGATACTTGATCGCCTGACCGATCTCGAAACCGCTCGCCACGATGGGAGTCGGCCAGTCGGCGAACACTTTTTTCGCCGCCGCGAGATCAATGAACACATTGTACTCTTTTTGGCGCTTCTCCGGGCCGAACATGCCCGCCATCATCGACAACAGGCGGCATTTGCGGGCAACCAGTTCGCGCCCGGTCAGCTTGGAATTGTCATCAGCCGGCGATTCGAGGAGCCGGGCCAAGTTGGTCGAAAATCCGACGACGACCATGACGAGCGATCCATCGGGCTGCGCCGCCAAGACTTTACGAAGCAATCCCACCGCCTCGGGCGCATCTTTCCCCGATCGGAGCCGATGCGGGTAACGCTGCCGTCCCTTGTCGTCCTGCGCTTCGGCTGGCTGGCGGATGTAGGGACTGTCTTCCGGCGTCTTGCCGTTTCTCACAACGCCCACCGGGATTTCCGGTCGGCCGTAGAACGTATTCACCAGATCGACGTACGGTCCGGCGAAGTCGTTGTCTTTGCTCAACGTGACCGCCAGCAGCTCGCACTCGCCGCGGCTTTGCAGGGCGTGAATCACCCCCAGGGCCAGAGCATCGTCGATGTCGTTCCCCATATCGGTGTCGAAGATCAGGCGGACGCGATCGCCGTCCGGTATCGCGGACGCAGCGGCAACTCCTGCGCCTTTGGCCGCATGATCGACGGCGGCGTATTTGCGGGCGAGCTCTTCCACCGCGTCCTGGCTGTCATCGACGTCGAGCTCGAACCAATTTCCCTTGTGGTCGGGATGCGCGACGCGAATGCCGGCGGCCAACCGCCCCCGGTGGTCTCCCCCGACGCGATCTCCAGCGACCAGCGCAGCCATCACACGATCGGCCACGGAACCGGCGGATTGCTCGTAAGCCCGGGCCATGGCCGTGATGACCTCGGGCCCGGCCAGCGTGTTGCCCTGGCAGGCGTAATACTTGCCGCTCATGGCGCCCCAATACTCGCTCGATTTGCCGGCCCCCGAAGGATTGCGGTTCGCGGCGCAGCCTTTGACGTCAATGATCCCCAGTTGACGCTGCTCGCGCTGCGGGTCGTCGCGCAACAATTCGGTGAGCACTTCTTCGGGAGGTTTGCCGGCGGCGAGCAGGTCGAGAGCCCGCTCGCCGAATTTGGGGTTGTGCCAGTGCTGCGTGCAGAAGGCCCCTACGCCGCCGCGCACGTGGGGGACGACCTTGCCCACGGCCGGGTATTTGCTGGCAACGGCTGCGCCGCAAATTCCCGTTTCCGGGTCGACCGCGACGATCGAAAACGTGGCCGTGATTCCGTCGGGCGGCTGGTCTGCGATTCCACCGGCGTTTGTCGCCATGACGATTCCCATCCCCAAAATCAATGCGGTTCGCACGATGCCGGCTCCCTGAAAACGATTCAATTTCAATTCAATCCGAACGGTGTCGAATCTTGTCGCAACTTGACCCATCCGCCTTGACGGAACGGTCGGGCCACCCGATGAATGCACGACTTCGCGTCCGTCAATTGACTCTTCCTGAAGGACACGCGCCAGGATTGCCACCAGTCTAGCCGCGCGCACATTGCCCCGCCAACGCTCCGCCGCTACGATGATCCGCCACGCGATGTTTTCACGAGCCGGTTTCGAATCCGAGTATCCTTTTCCGTCGAAATTCTTCGACCTCGACGGCGTGCGCCTGCATTATGTCGACGAGGGAAAGGGCGAAACTCTGCTGTGCGTCCACGGCAACCCGACCTGGAGCTTCGCCTGGCGGAACCTCATCAAAGACCTGTCCCGCCATTACCGCCTGCTGGCCGTCGATCACATCGGTTGCGGCTTCTCGGACAAGCCGCAGGAGTACGAGTATCGCCTGGCGCGGCACGTCGACAACCTGTCGCGGTTGGTCGCCGGCCTCGATCTGAAAAACATTACGCTGCTGGCGCACGATTGGGGGGGAGCGATCGGCATGGGGACCGCCGGCCGGATGCCCGAACGGTTCTCACGATTCGTGCTGTTCAACACGGCGGCATTTCGCTCGCAACGAATTCCGTTGCGAATCGCCGTGTGCCGCTGGCCGGTCGTGGGCCTGTGCGGCGTTCGCGGACTGAACCTGTTCGCACGGGCCGCCTTGTCCATGGCCGTCTGTCGTCACGAGCGCATGACGGCGCCTGTTCGGGCCGGGTATCTGGCACCGTATGGCAACTGGCACGATCGCGTCGCCATTCTGCGATTTGTCCAGGACATTCCGCTCTCGCCGCGACACACCAGTTACGAGACGCTGGTGTCGATCGAAAACGGCCTGGCGCAGTTCCGCACATCACCAATGCTGTTCGTGTGGGGGATGCGAGACTGGTGCTTCACGCCGGCGTTCCTGGACGAATTTCTGCAGCGGTTTCCGAACGCCGAGACATTGAAACTCGACGAGGCCGGGCACTACGTGTTCGAAGACGCCTACGAAGCAATCATCCCCCGGATCCGCGAGTTTCTGGCGGCGCACCCACTGGGATCGTGAACCTCTGTTCTCGGTTTGCCCGCAGCGCGGAAGCACTTCAGAGTAAGAGGCCGATTCCGTGTGCCGTCGTCTGTCGCGACCCTGCGCTGCTTTACTAGGCGCCGCTTGGTGCGTACTCCCACGTCGGCGGCGCGTCGATCTCCCAGCCGAGCCCGTCGATTTCGCGCAGCAAGCGCTCGGCGTGGCGTTCGATGATCCCTTTGCGTTCCGCTGTGCGCTTGGTGTGTAATTCGGTGAGCTGCTTGAGACGCGCCTTCAGTTCCGTGATTTCCTGCTCGCGGCGCTGATGCTGGGAATCGAATTTCTTCGCCAGCACGGCGGTGAGCTTGTTGCGCAGGCCGGCTCGAATCTTTTCATCGGAAGATTGCCGGTATGCATCGATCAGCTCGTTCGTCTCGATCATGAACTGATCGGCTTCCACCGGCTGAGGCACGCTGAAGCCGTCATTCGGACCAACGGGCTCGCCAAAGATTGGTTGACCGCGTTGCGCAGGCACGAAGTTGTTTTCTGCGGGCACCGGCACGGGACGAGCGCGCGGTGGCTGGCCCCAGGCTGATCCGATCGCCACCAACGTCGCACCGCATAAACCTCCGATGACGGTCAATACGATTCCCCGAGAAATCCGAGCCATTGCCATATCTCCCCAAGAAATGCTGTGTTCAATTCCCGCCGGATCATCGCCTGATCGGCGCGCGTGAATGCTACGTCGTGCCGCGCGAGTCGACAAGATCAACCGGGGGTGTGCCGCCAAGTGTGGCAGGGTCAGAGCGTTTGAATCATGTTGGAGATCGAGCGCATCAGCATCTTTCGAGGTGGTTTCAACGTGGTTCACATGGAATGACAGCGATGGCCCTGACCGAGTGGCACCCACACGTTCATTTTGCTCATCGTCCAACTCGTCGGGGCCATCGCTGGGTGTTGGGCTCCGGTCGAGCCAACAAAGCTGCGACGCATTTTTGGCTATAACTCTATATTTCAGTCCGCCGCTCTGACCCCGCCACAACCCGTAATATCAAGCGCACCCGGCTGCGCCTGGGCGCTAAACGGAAAACTGCGCAGTCTCTGCAAATTAACGCGGCTTGTCGATCTGAACCGACAACGCTACAAACGACACATGGAGATCGACTGGCTCAATGTCTCGCTGTTTTTCGCATTGTCGCTGGGCCATGCGGCCTTCGTCATAGCGCTCATCAATCGGCTGCATGCTTTACCGCTGCCCTACGAGATACTCCGTCGCAGCGGGCACTTACATGATCTGGCCATTGTCGTTCTGCCGGCATTGTTTGCCTGGTATGCCGGCGCGCACGGCCCGAATCTGTTCATCGCTGGTGCGACGTGGCACCAATTGCCCCTGCCCCTTCTGGCCTATCTGGCGGTGTCCGGCGCGGTCGCCCTTTCGTTGCCCGCCATTGCCATTTATCGCTGGTCTCGCAAGCCAGCCATGCAGCTTTCGAATCGCGCCCGCACCATCGACATCGCCGCAGAACTCGGATTCCGTCCGCTGGGATCCGGGCCATATCGCATGTTTGCGTCATTCCCGGGCAACGAATTCCTCAAACTCGAAGTTTCCGACAAAGAATTTCAGCTTCCCGGGCTCCCTGCCGAATGGGACGGCCTCACCATTCTGCATTTAAGTGATCTGCATTTCACGGGGACGATCGATCGGCCGTATTTCGAGCGGGTCGCCGAAATCGCCCACTCGATGTCCGCGGACCTGATCGTCTTCACCGGCGACCTGCTCGACCGGGAAGATCTCGTGGCCTGGCTCCCCTCCACACTGGGAAAGCTCTCGGCCCCATTAGGGTGTTTTTTCGTCCTGGGAAATCACGATTCGTTCATGACCAACACCGGCGAAATCCGCACCTGTCTCGAAAACCTCGGCTGGCACGATCTGGCCGGCCGATCGCGAGTCGTCGAGCACTGCGGGCAGCCGCTCGTCCTCTGCGGGAGCGAGCGGCCGTGGATGGGGACGCAGCCCGATCTGTCGCGCGTGCCGGGCAATGCCTTTCGCCTGTTCTTAAGCCACACGCCCGATAATCTTTCCTGGGCGCGAAGGCACGGCGTCCACCTGATGCTGGCCGGCCACAACCACGGCGGCCAGATTCGCCTGCCGTTGTTCGGCCCGGTGTATTCGCCCAGCGCTTACGGCGCGCATTTCGCATCCGGCGCATTCTGGGAAAGACCGACGCTGATGTACGTCAGCCGCGGCGTTTCCGGCCGTCACCCGTTGCGACTGAATTGTCTCCCCGAGCTGACGCGCCTGACACTGCGCCCCGTCGCGGAGACGGTCATGCGGTCATCACACGCCGTCGCCGCCGGCAGTGCAGAGTAAATACGGCATGCGTGGCGGGGTCAGAGCGCGAATGGGTCACGCTCTGACCCCTGCCACACCTCCGCAACTTGGAATGGGATGGTAAGATTACTGAGGAGTTCTTGTCTGCGTCTGGAGTTTTCTCACCATGACTGCGCGAATACGGTTGTTACTGTCTGTATCGGCCGTCGCGCTCTTGATTCTGACGCGCGTCGCACCGGTTTCGGCAGCCGAGGACGATCCGCCCGCCGCGGGGCAAAAGACCGAAGTTGCCGCACAGGATTCCATCGTCGATTTGAAGCACATCCTGGGACGGCTGAACCGCGCCGATCGTGAGCTTGTCGAGGAGCAGGCCAAGTCGGGCAAGCTTCCCGTCAATCCACGCGATCAACGGGTGATTCCGGCCCTGGATTCGCCGTTTCTGGGGAGCGAATACTATGGTTCGAACACCAACCCGCGATTCTTCGTGGCACGGCTGACGCTCGTGAATCTGACCGAGCAGCCGGTCGTGATGAAGCGCGAATCCATTCGCCTGGATTTCGAAGGCGTAACCTATCCGGTGAAAGAAGCGCCCGAGGGGCTCAAAAATCGCCCGTTTCAAGTCGGCACGCAGTCGATGCAGATGCGATCGTTGCCGATGCCTGCCGAATTGAACGTCGTTGCGGGGGCGCGCGGATCGACATGGGTGTTGTTTCCAGATTTGCCTCCCGGCAATCACGTGCCGCCCCTCGTGCTGAAATTCAAAGCCGGCGCGACCGAGCAGGAATGGGACGTGGCCCTGCATGAACGGGATTATCTGGGCCTCGAAATTGAAAGGTTGGGGCCGCGTAAATCTCTGGGCTTGGTCCGCATCTCGGGAACTCTGAATACGATCAACGTGGGAAGTCTGGTCGAAGAACTGGACCGATTGGCCGCCGACCGACTCGTGCGCGCGGTCATCGACTGGAAACCGGGAAGCAGCATCAGCGAATTGCCGCTGTCTCACTGGCTTCAGAATTCTGCCGTCAGCGTGGGGCGCGTGCAGCAGTTCAACGAGCAGCAGTTTCCCGGATTGCCGACTTCGTTTCGCGAATTGCATCTGTCGCGCTTGCCCAATTCGCAGTCCGACGACAACCAGACGTCGTCGTACCCGAGCAATTTCGTGCCCGTGCCGGCGACGGTCGCCTTGCAGCACATTCACAAATCGGAGGCCGAGGCGGTGGTTGCGGCGCTGCGATCCGCGTATGAGACCTTGCCGCGCGATGAGGTGCTGGACGCGATTCGAACAGGAAGCCCCATGGAACGGGCCGCCGCACTGGGGGGCGGCGCCGGTCGGCTGCCTGCCGACAAACTGCCGGTCATCCTGAAATACGCCGACGACGCAGATCCGATCATCCAGCAGGCGGCGGTGCAGGCGTTGTCGAATTTCGGCGAGCGCGAGGCGATCGCCAAACTGGTGGCGTGCGCCCGGCGCGGGCCCTCTGCCGTTGCGGCCGCCGCCCTCTCGGGTCTGGCCGGCTCGCGCTACGAGGCGGCGCACGTGGCCCTGCTCGAGATGCTGGCCGGCGAGCCCCCCGAGTCGAAAAAAACGATCGTCAAGATCATGGCCGACCATCCCCGGCCGATCTGGTCCGACGCGATCTACGAATTCGTCAAGGATTCGCGTTCGGGGCTCAACGTGGAGGCGCTGACCGCGCTGGTGCAGGTGGGGCATCCGAAACTGCTGTCGGTGCTGGCCGATGCGCTGCGGGGCCGCGACGCCACCCTGCGGTTACAGGCGTTCGCCATTCTGGCGGCCCGTCACGATCGCGACAGCGAAGAGCTGGCGCTGAATTTCACGCTCGAATATCTCAAGACGCAATCCCCCGCTCCCGGCATGCTGCCCTTGCTCGACCGGGTGAAAGACCGCCGGGCGCTGTCTCTTTTGCTCGCGCGATTCAACGAGATTCAGAATAAGACCGAGCTGATCCAGACTCTGGCGAAAATCGGCGACGAACAGACGGCCAAATTTCTCATCGGCCGCTATCCCGATTTGCAGAACCACGAAAAGGGAGAAGTGCTGAGATATCTGATGCGATTCGACATGCTCGGTTTCCGGCAGCTTGCGCCTCAGGCGCTGGCTTCGGGAGATAACGGCCTCGTGAATCAGGCGGCCCAAGGCTTGCAGGAAGACGGCTCTGTCGAAGCGGTCGGGATCATGATCGACGCCCTGCAAGCGGGGAAGAATTCGTTTGTCTGGTCGTACGTGGCCAATGGGCTGGCCCAGTTGGGAACTCCCGACTGCCGTGCCGCCCTCCGCAAAGCGCGAGATGACGGCAATGCGGAAAAGCGGCCGTTTGCCATCAACGCGCTCATTATTCTGCGCCAGAGGTCGCCGGGGTTTCCGTTCTACCAGATCGGCCAACAGCAATCGATAACCGAGAACTACAAAGAGGCGATCGAGCACTACGACACGGCGATCCAGATCGATCCCGAGCTCTCGGATGCCTATTCGGGACGTGGGCATGCGCTGCTGAAACAAGAAAAGTATGCCGAAGCCGGCAAGGATTTCGCCACGGCCTACGAGCAAGACCCGTACAACAGCATGGCGCTCACCGGCGTGTGTCTGGCGATGATCCTGACCGACGGCAAGCCCGACGGGGCGGTCAAGAAGCTCGAAGCCGACCGCCACAAGTTTCAGAATAACGCCTTGTTCAACTACAATGCCGCCTGCGTCTACGGCCGGGCGTACGAATGTCTGCACAAGGATCCGCAGGCCGAGAATCGCGAAAAACGCCTGGAGAGCTATAAGCAGGCGGGGCTGGCCGATATCAAGAAATCGTTGGACGGCGGTTTCGACGACGTCGACTTTGTGAAGAAAGATCCCGACCTCAAGCTGTTCCTGGAGTTGCCGGATTTTCAGGAATTGCTCAAGAACGTCCCCGCGCCGGCCAAGCAGGCGGCCGTGCCGCGCGTGCCGCAGGCACAGCGCTTCCGCAGGGTCCCCGGGAGAGGTTTTTGATGGTTTATTTGAATCGAATTTACACGCGGACGGGGGACGACGGCACGACCGGCCTGGGGGACGGCACGCGGATCCCCAAGTCGCATCCGCGAATCGCGGCGTACGGCGGCATCGACGAGCTCAATTCGGTGATCGGCGTCGCGCTCCTGGCCCACCTGCCTCCCTGGATTGCCGAGCATCTCCAGCAGATTCAGAACGACTTATTCGACCTGGGGGCCGATCTGTGCCTGCCCGAGTCTGATCAGCCCTCCGAGCGTCCTCCGCTGCGAGCCACGCCGGCCCAGACGGAACGGCTCGAACACTGGATCGACGCGGCCAACGAACGGCTCCAACCGCTGCAGAGCTTCATCCTGCCGGGGGGCTCCGCGGGGGCCGCGCATCTGCATCACGCCCGCACCGTCTGCCGTCGCGTCGAGATCGAAGTCTTGAAGCTGGGTGAATATGAGGCGATCAACACGCAGGTGCAGATGTACCTGAACCGCCTGTCGGACCTGCTGTTCGTCCTGGCCCGTGTCTGTAACGACGACGGGACGCGAGACGTGCTTTGGACGCCGGGGAAATACCGGGATGATGCCACGGCGGGGTGACGAGCCCCGCCGCGAGCCGGAAGAGTGGCCCGACCGCGGGCGCAGCATTGGTCGGGTCGTGTCGCGACAAGATCCGGCGCCATTCGATTCCGAATGGCGATCGTGCTTTGCGCTCGCCAGCTTGCGGGCGCCTGGTTCCACTTCCCTTGAGCCCGAACGGTGTCGAAATCTTGTTGCTTCGCGACCCAGCCGCCCTGACGGGACGGCCGGGCCACCCCCTGGATGCATTGCCGAGCAACACGGCTATTGCATCACATTCTGCGGTTTCCCATAATGCATGGTGACCCTGTCGATCTATGGCGAGCCCGCAGCGAGACGATTGTCGAGCCGCGCCCGTCAGGAAGCAGATGGGGCACACCGCTTCCTGACGGGCGCGGCTCGATACGAGAACCTCTCGCGACCGGCCGCTCGTAATGCACTGCGGACTAAGACGTCTGTCATTTTGGCTTGAGGATTGTGGGAATTCGTTTATGCACGTTTCAGCCTTTCGACCCGTCGTGATTTTTTCGGCGGGCCTGGCGCTGGGGCTCGCTGTCGCCACACTTGGCATTTCAGGGTGCGGCGGCAAGCCGTCCGGCAAACGCGAAGCTGCCGACGCAGAAGCTGAAGAAGACACCACGGCTTCCGGGCCCGAAGAAGATTCGCCCAAGGCAAAAAAGCCCGGCAAAATCGGGAAGAAACACAAGGGAGACGAACCGGCCCACATCGGCGCCATCCCGAAAGACGTTTGGCCGGAAGTCTGGTTCAAGCAGCCGCTGGCGGTCGTGAGTGAAAGCGGGGCGGCAGCAGGTCCGGCGGCCGCCCCGGCGATGAGCGAAGACGCCGTCGCCAAGCCGGCCCCGACCGAAGTGGCGGCTAACACCGCCGCGGCGGCGCCTGCCGCCAAAAGCGGTGCAACAGACTGGGCGTCGCTGATCTCCGGCGAAGTGCTGGCCGATGAAAGCAAGGCCATCAAAAACAAGCTCACTCAGCAATTGCAGGACGTGGGGCGTTACAACAGCACTTACAAGGAGATGCGGATCGACGCCACGGTCCTGGTGGTGCTGGCGGCAATCGCGCCCGACGTCCCCGAAACGCCCAGTTGGAAAACGAATGCGAAATATGTTCGCGACATGGCGTCGGAAGTCGCAGGTGAAAGCAAAGCCAACGGCGACAAGTTCTACAAGAAGGCCAAAGAGGCGTACGACAAGCTCGATTCTTTGCTCGGCGGAAACAAACCGGCCGACGTCGGAGACGCCGCCGAGCACGTTAATTTCAGTGAAGTGGCAAGTCGATTCTATCTGATGCAGCGCATGCAACGAATTGCGAACTGGATGAAGTCGGACGTCAACAACGAGGCGATCTTCAAAAAAGAATCCGCCAAGCTGACGCAGGAGGGGAGCGTTCTGGCGCTGCTCGGAAGAGTCATCGCCACACCCGACTATCCCGACCACGACATCGATGAATACAAGGGCTATGCGGAGATCATCAGCCAGTCGGGGCGCGGCGTCGTAGCCGCCGTCAAAGACGGAGACTTCAAGGCCTATACAACGGCCCTCGACAATTGCCAGAAGGCCTGCAATAAGTGCCACGAGCAGTTCAAGAACAATTGACCTCATCACCGGCGAGCCAGGGACGTCAGTCTCTCGGGTACGTCCGCCGCGAACCTGACTTTCAATTCCAAAGGTCTAATCTGGTGCTATCGAAATCAACCTCCACGGCGGCCCTGGGACTGCTCCTGGCCCTCGCCTCGCTGACGACGACACGGGCCGACGTGATCGAGCTCAAAACGGGGCAGAAGCTCGAAGGGGACGTCCTCAAAGAGTCGGGTGGCGAGCTGGTGGTCGACCTGGGGGTCGACATCGTCCGCATTCCCGTCTCACAGATCAAATCGCGGCAGGGCAAGGGTGAAGCCGAAAAGCCCGCGGTCGATTCGAAAACCGAAAAACATGAAATCTACAGCACCGCCGAGCTGCCCGTACGCACGATCAAAGAGCTGGCCCTGAAATTCGGCGAGGGGGTCGTGTTGGTGCAAACTCCCAGCGGCCTGGGCTCGGGGTTCATCCTCGACGAGCGCGGGCATTGCGTGACGAATTATCACGTCGTCGAGCAGGAGACGCGGATTGCCGTCACGATTTTTCACAAGAATCCCGTTGGCGAATTCGTCCGCCGGCGGATCGACGACGTGGCGATCGTGGCGCTCAATCCGTTTTTCGACCTGGCGCTCTTGCAGATTCCCGTGCAGAAAGACATCAAATTCCAGCAGGTGTACCTGGCGCGGGACAACGACCAGCGCGAGGGAGACGAAGTCTTCGCCATCGGGAATCCACTGGGCCTCGAACGGTCCGTCTCGCAGGGAATCATCAGCACGCGCAATCGAAACATGGCCGGCATGACGTTCATCCAGACGACCGCGGAAATCAATCCGGGAAATAGCGGCGGCCCGCTGTTCAACCTGCGGGGCGAGGTCATCGGCGTGACGAACATGAAATTGATGTTCAGCGAAGGTTTGGGCTTCGCCATTCCGGTCGCGTACGTCAAGCATTTTCTCGATAACCGCGACGCGTTCGCCTTCGATAAGAACAACCCCAACAGCGGGTTCCGTTATCTGGAAGCCCCACGGCGGAAGAACTTTTCCGTCGTCCCGGCCGCGACCGCGTCGAAGTGATAGCGGTCAAACTCGCTTTTTCCTGTGGTTGCGGCCGACTGCCGGCGCCAGGTCATCCGCGGTTTTCTGCTTTACACTTTGGGAGCAATTTCGCCTTTTCTGACACGTTTCCCCCGGCGATCGGGTATATCACAGGGGACGTCTGAAATCAGGCCGCTCAACGAAAGACGTCAAATCACAACGAAAGGCGAGAGTGACATGAAGATGCGGATTCGGAATTGGGAAACGCTGCTGGCGGCGGGCTTGATCCTGCTGGTCGTCGCCCGGGGGAGCTTCGCCGACGAAGTCATCCCCAGCGATAAACGTCTCCCGAAAAACGTCGTGGCCTATGTGTCGGTTAAAAACATCAGGGAGTTCAAATCGCAGTGGGCGAAAACACTGTTCGGCCAGATGCTCGAAGACGCGGCGCTGGCGGATTTTCGCAGCGACGTCGTCAAGCAATTTGAAGAGGCCTCGCAACAGGTAAGCGAGCATCTCGGAATGTCCCTGTCCGAACTGCTGGCGATTCCGCAAGGTGAAGTCGCCGTCGCCGGCGTGGTGCGCCCCGGCGGCCTGCTGGCGGGCGTGTTGCTTCTTGATTTCGGCGACCAGGCCGAAGCCGTGACCAAGCTGCTCGAAAAGGCCGCGGAAGCCGTCGAAAAGAACGACGTCACGCGCAATGAAGAAGAAGCCGACGACACGAAAATCATCAGCTATCAGACCAAGCCCACCGATGGGAAAGACAAGCCGCGCGACGCCGGGGCCTATTGCATCAAGGAGACCGTGCTCGTCGTCGCCAGCGATCCGGCGACGATTAAAGACGTGTTGACGCGCTGGGACGGCAAGCACGACCGCACTTTGTCCGACAATGAGACGTATCAATACATCCTCGACAAGTGCCGCGAGGAAGGCTCGGAATCGCGCCCCCTGCTCTCCTGGTTCTTCGACCCGGTTTCAGTCATTCAGGCGCTGGCGGCGTCCAGTCCCGAATCGCTCGGACAGGCGGGGGCCGTGATCGGCCTGTTTCCCACACTCGGCGTCGACAAATTGAAAGGCCTGGGCGGCGTCTTCGAAATGGGGCAGGGAGAATTCGACTCGGTCAGCCGCACGCTGGTCATGCTCGAGCGTTCGCCGCAGGGGATCGGCAACCTGTTTCAGTTCGATCTCTCGGTGCAATCCCCGCCAAAGTGGCTGTCGGCCGATTGGACGAGCTACATGGTGATCAACTGGAATGCCGCCAAGGCCTATTCCACCGTCGAGAGTTTCACCGACATGTTCCTCGGCCCGGGCGCGCTGGCGGGTCAGATTCAAAACCTGGCCGACAATCCCGCCAGCGGCAATATTCACGTCAAGAAAGACGTCATCGATCAACTCGCGGGACCGATTCATATGGCGACTCTCGACGGCGAAGAAGGAGGCAAATCGGCGCGAGGGACTCTCGTGGCGGTGCAGATCAAAAAGGCCGCCGCCGTGCGGGCCACTCTGGCAAAGATCGCCGGGATGGGGCTGGCCAAGATCAAAGAGCGCGAGTTTCAAGGCGAAACTTTGTATGAGATGGAAGCTCCCGGCGCCGACGATGACGACGACGAGCCGGATGAAGGGACCAAATACGGTCTCGCGGTGGCCGAGGGGCATTTGATGTTCGCCACCGACGTCCGCCTTCTGGAGCGCGTGCTCCGCGGAGTGGGCGACGCAGAAACGCTGGCCGACTCGGCAGCCTATAAGCGGATCGCCCGCCGGTTCCCGTCGAAGACGGCGTACATCAGCTTCAGTCGCCAGGATACTCAAATGAAGTCATTGTTCGACATGCTGAAAAAGTCCACTTCCGCAGGATTGCTGGACGGGTTCGACGATTTGGATTTCTCGAAGCTTCCCGATGCCGACGTGCTCAAGAAGTACCTGCCCCCCACCGGCAGTTACATGGAACACGATCCGAAAGGGTTGAAAATCACCAGTTTCAGCCTGCGAAGCGATTCGGAGTGAGCGCCTCTCGGCCTCCTCTCTCAACGCAGCACACGCTGCCAGCTTGTCGATTTCGGCAAGCTGGCAGTTTTTTTGCTAGAATGTCAGCCGAACCTGCCTGTTCTTGATTTGACCTCGACTGCAATACCGGGAGCCGCTTTCATGGCGAATAGACGCACCATCCGCTGGGCGATGCCTTTAGCAGCCTTGGCTGGGCTGCTGGGCGCGACAGATCTCATTGGCGCGGAAGACGATCCGCCTGCCGGGAACCGGCCAGCGGAAACAAAATCGGCCACGAGAACGCCTGCTCAGATTTTTGCCGATCTCGACAAGAACGGAGACGGGAAGCTGGCGGCCGGCGAACTTCCCCCGGAACACCAGCGGCTGTTCCAACGCCTGCTGCGCGTCGCCGGTAAGGAACCGGGAAGCGAATTGACCCAAGCCGAGTTTGTCGCGGCGTTCAAACCCGACGATTTGCGCGTGGCGGCGCCGCAGAATCTTGGCAATGGCGGAGGGCGGGGCAACAATCCCGATCGGGCGCAGATCTTCATGCGCCTGGATCGCAACAAAGATGGCAAGCTCACGCTCGACGAAGTTCCCGAGCAGGCCGTCGGCATCCGGCGTTTGTTCACGCAACTCAATAAAACCGAGCTGACTCGCGAAGACGTCGTGCAGGCCGCCGCCCCGGGAGGCGTCGGCAGGGGAGGCGGAGGGCCGCTGGCCGATCCCGCGGCCTTTTTCAAACGACTGGATGCAAACCAGGACGGAAAGCTGACGGCCAGCGAGGTTCCCGAGCTGTTTCAACCGCAGTTCAGCCGCTGGCTCACGGCCCTCGGGAAAGGCAAGGAAGACGGCGTGACTGCCGACGAGCTCCAGAAGCTCGCCTCTGAAAATCAAGCTCGTGCCGGACGCGGCCGCCCCGGCAATAACATGGGAAACAATGCTGCCGGCATGATGCGTCCCGGCGCAGAGCGCGGCGGACTGCCATCGCTCTTGTTCCGCAAGCTCGATACGAACGGCGACGGCAAGCTCAGCAAAGACGAATTCAGCAAAGCGGCGGACCTGTTCGATGAGCTCGATCGCAATCACGACGGCCAGCTCGAACCGGCCGAGATGGTCGGCCCGCCTCCCGCCGACACTGGACCATCGCCGTAGCGGCAAGCTGTCAGCTTGGGCGTTCACCAAACCTCGGTCACGAGATTGTGATCGAACCCACAAGGGGTCGCAGCAGCATGCGACGGGAACGTCGCGTGCGCTCTCGAGCACAAAGGCCGGAGCCCGAGTCTGGGCACTTGTCTCAGGGTGGCAAAACAAAACAACCCGCTGACAAATACTGTCAGCGGGTGTCCCAAAGTGGAGCGGACGAGAGTTGAACTCGCGACCTCTGCATTGCGAACGCAACAGCCATGCGACGTAAGTGAAGCTATCAAAGCAGTTGCGGAAACGCAATCGGCCGCTTGCACTGCTGCTTGCACTGGGGCCGCCGAAATCGAAAACCACGACCCCGGTCTTTCGCAGTTGAACAGCATCTGGCCTTACCTCCCGGAGGCGATTCGCCTTGGCATCATGGCGATGGTCACGGCTGTGTCGCCCGCGAACCGTTGAGTCCGCGAGTTCTTTTCTTCACGTTCGGGCGGTTGGAACAATGCACTACCCGCGTGTAAAATAAGCATCTCAGGTTGTCGGCGGCGAGTAGCTACGCCACACGACCGAAGCGGCCCGGGCTGGCGACGCAGTTTTCTGCCTTCACTGCCGTCCCGCCCGGCCGGCCCGAATAAAAAGGTAGAAAATGTCGTCCCAACAACCCCCTATGGGCGCAGGTCCTTCACGCACCCCGTCGACGCAGTCCGCATCGAACGATTCGCAGCCTACGGAAACAGAGGTTGAAAATGCTGCTGCAGAAGGAGCGAAATCATCGCCACGAACCAGCGTGTGTACTGTCGACGAAATTGCTCAGGCCCAACGTGATGCGGTCCACAGAGAGGCGGAAGCAAAACGCCTGAAGGACGCCAATGACTCGCGGCTGCAGGATATCAAAAAACGCGAGGCTGAATATATGAAGTTCGATGAGTGGCTCGGACGCGGGGAGGTCGGCGAGAACTTCTGGACCGACTGGGCTCAGAATGTGATCAAGCTGGTGAACGCCAGAGGCTATACAAGCCAGCACCTCAACAAGATGGACCTCAATCCCCGTCAAGCATCAGGGGCGCTGGGGCTCGGACTGCACATCTTTGAAGCTGCCGTCGCACGTAACGCTGATAGAGTCGCAGAATTGATGTCGAGAAATCTGGTAGGGCACCTGGTGACTGCGGAATTCAAATGCGAGATCCGACAAATCCTGAAGGACTATATCGGCCGAAACGCAACGCGGAATTCTCGGTTGGGGAGTTGCCTGCTAGGGCCCTACCTTGTAATGGACAGCTCGATACATTGGACGCGGAGTTTGAAACATCTTCCACTTGTCGTGCATCTGAATGAAACCTGCCGCGACGAGCCGAGGGAAAGCGGTACGGTAGTTCCGCAGAATCTGACACCGCACGAGGAAGGGACGACTGCTGTTAATGAGGCTGAAAAGGTCCTCGCATTTATCGCCAACAAAGAGGTACAAGACTGCGCGAAGAAGGCATATCTCGCCATGAAATATGCCGAACGCGCAACCCGAAATGCCGAGATCACTGTTAAAGAGGCTTACGACTACCTCAAATCACACTCTATTTGTCTAGAGGACAATAACGATAGCGAGGTGGCGAAGCTGCTGCAGGACTACAAACCACCCGTTTCGTTCGAAACATTTGAAACATATGTGTCGAAGGCCAGAAAAGCGATCGGCAATCCGCGGAATAGACCGCGGGCAGGGCGGCCGACAGGCGGAAGCGTCTGCATGCAAGACGAACTTTAATAGCCGGATTATAGGGAAAAGACGAGAAAGCACTCGCGGTCGACCGCGTGCAGCTAGGTCAGACTGACGCACGGAGCGCCGAATATGCCATGACCATCGAGTGGCCGTCCCCCGATGAGATTGCAGCGGCCTCGAATCTGACAAGCCTGCGGAAATGCCGGTCGCGAGGGGTATATGTATTATCCTTAGTGAAATCGCCTGATTCACCCTGGACGTCATGGACGGGAACAGGTAATTCAGCCCCCCTTTGGACGGCGAGCAACGAGCATTGGCAGCCCGGGATCGACAGCAATCGATGACCAGCATCAGTTTGGATCCCATTGCTGTCGCATCATTTAAACCCTGTCGAAAGAAGACATCCAGGATCGACCAACTGCGCATTGAGGATACAACCTATTGATTTGCAATCAGATGCGACAATTGCGTCCAGGATGTCCACGGCGTTTCCCTCAGAAAAGTGGCAGACGACATATACAATCCCTGCCGATGGAAGTCTTGGACGGATCCGAGCCCTTGTGCAGACCCAATCAGCAACAAGGTACCAGTCAGGCGGCCGATAGTCGTGCTCTCCGCATTGAACCAAGTTTGTTTGGAGTTCCTGTAGCGGCGGCTCATTGCTGTCGTGCTGAAGAATTTGCCTCATTCTCTCGCGACGACCGAACCTCTTCGAGGGTAAGTCGAATCGAGCTCCGACAAACATGCCGGTCATCGTGGGCGCTGGGGAGCTGTACCACAGCTACACGGCGATCGAGATGATCGCCCGCGGCGACACCGACTCGCGTCCTGCGCGTGAAAGTTGATTTCCTCGAAATCAATTCTTTCGCAAATTGATTTTCTCAAAAATCAACTCGCAATTTTCTGTGGACGTAACCTGTGTCGCCGGGACACATTCTGACTCTCCGCGAGCCTTGGCGGCAGCCTCCGGGAGAATCAACTTTCTGGTGATTATGGGACGCGCGTGTTTGAGCTGGAATCCTGGCTGACGTGACGCCCCCGAACCCGAGGAGCTTGCCATGCCTCCGTCAGTGCCGCATGAGTCCGCAGTGGAATCTTCTTCAGTCCTGATCGACATCGAGACGGTCGCCGAGATGTTGCAGGTCTCGAGCCGAACCGTCCGCCGCCTGACAGACGCCGGCCGTGCGCCTGCCCCGCGCAAGCTGGGGAGCCTCATCCGCTACTCTCGCGCGGATATCGAAAGCTGGGTTGCCGGTGGCTGCAAGCCGGTTCGTCGCCCTTGATCCGATAACACCAGAAGAGGTTGCCGCACCCTCAGTAAACGGCAACCGGGCGGCGATTTTAATCGCCACCCGGTCCAGAAGCGAAACTTCGATTCGCGACGTTGACGCGTCGCGTGTGATCAGCGGATCCCCACATAGTCATTTTTCACCAAGGAGAATTCAGTGGCCACTACTAACAGTTTACGCCAGTCCCGCCGCCGGAACAAGACCCCCGCCGCCCCGCCGCCGGCGCTTCAGGTGCAGGTATCCAACGTCGCCCCCATCACCATTACCGATCTGTCCGACGTCACAGAGGATACCTTGGCGGCGATCGGCAACCAAGTGACCGACGTCAATTCGGATATGCCGATTGGTTTCGTGATCGGCGACTTCTGGGCCTGGACGGATGCACTGCGTGGCGCGTTCTTCGCACTCGTGGCCAGCGTGACGGCAGGGTACTTCATCTGCATGTCTGGTCGCGATCAGCCTCGCTTCAATGACCTGTTTGAGTTTACGCTCGCCGTCGCCGAGGGCCCTTCGCATGTGGAACGATGCGGACGCTCGCGGCGAGCTGCCATTGAAGCAGCAATCATTTGCCACCCCAACGATTCGGAGACGGCCGCCAGCCGCATCTGCGAGCGGTTTCGCACGTTGGGTCTGTCGCTGCTGCCCCAGACGATCAGTAAAATCCTGAAAGGCGCTCCGTCCTCCGAAGGGTCGTCAGACCTCCTCGACCCGGCAAGACTTGCCGCAGTCTACCAAGACGCGCTGCGAGGTCGCGTCGAGAATGCGGCTTCTGGGCCTGTCGTTCGGTATTTTCAGGATGACATTTACGACTTTAACGGCAAAATTTGGACCCCTGAGCCGCCGAATTTTGTAAGGGCCAACGTCGTGAAGGTGCTGCAGGAACAGGGCATTCCCAAGATTACTGGCCAGCTCGTCAGCAATGTCTTGCTCAATTTGCAGGCACAAACGCTCGTCCAGGACTGGAAGTTGACCCCCCCAGTTTTTTTCGCCCGGGAAGATCCGCCGGAGATATCGTCGGACCGCCACCTGGTCTTTAAAAATGGGGTTGTCAATCTCGATCAATTGCTCAATGGAGGGGAAGCCGAACTGTTGCCTTACGATTCGCGCATCTTCTCTACGGTGCAGTTGCCTTACGACTATGACCGGCATGCGGAATGTCCCCTGCTGCTGGGGACGCTCGACGAAATCTTTCCGCGGCTCAACAGCGACGACCATCGCATCGAGATCGTTCAGGAGTTCATGGGATTGACCCTCATTCCGGGCGACATGCGTCATGAAAAATGCCTGATCCTCGATGGGCGTGGGGCGAACGGCAAATCGACGCTCCTGAAAGTTTGGAAAGCGCTGCTCGGCAAAGACAATGTTTCGCACATCAGTCTCGACCACATGGGCGGTGAGTTCAGACTTATCGTAATGCAACACAAACTGGCCAACATCACTTCTGAAATGAATCGGCCCGGTCGCATCAATGAAGCCGTCCTCAAGCAATTGATCACCGGTGACCCACTCGACGTGAACAGAAAGAATCGGTCACCGATCACGATGCTGCCGTCGGCGCGTCTCATCTTCGCGACCAACTCCGTGCCGTATTTTGCCGACCGTTCTGACGGCATTTTCCGCCGGATGTTGATTGTTCCATTCCTCATGCAGTTCCGCGGCGTGGAAAAGGATAACCGTCGTGGCGACCGGCTGCTTGATGAGTTGCCTGGAATTTTCAACTGGGCGATCCTTGGCGCTCAGCGACTGTTGCAGCAGAACGCGTTCACCCCGTGCTCAGTCTGCGACGCTCGGCTCAATCAGCACCGTCTCGACTCTGACGCGTTCCAGCAGTTCGTCGATGAGGAACTCGATTTCATTGCTGGCGCTAAAATCGTAAAGCAGACGCTCTATGCTCGGTTTGCCGAGTTCTGCCTCTCGAGCGGACGGAAAGCGTGTTGCAAAAGCGAGATGGGGAAGTTGGTCTTGCAGCTGCCCGGCGTCACTGATGGTCGCGAATCAAGCGGCCGCCGCGACCGGTTCTACACCGGTTTGCGCCTGCGGGATCCGGCAACCCCGCAAGATTAGGCTCGCGGTTCACAGGTTTTCGCGAACCGTCCAAGGAGTGGATAGGGTGCACGTTTCGCGCGGGAAAGAGATATACGGCCCTAGGCGGGCGCCCATTCTGCCGCGACTTTCCTGAATCGCACAAGGATTCGAATTTGACGTGAGGTGAATGGGTCCCGTCCGATATCGAGCAACTCGGCCGGACGGGTTGCTGTCGCGGGATTTTGTCGCAAGCGGGTTTTGAGTTCTGATTTCCTTTTTTTGTGGTCTCCATCATGTTGTCCCCGTTGAACCCTCGGCTGTTTGCTGCTCTCACAAAGCGTTTCGGGCGAGTCCGCGTCACTCGCGAAGGACAGGCAGCCGAAGTGCGATACCGCACCGAGTGGCGCCAGGGCAAGCCACGGATCCAAATCGAGGTCAACGGTGGTGAAAGCTACTTTGTCAATTGTCCTTTCTGCGGTGATCAGCGTGGGCGGTTGGGAATCGGGTATTTGTGGGCAACTCGAGATCCACGCACAAGTCGCCCACTGCTGTATCTCGCGCATTGTTTCAATGAACACTGTATTTCAGACTGCATTGCGCAGCAACAATTGAGAAATAGGGTCTTTGGCTTTTCATACATCCCTTTTGTGCTTGCCGAATCTTCCTTTCGCAATACAGGCGCCCCTATCCATTCGCCCAATCCTCGGCAAATTGCTCTGCCTGAGAATTCCGTCGCGTTGACCGATCCGGCCTGTGCTCGCGCCGCCCTCAAGTACCTGGAGCAGCGTCGTTTCGATTTCCGTGAACTCTCACTGTTGTGGGATCTGCAATTCTCTCGTTCGTCGTCGGCACCGGCCCCGGCGTTCAAGAATCGGATCATCATTCCCATCTTCGCCCCGGTGGCCAGCTTGCTGAATGGGGGGGCTCACACGCCCCAACTGCTCGTCGGTTGGCAAGCTCGAACGATCATGCCTCGCCCCCCAAAGGGTTGCCCGAAATACTTCATGGCCCGCGATCTCGAAAAATCCGCCGTCCTGTACGGCTTGCCGCAGGCTCTTCAGACAACGGGCCCGCTGGTTATTGTCGAAGGATGCAGCGACGTATGGCGATTGGCAACGAACGCCATGGCGATGTTCGGCAAGTCGCTCTCCCGGCAGCAGCAGGAATTGCTCATCCGCCATTTTCGTGGGCGGCCACTGGTCCTTTTTTTAGATCGAGATGCCGCATCCGAGATGAATGCGGCCCGCAGCCGGCTCCTGGCTGCCCGGAAGATCGCGCACGACTCTGGCAAAGTCGTGATCGCCCAACTCCCTGACGGTCGCAATGACGTCGGCGAGTGTTCTCGCGAACAGGTTTGGCGACAGGTTGCCGCTGCCCTGGGCGAGGAGTTTGGTGAACTGTGGGCGCAGGTCCAGGAGTCGATCCACCGGCGGATGCATGCGGAATTACGTTCGAATTCTTGACCCAGTTGCGAGTCGTATTTGGAGCGTACCTTGAAAAGTCAATTTGGTGATCGAATTCTCGACTTTAAGACCTGGCAACCCAAGCTGGGCAAGGTCTTCGACAGAAAACCGATTGCATTCGACTGCGAAACTGAGCTAATCAACGAGAAGCGCTCTTGGATTGTTCCGAATTATGTCATCGGCGCCGCGTTCGACGGGGCTCGCGGCTACTTCGTTCCGCGCCAACATGTTGCAGCGTTTTTCCTGGTGCACTGTGACTGTCTTTTGATCTTTCATCATGCTGTCTTTGACCTGGCTGTGATCGACGCGGTAGTTCGGCAGGATGCGGTCGACTTCGACGTCTACGATCTTGTGGAGCGCAATCGCGTTCGAGATTCGCGGATTCTGCATCGACTGTACGTGCTGGCGACTGAAGGACATACCGCATCACATGCGGGCGAATCGACTCTGGAACGATGCGCTCAGACCTACTTGGGAATCCAGCTGCCAAAAGACACTCGTGACAGTCACGGAGACACGATTCGGACTTCGTATGGGAAGTGGTTGGGAGCCGCGACCAATGACATCGAGGCTGCGTATCTCGAATATCTCGCTCGTGACGTGATCGCCACATTCGGCGTTTACCGGACGTTGCGATCCTTGATTCAGAACACGCTCGACAATAGTCAAGCAGTCTGGGGTTTCGTGAGCAGCGGCTGGCTGAAAGAACAGATCCGCAGGTGGGGTCTATTGACCCACAACATTCAGCTCAAGGGTAGCATCGTACTGGATGCCGTCACGAGAAACGGTATTCGTATTGATCAGAATCGTGTAACCAGCCTGAACGCGGAATTGAAGCGGACTTTGTCTGACCAGCGAGCACAACTCAGCACCTACGGGTATTGGCCGGGCAAGGACAGTAACAAATCGCTGCAGACAATCTTTACGCGACTTGAAGAAATGCATCCCGACGTCACTTTCACCCGCACGGCGAAGAGCGGCCACTATTGCACGGCACACGACGCGATCTGCGGTCTGGCCGACAAAATTCCGTTCATTCGCCTCCTGCTGGCCTTCCGGGCGACGGACAAACTGCTGAATTCATTCGTAACGAAATTGAATCGACGAGTTTTGCACCCGTCGTTTGAAGCGCTCAACGTCTCCGGGCGAACAAGTTCATTCGGTGAGATGAATGCGCAAAACCTGCCCCGAGACGCTCGGGTGCGATCCTGTTTCGTCGCGGGCCCTGGCTCGTGCTTCCTGGATTTCGACTACAAAACAATCGAGCTGGGAACACTGGCGCAGTCTTGCCTCTCGCAATTCAACCTGCCGTCCAAGATGGCGGAGGCCATCAATAGCGGACAGGATTTGCACAGGTTGGTGGCGGCGAGCGTAATGGGTAAGCGTCCCGAAGATGTTACGCCCGAAGAACGGTCCCGCTCGAAACCGATTAATTTCGGTCTGCCGGGCGGCATGGGGTCGACGACTTTGCGGCAGATGGCGATGGCCGACTACGGACTCGACATGTCGGTCGCCGATGTAAATGAGTTTTCCAAGGCATGGTTCGATCAGTTTCCCGAAATGCGTACTTTCCTGGAAGACACATGTGATCCGTGTATCGAGTTGGCCGCCAAGCTCGGACTGACATTGCGCACACACTTTCGCCACACACACGACAACCGGTTTCTGTCGTACGGGGCGGCGACCATGGACCAACCGAGCGGCATTCTGGGGGGCATGCTGCTCAAAACTCTGCGCGTGCAGAACCCGACGACCGGTGCACGAAAACCGTATTCAAAGCCGGATCGCGACTATTTCTGGTCGCAGGTACAAGCACTTGCCGAGCAACTCCCGCCGGCACTTCGGGATGCGTTGAGCCAGCGGCAACCATCGGCCGCTTTGGCCGAGGCCGTGGCCGGCCTGGTCGGGGCGGCGTCCGTTTTCACGTTGACCGGACGGCTGCGTGCTAACAGCCCGTTGAAAAACTCGACTTTCGATCGTCGCGTCGCCAGTCGGGCGGCGGGACGCCGCACGGGTCGGAGCCCCGCCGGCCCACCTGGAACGCTCGTGACGGGCTACTTCTTGATAAATCTTTGAATTCGGTGTCGTCG
>DASYAR010000179.1:0-7251 GCA_036501235.1 Planctomycetaceae bacterium
CAACATGCACCGCCATCCGCGAACGACTCCGGCCGTGTTTCAGGTGTCGATCACGGGTCCGTTCGTTCCGGCCGACGCCGCCGGCGCGAATGACACACCCAGCCGCCGCCGGATTTTCATCTGCCGGCCCGAGACATCGGAGGATGTCTCGGGGGCCCGCCGGATTCTGGCAAACCTGATGCGCCGCGCGTATCGCCGGCCGGTCACCGACGACGATCTCGAGCAGCCGCTCAAGCTGTTCCGGCAGGCCCGCGACGAAGGGGATTTCGACGCTGGCATCGAACTGGGCTTGAGCGCGATCCTCGTCAGTCCGCATTTTTTGTTTCGCGTCGAGCGTGACCCGTCCAATGCAGCGCCGGGAACGGCTTATCGGATCAGCGACGTCGAATTGGCATCGCGGCTGTCGTTCTTTCTGTGGAGCAGCATCCCGGACGACGAGCTGCTCGCTCTGGCCGAACGGGGCGAGCTCAGTAGTCCGGGCGTGCTCGAACAACAGGTGCGCCGGATGCTGGCGGATGAGCGGTCGCAGGCGCTGGCCACGAATTTTGCGGGCCAGTGGCTGCACTTGCGGAACCTCGAATCCTACACCCCCGATTCACGGCTGTTCCCCGACTTCGACGACAACCTGCGGCAGGCGTTGCGGCTCGAGACCGAATTGTTTTTCGCCAGCGTCATGCGAGAAGATCGCAGCGTGTTCGATCTCCTGAAGGCGGATTACACGTATCTGAACGAACGGCTGGCCAGGCATTACGGTATTCCACACATTTACGGCAGCCGTTTCCGCCGCGTGTCGCTCGACCCCGAGAGCCATCGGGGCGGCCTCTTGCGCCACGGCAGCGTTCTAGCAGTCACGTCGTATGCCAATCGCACCTCTCCGGTGATCCGTGCCAAATGGGTCCTGGAAAACATCATCGGCATGCCGACGCGCCCTCCGCCGGCCGACGTGCCGGCGCTCAAAGACAACACCGTGGCGGCCAACCTGTCGGTGCGCGAGCGGCTGGCCGCTCATCGAGACAACGCGGCCTGCGCGACTTGCCACAAGCGGATCGATCCCCCTGGATTTGCATTGGAGAATTTCGACGCGGTCGGCCGCTGGCGCGACTTCGAATCCGACAAGCCGGTCGACGCGTCCGGCGGCCTGCCCGACGGCACGGAATGTCTGGGCGTCGACGGTCTGGAAGCGGCCTTGTTGAAGCATCCCGATTGGTTCGACAGCACGCTGACCGAAAAACTGCTGACGTTCGCCCTCGGTCGCGGGGTAGAATACTACGATGCGCCCGCCGTGCGGCAGATCGTGCGCGAGGCCCGCGCCGACCACGATCGGTTTTCGTCTCTGATTGTGGGGATCGCCAACAGCGTCCCGTTTCGAATGAGAACAGCGGAATAACGAAACCCCCCGTTGAGCCAATTTCAAGGATCCTGAGCATGTTCATTACCAGGAAGGCGTTGCCGCGACGGACGTTTCTGCGCGGCGTGGGGGCGTCGCTGGCGCTGCCGCTTCTGGATGCGATGGTCCCGTCGCTGACGGCGCTGGCGGATACGCCGGCCAGCGCTCCACGGCTGCGGCGACTGGGATTTGTCTACATTCCGATGGGCTGCGACAATACCCGCTGGCTGCCGCCGGCCCAGGAGCGGCTCGATGCCTTATCCCTCACTCTCGAACCGCTGGAGCCCGTCAAGCAAAACGTCTCGGTGATCACCAATCTCGAACTGGCCAACGCCTACCCCGGCACGCACGCCACTTCCAACTGTGCGTTCCTGAGTGCCGCCCGCGCCAAGCTCACCGAAAGCACCGACTACTTCCTGGGCACGACGGTCGATCAGATCGCGGCCAAGAACATCGGACAAGAGACGCAACTCCCCTCGCTTGAGCTGTCGATGGATTTACTCTCGACGGTGGGACAGTGCGACAATGGTTACGCCTGCGTCTACCAGAACAACCTGTCGTGGTCGTCCCCGACGACGCCGCTTCCCGCCGAGGCCCATCCGCGGATCATCTTCGAGCGGCTGTTCGGAGACGGCGGCAGCCCGCAGGAACGCCGGGTCGACCGGCAGCGGCGCGCGAGCCTCTTGGACACCGTCTCCGAAGACTTCAACCGATTGGGCCGGCAGCTCGGTGCGGCTGACCGGGCCAAGGTGAGCCAGTTTTTGGAAAGCATTCGCGAAGTCGAGCGGCGAATTCAGAAGGCCGAGGCGAACGCGCAGGAAAATCCGCTGCCCGACGTCGATCGCCCCGTCGGCGTGCCGGCCGCGTATGCCGATCACGCCCGCCTGATGTTCGACTTACAGTTGCTGGCGCTACAGGGGGACATCACGCGGGTGATCACGTTCCAGCTTGCACGGGAAACCAGCAACCGGACCTATCCTGAAATCGACGTGGCCGATCCGCACCATCCGCTGACGCACCACGGCAACGATCCGGAAAAAATCGCCAAGGTGGCGAAGATCAACCGGTTCCACGTGTCGCTGTTTGCCGACTTCCTGAAACGGTTGAAAGAAACGTCCGAAGGCAACGGCTCGATGCTTGATCACGTGTTGTACCTGTACGGCAGCGGCATGGGGAACCCGAATATGCACGACCACCAGAATCTGCCGATCCTGGTCGCCGGCGGCGCGGCGGGCAAAATGCGCGGCGGCAGGCACATCATGTTCAAAGAACCGACACCGCTGGCCAACCTGCATCTGACGCTGCTGGATAAAGTCGGCGTGCGGATGGACAAGTTTGCCGACAGCACGGGACCAATCGTCGATCTGTTCGAACCGTTATCTGTTTAGCAGAGTTGCGTCTTGATTCCGTAGAAGTTCGACAATTGCAATCATCCAAATCGGGTAATCAGCACCGAACCAAAAATACTCTCCTGCTCCCCTCTCCCCACCGCGGGAGAGGGGCGGGGGGTGAGGGGGCGGCGGCAACGGAACGTGGCATCAATAAATCGACCGGGTATGATCGCTTGATTGCAAAGCGACTTTGTGGGCAAATCCACACAACCAGTCAAATGAAATCCTTTCTCCTCGCTGTCCTTCTCACAACGTCGCTGCCGGCCATCGCCCCGGCCGGCGAAATCATCGCGCCCCTGGCCGACGCGGTAGAAAATCAGCAGCGCGATCGGATCGACGCATTGCTGCAGAGTGGCGAGAACGTGAATGCCGCTCAGGTCGACGGCATGACCGCGCTGCACTGGGCCGTGTGGCGCGACAATGTGGAACTGGCACGCCGGCTGGTCGAGATGGGGGCCGACGTCAATGCGGCGAACCGCTATGACGTGCGGCCGCTGTCGCTGGCATGCGCCAACGGAGACGCTGAATTGGTCGAACTGCTGCTCAAGACTGGCGCCGGCGCGAACACGACGCTGCCCGGAGGTGAGACGCCGTTGATGACTGCCGCGCGCACCGGACGGTTGGGCGCGGTCCAAGCGCTGCTCGATCACAAAGCGGGTGTGAACGCCACAGACCGCAAGGGGCAGACCGCCATCATGTGGGCCGCGGCCGAAGGTCACGCCGACGTGGTCCGAATCTTGATCGAATCCGGGGCCGACTTTCGGGCTCCGCTGAAATCGGGCTTCACTCCGCTGATGTTTGCCGTGCGCGAGGGCCGCCAAAAGGTCGTGCAGGCGCTGCTGGCGGCCGGCGCCGACGTGAATGAAGCGATGCAGCCCGAACGGCCCGGCGGCCGCGCGCCGCGCAAGGGGACCAGCCCCTTGATCATGGCGGTCGAGAACGGACACTTCGAACTGGCCGCCTTGCTGCTCGAAGCGGGCGCTGATCCCAATGACCAGCGAACCGGGTTCACGCCGCTGCACATGCTGGCATGGGTCCGTAAGCCGAACCGCGGCGACGGGCTCGACGGCCAGCCGCCGCCAGTCGGATCAGGCAATCTCACCAGCCTGCAGTTTGTGCGGAAGCTGGTCGCTCGCGGGGCCGACGTCAACGCGCGGCTGAAGCATGGCTCGTCGGGCCGCGGTCAACTCACCCAAACCGGCGCGACGCCCCTCTTCATGGCATGCGACACAGCCGACGTGCCGCTGATGCGTCTCCTGATCGAGCTGGGGGCCGATCCCAAGGTCCCCAATGCCGATCACTGTCCGCCGCTTCTGGCGGCGAGCGGACTGGGCACGCTCGCCCCCACGGAAGAAGCCGGCACCGAAGAGGAAATTGTTGAAGCCGTCACTTATCTGCTGGATCTCGGCGCAGACGTCAACGCTGTCGACGACCATGGTGAAACGGCCATGCACGGGGCTGCGTACAATAACGCTCCGAAGGTGATCGAACTGCTGGCATCACGCGGGGCGAAGATCGAAGTCTGGAATAAAGCGAACAAATACGGCTGGACGCCCCTCATGATCGCTGAGGGCCAGCGGCCGGGCGCGAATTTCAAACCTTCCCCGCCGACGATCGCCGCAATCCGCCGGGCCATGCTCGCCGCCGGCGTCACTCCCCCCGCCCCCCGCACGCCTCTCAAAGTCGACAGCGACGAATATCCAACCGAGAAGAAGAAACCAAAACCCTCGCCGTGAGGGATAGCAGCATGAGCGCACAGTTCACTTGGCGGATCAACCCCTGCCACCTTCCGTGGCCGGTGAAGGAGGCTGCTTGGCTAGACCCAGCACAACACACGGCGCGAAGACCCCTGCCGGCTCGTCCGGCAGGTGAATCAGATTTTGTGGCGATGAAGGTTGCCCGTTAGGCCGCATCCGGATTGCTTGCCAATAGCTGAAGAATCTGATTTCACCGCCCCCAGCGTATGACGAATACGCCTACCAGATCTGAATCCGCTCTTCCTTCGGCTTGAACATTTTATCGCCGGTTTTGACTTGAAACGCGTCGTGGAAGGCGTCGAGATTTCTCGCGGGACCGTTGGCCCGAAAGAGTGACGGCGAGTGCGGATCGACCACCAGGCGACGCGCGAGCTCGTCGTCGCGGTATTTGCGACGCCAGATCTGCGCCCAGCCCAGGAAATATCGCTGGCTGGCCGTGTAGCCGTCGATGACCGGTCCCTCACCCCGCCCGAGCGACAGTCGATACGCCTTGTAGGAGATCGCCATGCCGCTGAGATCGGCGATGTTCTCCCCCAGCGTCAACTTTCCGTTCAATTTGCGGCCCGGCAGCGGTTCGTATTCTTCGAACTGCGCCACGAGCCGGCGCGTGAGGGCCTCGAACGCTTTCCGATCCGCCTCCGTCCACCAGTTCGACAGATTGCCCGCGGCGTCGTAACGGCTTCCCTCATCGTCAAACCCGTGACTGATTTCATGGCCGATGACCGCCCCGATGCCGCCGTAATTCACCGCCTCATCGGACCGCGCGTCGAAGAATGGCGGTTGGAGGATCGCCGCGGGGAACACGATTTCATTGAGGCTCGGATTGTAATAGGCGTTCACGGTTTGCGGCGTCATGCCCCATTCCCGGCGATCGACCGGCTTGTGCAGCCGCGACACCTGACGCTGATGCTCGAACCCGGCGGCCCGGCGCATGTTCCCCAGCAAATCGTCGGCCTTGATCTCCAGTGAAGAATAATCGCGCCATTCGTCGGGATAGCCGATCTTCGTCGTGATGCGTTTCAGTTTCTCCAGGGCCTTTTCCTTGGTGGCATCGGTCATCCAGGCCAGCCCCCGGATGCTCGTGTCGTAGGTCTTCAGGAGATTGCCGACGAGCTCGTCCATCCGGCGGCGCGACTCGGCAGGGAAGTGCTTCTTGACGTAAAGTTGCCCCAAGGCCTCGCCGAGCACGCCGAAGTCGCCAGCACCCGCCCCGGACGTCGCGTCGACGGCCCGTTGCCAGCGCGGCTTTTGTTGGGGAACGCCCGACACGGCGCGCTCGTGCAGCTCGAAATGGGCGTCGACGAAGTCCTGCGGCAGGAAAGGGGCCGCCGCGTCCAGGAGCCGAAATCTGAGGTACTGCTTCCAGGCATCCAGTTTGGTCTCCGCCACGATCTTCGGGAGACTCTGAAAATAGCTGGGGGTCGAGACGTTGACTTCTTCGAGGTCCGGGACGCCGCACGCGGCAAAGAACTTCTTCCACGGAAAGTCAACGGTGAGTTTGCCCAGCTCGGCGACGCGATACAGGTTGTAGCGCTTCTCCGCGTCTCGCAATTCCGTTCGCGACCAGTGCACCTCGGCCAGCGATCGCTCGAGCTTGAGAATGCTTTCCGCGGCTTCGGTTCCTGCCGGCAGTCTCGCCAATTCGAAAAGACGCGTGATGTAAGCAGTCAGCGCCTGCCGCGCGCTGCGGTAGGAGTCTTTATCTTCGAGGTAATAATCGCGATCGGGGAGCGTCAACCCCTGCTGGAATACCTGAGCCAGGTAACGCGACGAGTTTTTGTCGTCGACGCTGATCGAGAAGCCGGCGGGACTGGCCAAACCCAGCGGGACGACGCGGCCGAAATAGGCGACGAGGTCGTCGGTGGAGGCCAGCTTGTCGATCACCGCCAGTTCCGCCTGCAACGGTTCGATTTTTTTCTTATTGATCAGATCCTCGTTCATGTAGCTCTGATAGAAATCGCCGATTTTGTGGGCAATTTCATCGGTTGGCATTCGGGCCGATTCTTCGATCAGGATCCGGACGTTGTCACGGGCGGCATCCGCCAGAGCGGTGAAAGCGCCGTAATTCGATTTGTCGGCCGGGATTTCGGTCGCCAGCATCCAGCGCCCGTTGACATGCCGATACAGGTCGTCCTGCGGCCTGACCTGCCGATCGAGACCGCCCAGATCAATGCCGGAATGCAGATCATCCCCCGCACAGGTGAGTGTGAGCGACGCCAAAACAAGCAGCGATAGATGGAAGCGTTTCATGAAGTCACGATTCGAACGGGGTAACGATCTGGATCGGAAAAGGCACATGAATGCCGCAGATTCGGTGTAGCCGCGGGCCGGAGGAAATGCAATGCCTGTCATAGGCGGGTGTGTCCTGCTTTGTGGTGCAGGCGTCTCGCCCGCCGCGGTCCAGCCGAGACGCCGTCGTCTTAACCCCAGCTTAAGGCAACCTTCCCTATACTGCGCCGTCAGTTGAGGTTTGCGGGGCTGGCGACTCGAGGCGGCCAGATTCCTGTCTCGGCGCAATCCATCATGATTGCGATTCGACACCTCCTGGGAGATACCGCCTCTCCCCCCCTCCTAACAGCCCGTTGAAAAACTCGACTTTCGATCGTCGCGTCGCCAGTCGGGCGGCGGGACGCCGCACGGGTCGGAGGCCCGCCGGCCCACCTGGAACTCTCGTGACGGGCTACTTCTTGATAAATCTTTGAATTCGGTGTCGTCG
>DASYAR010000180.1:0-7112 GCA_036501235.1 Planctomycetaceae bacterium
TTGACGGGCCACCCGGGCTGGGCAAAACGACGTTCGCGACGGTCCTGCCGCGCGAGCTGGGGACCGAATGCCAGATCACCTCCGGTCCAGTTCTCACGGCCCCCAAAGACCTGCTTCCCTACCTGACGAATGCCGGGCACGGATCGGTGCTGTTCATCGACGAGATCCATCGCCTGCCGGCCGCGGTGGAGGAATTCATCTACCCCGTGATGGAGGACTTCCGGGTCGATATTTCGTTGGGAGAAGGGCTCAATGCGCGGATCATCAATATGAAGCTCAAGCCATTCACGGTGATCGGCGCCACGACCCGCAGCGGCCTCCTCACCGCCCCTCTTCGAGACCGTTTCGTCAACCGGGAACACCTCGAATTCTATTCCACGGAAGACCTCGCCGAAATCGTCGTTCGCAATGCCCGCAAATTGAAAACGAAGATCAACGAAGAGGCGACGCAGGAAATCGCCTGCCGCAGCCGCGGGACACCGCGAATCGCCAACAATCTGCTGCGCTGGACTCGCGATTTTGCCGACAGCGAATCCGACGGAACCATTACGACTCAGGTCGCCCGCGACGCGCTCGCCAAACGCGAGGTCGACCAGTTGGGACTCGACAGACAGGACCGGCGTTATGTGACCACGCTGATTTCGGTCTTCGGCGGAGGGCCGGCGGGCCTGGCAGCGATCGGCCACAGCATGAACGTGTCGATCGACACGCTCGAAGACGAGGTCGAGCCGTTTCTCTTGCGCTGTGGCCTGATCCAGCGCACCCCCCGCGGCCGCATCGTCACCACCGCCGGATTCGAACACCTGCACCTGCCCCCACCCGCTCCCGCAGACGGCCAAGGCAAGCTGTTCTGACAACAAAAAACCCGGCCTCGTGGGACGAAGCCGGGTTGGAAAGCTCAATCGCGTTCTGTGCAGCGCACCCAGGGACTGACGTCCCTGGCTCGCCGGCTTACTTCGCGGCCGCGAGGGCGGCGTCGTAATTCGGTTCGTTGGCGATCTCTGTGACGTATTCGACGTGCTTGATCTTGTTATCGGCGCCGACGACGAAAATCGCCCGGGCCAGGCAACGATCCAGCGCGCCCCCTTTGATCAGAACGCCGTATTCTTCGCCGAATTTCGTGCAGCGATGGGAGCTCAAGCAGGTGACGTTTTCGACCCCTTCGGCGCCGCACCAGCGCTTCTGTCCGAACGGCAAGTCCATGCTCACGCACAGCACCTGCAAATTGGGGTGCGTTTTGGCCTTGTCGTTGAACACCTTGGTTTCCTTATGGCACGTGGGAGTGTCCAGCGAGGGAATCGTGGCGATGATTCGCACTTTGCCGGCCGAATTGGCCAGCGTCACGTCCTTGAGGTCCGGGCCTTGCAACGCAAAATCAGGCGCCGCAGCCCCCACGGCCAGCTTGGGTCCAGCCAGGTCCACCGGATTTCCCTTGAGCGTCACCGCTCCCTGTCGAATGTCTGCCATCGGTCTATTCCCTTCATAGAGGCGGTCGGTTAACAATACAGGTATGGTGTGGAGTATCGGTGGATCGGGAACGACTTTCAAGGGTACGGAACGGCATGACGAGCACGGCTTACGACTTCGATATCGTCGTCGTCGGGGCAGGCCACGCAGGAATCGAGGCCGCGCTCGCCGCGGCACGTCTCGGAGCTCGGACGGCCCTCTTGACCATGTCGTGCGACACCGTCGGCGCCATGAGTTGCAATCCGGCGATCGGCGGCATCGCCAAGGGGCAGATTGTCCGCGAAATCGACGCGCTCGGTGGCGAGATGGGACGGGCCATCGACGCCACGGGCATCCAGTTTCGCATGCTCAATCGCACGAAGGGGCCGGCCATGCACAGTCCCCGTGCGCAGGCCGACAAGAAGGCCTATCAGTTCTTTATGAAACTTCGCGTCGAAGAACAAGTCAATCTGACGCTCCGACAGGAACTGGTGGAAGGGATCGAGTTCGACGCGGGAAAGCTCGTTGGAATTCGGGTCCGCGGGCCGGCCCTTTATCGAGCCCGCGCCGTCATCCTCACGACTGGCACGTTTCTGCAGGCCGTCATGCATACGGGCGAGGCTCAATCCGCCGGAGGCCGTGCCGGGGAGGGAACTTCGGGCGGGATCTCGACATCGCTGTCGCAACTGGGATTCGAGCTGGCCCGGTTCAAAACCGGCACCCCGGCACGGTTGAACGGTCGCACGATCGATTACGCGGCCCTCACGCCGCAACCCGGTGACGACTCGCCGCAGCCGTTTTCGTTCCTGACCGAGCGTCTCGATCAGCCGCAAATGGATTGCCATATTACCCACACCAATCCGGCGGTGCATGATTTGATCCGGGCCAATTTGCATCGCGCTCCGATGTATAGCGGCCAGATTCAGTCGACCGGGCCGCGGTATTGTCCTTCGATCGAAGACAAGGTCGTGCGCTTCGAAGACAAAACGTCGCACCAGATCTTCCTCGAACCCGAAGGCCGAAATACGCGGGAAGTTTACTGCAACGGCATCTCGACCAGTTTGCCGCGCGACGTGCAGGAACAGATGATCCGCGGCATTGCTGGCTTGGAACGTGCCGAAATCATGCGATTTGGTTACGCCGTCGAGTATGACTATGCTCCGCCCACTCAATTGCATTCGACGCTCGAAACAAAACGCATCTCGGGACTCTACTTCGCGGGGCAGATTAACGGGACCACGGGATATGAGGAGGCAGCGGGACAGGGGTTGATTGCGGGCATCAATGCGGCCCTGAAACTGGCAAGCAAACCATCGTTCATCCTCGATCGCAGCCAGGCTTATCTCGGCGTGCTTATCGACGATCTGGTGACGAAAGGAGTCGACGAGCCCTATCGGATGTTTACGTCGCGGGCTGAGTATCGCCTCTTGCTCCGGCACGACAACGCCGACCGCCGATTAACACCGCTGGGCTGGCGGTTAGGCTCGGTCTGCGCCGAACGCTGGCGACAAACTCAGGCGCATGAAATACAAATCGAGCAGGCCCGGAAACTGCTGGCGACCCAGTTTCACCAGGGTGCCCCCTTGGAGCAACTTCTTCGCCGCGACGAATTCGCCTGGTCGGATTTGTGCAGCCTCTGTCCCGATCTCGCACGGCTCGAAATTGCTCCACGTGCGGCGGGGCAGATCGCGCTCGAAACGCGGTACGCAGGCTACATTCGCCGGCAGCAAGCCGCCATCGAACGACAGGAACAGGGGTTGGCCATCACAATTCCCGAACAATTCGACTATTTTGCCGTCCCGCAGTTGCGAGCCGAGGCCAAGCAAAAACTCACACGTGTCAGACCGCGGAATCTCGGCCAAGCCAGCCGGATCAGCGGAATCACCCCGGCCGACATTGCTATCGTTATGCTGTATGTCAAAGAGCCACAGCGACTTGCGTCTTAGCTGCGGCCCCGGCCTGTGCTTTTCGAGTCATCCCCGCTATGCGAAATCGGCCGTTTCCAGTCCCGATCTCCGCAAACCATAGCAAGTGGGGCAGCTTCTTGAATCTGCGGGCTTCCGCATTTGAACGTGGTCCCGCAGGGTCTGGCGAGGATAACGCATGTTGACCAGTTCCGCAGAATGGATATAATCGGCACCCGTGGTAAGTTCGGTAAGGTCAACCAGCGGCTGTTCCGCCGGATTAGTGTCCGAGCCGTTTCAAAACTCAATGGGCCTGTTGTAGTGCCAGGGATGAGGCCTCTTCCGCAGGACGAGGTCATTTGCACATCGACTTCCTCGAGAAGTCGTCGAGACAAGAAGGACGTTTTATGAGCAACATGAAAACGGTCTATACCACGGGCGAAGCCGCGCGGATCTGCAAGGTCAGTCAGCAGACGATCATTCGCTGCTTCGATTCAGGTCAGTTGAAGGGTTTCCGGGTGCCCGGCTCGAAGTTTCGCCGGATCCCCAGGGACATTCTGTACAAGTTCATGAAGGAAAACGGCATTCCGACCGACGCCCTGGAAAGCGGCAAGCGCAAAGCGCTGGTCGTGGATGACGACGAAGAGCTCGTCGAACTGATCCGCGACCATCTCGAATCCGACGGCCGGTTCGAAGTTCGCGTCGCCTCAAACGGGTTCGATGCGGGGATGATGGTCAAAGAATATCATCCGGATGTCGTCGTCCTGGACGTGATGCTGCCCGACATCAACGGCAAGGAAGTTTGCCAGCGGATTCGCAGCGATCCGACCTTAAGCGATGTGCGCATCGTGTGCATCAGCGGCATGGTCGAGGAAGACAAGATTTCGGATCTGTTGGCCTCGGGCGCTAACGAGTTCCTCCAAAAACCTTTTGAAGTCGAGCAGCTTGTCGACCTCATGTGTAAGCAGCTCGACGTCGAGCCGATCGAGGCTCGCTGAGTACCGATTCGTCTCTGCCTCCGCGTCTGATGTCGTGAGACGATTCGCCGATGCAAAATTGACGTTGACGACCCGGTTTCCACTGGAAACCGGGTCTTTCCATTGCTATCGCCATTGAAGATGGGGTTCGATGCCCGACAGTAATCGGACCAGTGAAGACCAAAAACTGACCGAGCTCAAGCTGCGGGCGCTGGCGGAATTCGCCGCCGGGGCCGGGCACGAAATCAATAATCCGGTCGCGACGATCGCCGGCTATGCGCAGCAGCTTCTGGCCGGCGAGACCGATCCCGACCGCCGGCATGCGCTGGCGACGATTGGAGCACAAGCCTATCGTATCCGCGACATGATCGGCGACGTAATGCTCTTTGCGCGCCCGCCACAACCGCGAGCGGAGCCGATCGACTTGGCGGCGGTCGTTCGCGAAGTGGCCAACCAGCGCGACCTAGAGGCCCGCGAGTCGGGAATTCACATTCAGCTCGATTTGCCTGCCGAAGCGCCGATTTTTGCCGATCCTGTCCAATTGCGCGTCGTCGTCGGCAGCCTGCTGCAGAACAGCTTGGAAGCGCTGAGCAGCGGGGGGCACGTCACGCTTGTCGTTTCCTCGATTCACGAGTCCAGCCGACGTTGGGCTCAATTGGCGGTTGTCGACAATGGCCCGGGATTGACAGATCTGGAGCGTGAGCATTTGTTCGATCCGTTCTTTTCCGGCAGACAGGCCGGCCGCGGACTGGGTTTCGGACTGCCGAAAGCCTGGCGAATCATCACACTGCACGGCGGCCGGATCGAATTCGAGGCCTCCGCGATGGGAGGCGCCAAATTCATCGTCCACTGGCCAGCAGAGTGTGGCTGACCCGTCGTAGTTTGGACTTCAGTCCACGCGCGACCTCAAGACGGACGCGTGGACTGAAGTCCACGCTGCGGCGGATGTCGTTTCATCCCTCCGCATGCCTCAGACCTTCCGCCGAGCTGCACATCCGAAATAACCGTCAATTTCGACCACCGGCATCGTCCCGATCGATGATCAATCGTCGCCTCCGCTCCACGACGGCCCGAAAAGCCGGCAGTTTGGGTAAGGATTTCCGCCCTAATAACCTGCCGTCAGCCCAAGTTGCGAGTTATGCTTGATCGCAGTCGCAGATGGCCCAAGTCGTCGCCGTTCCCGGTCCACAACTGTTCCCCAATTCCTCAGGATATTCCACTATGGCCTTGCAGGGTCGTTTGACCGGCATCTTCACCCCGAACCTCGTGCCGTTCGACGCGCGGGGCGACATCAACGAACCGGAACTGCGGCGGTATGTCGATTGGCTCATCGAACGCGGCGTGCACGGCCTGTATCCGAATGGTTCGACCGGCGAGTTCACTCGGTTCACAGTGGAAGAACGTCGCCGGATCATCGCCATCGTCGTCGATCAAACGCGCGGCCGCGTGCCAATTCTGGCCGGTGCCGCGGAAGCCAATGTCCGTGAAACGATCCGCGCGTGCGAGTACTACCACAGTCTGGGCGTCCGGGCCGTCGCGATCGTCGCCCCATTCTACTACAAGCTCAGTCCGGCCTCAGTCTATGCCTACTTCGCCGAGATTGGAAAAAACACCCCGGTCGACGTGACGCTGTACAATATCCCGCTGTTTGCCAGCCCGATCGACGTCCCGACGGTGCAGAAACTGGCCGACAACTTCGAGAAGATCGTCGCCATCAAGGATTCGTCGGGCGACATCCCGCACATGATCCGCATGATCAAAGCCGTGCGGCCGAACCGCCCGGATTTCAGCTTCCTCACCGGTTGGGACGCGGCCTTGATGCCCCTGCTGCTGATCGGCTGCGACGGCGGCACGAACGCCACGTCGGGGGTCGTCCCCGAGGTCACACGAAAGCTGTTCGACCTGACCATGGCCGGCCGGCTCGATGAAGCTCGCATGGTGCAGTACGATCTCGTGACTCTGTTCGACACGATGATCTATTCGGCTGAATTTCCCGAAGGATTCCGTGCCGCGGCCAACCTGCGCGGCTTCAACATGGGGACCGGCCGGCAGCCCTTGTCACCCGAACAAAAAACCGACATCGCCGCACTCAGCAAGACCCTGCAATGCCTGCTGGCGGATCAGGGCTTTACCGACCAGCCCGTCGGTGGCTGCCCCGTCTCGAAATCTCCTCCCGCCGACCGCGGCGAAGTTGATGCCATCGTGCAGAACGTGCTGGCGGAACTTAAGCACCGCGGGCTCGCATAATCCAGCTCGCCCCAGCGAGCCGCAGGATTTACCGCTGCGGTATCCCCGCTTCGCGCACTCCCGCGGCGGCTGAAATCGCCGGAGCTCAGCCGCCGCTCATCGGACCGTTCGACCGGTCCGACTTTCCAACATGGCAAATTGTCAAAGAACTTCCGCAGGTCGCGCACCGCGTTATCTCGTTCCCACGCTCCGCATGGGAATGCCCGTCGCGACGCTCTGCGTCAACCTCGTTCCGCGATTCCGGCACCCGCTCGGCCAACTCGCCGAACGACGACGGATGACGGACGGAGGTAACCGCAGAGTTCGCAGAGGAGCGCAGAGACAAAAAGGGGGAGACGGAGCGCGTTTCGAGTTCCCCACTCGGAGAACATGACGTCCAATGTGTGGGAGACCGATGATCCGGTAACCGTTCACGCCCCGGCGTAGCCGGGACGGCAAAATGGTCTTCGCGCATTTGCCAAAATCAGCGACATCATGGGCATGTCCCCAGAGCCGCTGGTCACGGAAGAGTTGATTGCCCGACAATCGCCCGAGGCAC
>DASYAR010000181.1:0-16051 GCA_036501235.1 Planctomycetaceae bacterium
CGCTCCAGTTTTCGCCTGATTCGAAGCGGTTGCTCTATACTTATGGCAGCGATACGGTCCCCCCGATCGGCGCTGCCATTCTGGATATGGTCAAAGGGCCGCAACTGGTCCTCTACAAAGGGCACGAGAATAGCCCGATCTGCTGTACGTTCACGTCCGATGGCAAGCAGGCGATCACCGGCGATTCGATCAGCCGCATTCGTGTCTGGGATTCCAAGACCGGCGCGACGGTGATGAAACTCGACGGCAAAGGGCAAACGATGTTTGCGGCCGGTTGGAGCGTTGACGGACAGGCGATTGCCTGGGGGACGCGCACCGGAAATGACACGAATGACATCGGCAATCCACTGGACCGGACTTTCTGCCTGCGAAACCTCGATTTCGGACCCCCTCCCGACAAGACTTTTGTGCGTGCCAAAGCGAAACTTGGCTCCCAGCGGATGGGTTATAACGTCAGCGAAACGCCGATCAACATGCGGAAGATGGTCTTTCTGGAAAACGAAGCTCGGCTCAACACCTTCACGCTGCCGCAGCCTTATGACCACGTTCGCTGCTACGGCTTGTTGCCCGGCAATCGGGCCGTCATCGGCACGGAATTCTGCGCATATCTCGTCGACGTCAGAACTGGACTGATGCTGCGGGAGATGTCCGACCGGGGCGAAGAACTGTGGGGACTGGCTCCTTCTCCCGACTGGCGCTATCTGCTGACGGCGGGCAACGACCAGGTGATGCGCGTGTGGAACCTGTCGACCGGCGCCATGCTCGTGGCCTTGTTCGTGGCAGGTGACGAGTGGATCGCCTGGACGCCGCAAGGCTATTACGCGGCATCGGTGGCGGGAGAAAGCCTGATGGGCTGGCATCTCAACCGAGGACCGGAAACGCTCTCGGATTTTTATCCGGCGTCGCGATTCCACAAGTCGCTGTATCGGCCGGACGTGATTCGCCGCGTGCTGGCCGCCGGAGACCTGACCAAAGCCATCGAGCAGGCCGATCGCGAACGGAGCGAAGCGACGCGCGTGGTCCGTGTGGCCGATGTGTTGCCCGCTGACGTGAAAATCACCGAACCCACCGCTCCGCGAGTCGAGTTGACCGATTCGAAGCTGACGATTCGTGCGGCGGCAGAACCGACAGGAGGAGCGTCCCCCACGGGAATGCAACTGATGATCAACGGACGTCCCGTGGGCGCGTCGCACCCGATCGGGCCGGCCCCCGCCGGAGAGAATCCGCCGAAGATCGAACAGGAATGGAACGTCGACTTACCGCCAGGAACCTACAGCGTCGCCGTCAAGGCTGAGACGAATCACAGTTACGCGCTCAGTGATCCGGTCGAGGTAACGCGGCCGGCCCGCGAAGGGGACCCGTTGCCGAAACTGTTCGTGCTGTCGATCGACCCGTCGCCCGACGGCAACACGGCGGCCGCCGTGCCCAAAGCGCTGACTGCGGCAGCGCCGGGCGTGTTCGGCGAGGTCGTCACGCGCGTGCTGCAAGGCGAACAAGCATCTCCGGCTGCCGTCGACGCCGAGCTCGAAAAGATCCGCAGCCAGGCCACGCTGGCCGATACGACGCTCATTTATTATTCGGGCCGGGAGACGCTCGACACGGCGGGGCACTACCGGCTGTCTGCGGCGCGGGGTGGCTCGAACGACCCGGCGGGGGTCTGGTTCTCGGATAAAGATTTGAAACGCGAGCTGGCGGCCCTTCCCGGCCATGTGCTGATGGCAGTCGATACGGTGCGGACCGAACAGAAGACCGATCGCGAAGCCGCCAGCGGCTTTTGCGGCTCGACGGCCGAGAGCGGCGCCAACCGCCTCGACACGTCGGCGGGAGACTTTCTGCGCGACCTGTTGTCGGATTCGTACGGCATTGTCGTGATGCGCGCCTCGCGTCGTTCCGCCGGGGGCCGGACGCAGGGAGGAAGCAGCCATTTCGCACAGGCGTTTGCCGAGGCGGTGGGAGGCCGAGCCGATAAGGACCAGGACGGCGTCATTCACCTGCACGAGCTGTCGCGCTATCTGCAGCAACGGGTGCAGGAACTTTCGGGAGGCAAGCAGGTCCCACTGGTTGAGCGTCCGGCCGGCGTCGAATCGTTCCCGCTGGCGAAACCAAAAAAGTAGCAGGCACACTCCGAACACTGTCGTCCGGCCTCAACTCGATCCCAAGATCCGCTTGGGATCGCAGCGTCCGAAGCTCCGCTTCGCATAGGGCAAGGCAAGCCGGTTCTCCAGTTGGACGTCGGCGAGTGAGGCAGGCGTTCTTATGCTCGGTGCGATTCGGGAAGCAGAGCTTCCCGGAAAGCGCTCCCAAGCGGAGATTGGGAGCGAGTTACGACGGCACACGGAGTGTGCCTGCTACTCTGAGCGTCAGGCGGGCGGCGGTGGAGTCGAGCCACCGGCGTCGTTAGAATAAACTCTCCTTCCAATTCGTCAGTTGTGCCCAGGTCACCGTCAGAATCGCATCCCAGGAGTCAGGCTGATGTTGAATGTCTGTCTGCATCGAATCCACGCTCGGTCTGCCAGCCGCTGTCTGTTCGCAGCGGCGGTTCTGAGTTTCACGGTCTTGAACGGTCCGGCCGAGGCCCAGAAGACGCCGCAGCAAACGGTCGATTCGATCACTGCGGCGGACGGGTTCGACGTTAAGCTGTTCGCCTCCGAGCCGATGATCGTCAATCCCATCGCTGTCGACGTCGATACTTACGGCCGTGTGTGGGTCACCGAAGGAACGAAGTACCGCCGCAACGTCGGCAATCCACCCGACGACAAGATCAAGGTGCTCGAAGACACCGACGGCGACGGCGTCGCCGACAAAATGACCGTGTTCACCAGCGACCTGAACGCCGCGATGGGGGTGTGCGTCGCCGGCTCGAAGATCTATGTTCCCGAGTCCCCCAACCTGTATGTCTATGAAGACAAGAATAACGACCTGGTTCCCGACGGGCCGCGTCAGGTGCTGCTCACCGGGTTCGGCGGCAAAAACCACGATCACGGCGTTCACAGCCAGGTGTTCGGGCCTGACCACAAGCTGTACATGACGAATGGCGATACCAGCTACAACGTCACCGGGCCCGACGGCAAGAACATCAAATTTCAGTGGGGCGGCATGATCCGTTGCGAGGCCGACGGCGCGCAGCTCGAGGATTTCGCCGTCAACTTCCGCAATCCGGTCGAATTGTCGGTCGATTCGTTCGGCAACGTCTGGTGCAGCGACAACGACAACGACGGCCTTAAAAGTGTGCGAATCTGCTGGATTCTCGAAGGAGGCAATTACGGCTGGTTCGGCGCGCCGGAAAACATCCGTAACCCCGACGGCAGCTTCGACCCGATCCACCACTGGCGGGCCGACAAGCCCGGCTTTGTCCCGTACGTGCTGATCACCGGCTTCGGCTCTCCGGCGGGAATGACGTTCTACGAGGGGGATGCGTTTGGATCGAAGTACCAGAATACGATTATTCATTGCGATCCGGGGCCGCGTGAAATCCGGTCCTATACGCCAGAGCGATTGCCAGGCGTCGGCTACAAAGCCGGGCAAGAGAATATCGTCACCAGCAGCGACAACTACTTTCGTCCCATCGACCCGTGCGTCGCTCCCGATGGATCGATCTTTGTCACCGACTGGTACGACGGCGGTGTCGGCGGACATGCCTACAACGATTTGACGCGCGGCCGGATTTACCGGATCACGCCCAAGGGCAAAAAACCGACTCGCAAGGACAAGCCCGGGCCGTACACGAATGACGGCGTCGCGCTCGTCGCGCTGGCCAGCCCGAACCGTGCGACGACGTTTCTGGCGCGCGAGCGGCTGCTCGCCAGCGGAGAGCAGGCGATTCCCGAACTCACGAAGCTCGTCGCCGGACAAGACCGCAACGTCAAGGCCCGCGCACTCTGGCTGCTCGATCGCATCGGCGGCAAGGGGCGCGCCCACGTCGAGCAGGAATTGCGGTCGCCTGATCCGGCTTTCCGGGCTCTGGCCGTGCGCATCCTGCGCCGGCATGGAGACGAATATCTCACGAAACTTCTGCCGTTAGCCGCGGATCAGGATGGCGAGGTTCTCAAAGAAACATTGCTGGCGATCAGCCGATCGAAGCAGCCTGCCGCGACCGACGCGCTGGTCAAGTTGTTCGACCGCTATGACGGACACGATCGCTTTTTGCTGGAGACGCTGGGGATCGCGGCGCGCGGCCGTGAAGCCGAAGTCTTCAGCGCAGTCGTCGACAGGCCGAATCAACCAGTCTCGCCGCGGCTGGTCAACATTGTGCGCGTATTGAAACCGCAAGACGCCACGAAATATCTGGCATCGAAATTGGCATCCCCCGACCTGTCGGCGGATTCGGCCCAGTCACTCGTCGCGGCCCTGGCCGCGACGCCCACCCCGGATGCCGGCAAGAGCGTGCTGGCGCTGCTGGCCGGGAAAGCGCCGATCGATGTCAAAAAGCTGGCGCTGGCGGCTGTGAGATTGAACATCGGCGGCGCCTGGACCGCACTTAAGAACGACGCGGCACTCGAACCGGCGGTGCGATCCGCGCTTGGCGAACAGCCGCTACGCAGCGAAGCCCTGGCGCTCATCGGCGCCGCCGGGTTCACCCAGTTTGTAGACGACCTGCGAAAGATCATTCGGCTGCCCGAAACGCCTGAAAACAAAGCGGACCAACTGGCCGCCATTGACGCGGCGGTACGGAATAATTTCGAGAAACTCTCGCCCGAGTTGACTGCCGTCGCAATGACAGGCAAAGACACAGGCGTGCGCGAAGCAGCGCTTGCCGCGCTGGTGACCCTGCGCGACGTCAAGACGCTCACGGCGCTTTTGACCGGGCAGGATCCTCCAGGTCTCGCCGGGGGAGGCAAACTGCCGAATGAACTGCGCACCAAGCTCATCGAGCGGCTCATGGGCTCCAGTGACGGGGCCGTGCTCTTGCTGCGGCTCATCGACACGAAAAAGCTCGATAAGGCTCTCGCCGATCGGGCGATTGCCGCAGCGGTGGAACATCCGGACGTGAATGTCCGGCTCCTGTACGAGAAATTCATTCCTCCCGATCAGCGGCCCAAGACGTTGGGACAGAGCTTTACCGCCGACCAGATCCTGGCGATCCAAGGGGATGCCGGTCGCGGCGAAGGAGTCTTTTTGCGAAGCGGGGCTGCGGCATGCAACAAGTGCCACCGTGTGCGCGGCAAGGGGGCCGACATCGGTCCCGAGCTGAGCCAGATCGGTCGCAAATACGAACGCAAGGCATTGTTGGAGACGATCATGAACCCCAGTGCAGGGATCGCCCCCGAATACATACCGTACGTCGTCGAAACCGAGCAGGGTAAGGTCTACGCGGGCTTTCTGCACGACCAGAACGACGAGCGAATCGTTCTGAAGACGGTGGAAGGCACGAGCGTGCAGATCCCGCGCAAGCAGATCGTCGAACTGGTCAAACAGGAAAAATCGCTGATGCCGGAGCTCGTCTTGAAAAGCGTGACCGCTCAGGACGCGGCGGACCTGCTGGCGTTTCTCGTGACGTTGCAGGAAACGAACATTCCCGTCACGAACTTCAAAGTGTTGGGTCCGTTCCCGAATGCTTCGCCCGACAGCCGAGCGAAGGACTTCGGCCCTGAAAAATCCGCGGGGGCCATCGATTGGTCCGCCCGTTATCCGGGAAAGGGAGGCCGGGAAGTCGGCTGGGGAACGACGACAGCGGTTCCTGGTGGGACAGGAGTCCCCGAGATTGACGTAGCGAAACTGGCAGCCGCGTCGAAGACCGGAAGCGACAATGTGATTTATTACTTCGCCGCGACCGTTGACTCGGCAACCGATCAGCCGGCGACACTGGCGATCGGTTCGGATGACGGAATTCAGGTGTGGCTCAATGGCCAGAAGGTGCACGATCACCGCGTCACGCGCGCTTTGCAGGCCGGCCAGGATAAAGTGAAGGTGCAGCTCAAGGCAGGCAAGAACCTGCTGCTCTTGAAGCTCGATCAGGGGAACGGCGCCGGCGGCATGACGTTGTCGGTCGAGGCGCGCGCCAATGCGACGCTCGGAGTGCCGTAATCTATGCCTGCTCGGGACGTGTCATTGATGGCGACTTGCCTCGTAGACGTGATGCGTCCCGAGGCGGCGAAAGCCACTGTGCGGTTGCTGCGCCGGCTGGGGGTCGGCGTCGATTTTCCGGAGCGTCAGACGTGCTGCGGGCAGCCCTTTTACAACAGTGGATTTCTCAGCGGCGCCCGTGACCTGGCGCGGCACACGATCGAGGTCTTTTCCGGCGAGAGGCCCGTCGTCGTCCCTTCCGGGTCGTGCGCAGCGATGGTGAAGATCGAATTTCCGCATCTCTTTCACGACGACGCCGTCTGGCACGAACGCGCCGTGGAGCTGGCGGCGCGCACGTTCGAACTGAGCGATTTTCTCGTCAATCAGCTGCACGTTGCCGACGTGGGGGCGCGGTTCGAAGGTAAAGTCGCCTATCATTACGCGTGTCACCTGCGCGGGCTGGGGCTCAAGTCGGAAGCCGAGACGCTGATTCGCGCCGTCGCAGGGGTTGAATATATTCCTCTCGAAAAACAGGACCAGTGCTGCGGTTTCGGCGGTTCCTTCGCGGTGCGGTATCCGGAGATATCGGGGGCGATGGTAGGAGACAAGGTTTCATGCATCGCGAACACCGGGGCCGACGCGCTCGTCAGCACCGACACCGGCTGCCTCATGAACATCGGCGGAGCGCTGCATCGCCAGCAGCGCCCGACCCGCGTCATGCATCTGGCAGAGCTCCTCGAGTGCCGCTAGGTCGCCCGGCTGTTCCCCGTCCGTCTCCCTTTTCCCCGGCGGCCTCTGCGGTTAACTTTTGTTCGTTTACCGCTGGAAAATCGGAAGATAATTGTTCGGCATCTGCAACACGATGCAGGCCATCGACGTGCCGTACTCGCTGTTGACCGTGTTGTCGCCCCAACTGCCGTCCTGGATCTGCCGAACCAGCATCTCGTCGCGGATCGCCGGATACCATTGCCGCCAGTGATGTCCCCCGGCATGCCACATGGCCTGCACGGCGTAATAATGTCCGTAGAAATAAAAGGCCTCGTAGCGAAAGACCTCGCCGCGCGGCTGATGATCCATCAGAAACTTCAGCCCTTTCTGGATCTCGTCGCTATCATAAATGCCGGCGCTGTACAGCGCAACCAGACCGGCTGCGGTCCGCGGCCAGATGCTGATTGTGCCCGTCGTTTTCTGGTACATGAATCCGCCGTCTGCGTTCTGGCAGCTCTTGACGTATTTCGTGCACAAGTCGACTGTGTTTTTAGGGACGAAGATGCCCGCATTGCGTGCCGCCCGCAGCGCCATGATCTGGCAGACGGTGACCGAAATATCAGCCTCTTTTTTTATGGGAAAATAACGCCAGCCTCCTTCCTTGTTTTGCGTGTTGACGATCAGGTTGATCGCCAGCTTCAATTTTTCGCGGATATCGGCCCGCGGCGTCATGCCGTACACCTCTGCCAAAAACAAGGTGGCAAAACCGTGACCGTACATCGGATTGTGCTGGCGATGCTCGGGGGCCGAGATCAGTCCGGTGGAATCGGTGCACCGCAGCAGATATTGCACCACTTTTTCGACCTGCGTGCCGTATTTTCCGCGGTTAGGCGTATTCCCGGCCGACAGAAAAGCAATGCCGGCGAGCGCCGTCACGGCGACGTGCCGACGGTATGTGCTGCCGGATCCGAGCGAGCCGTCGTCATTCTGGTTGAGGGCCAGGTACTCGAGTCCGCGATTAATCGCCTGCTGGGTGGCCGGCGTGATGAGCTCCAACCCGCTCGTTTCGACGACACGGGGAACGGTGGGGGCCGCCCGAACGGGGACCGGCGCGACGACTGCCAATGAAAAGACCGCCAGCGAAATGACTGCCGCGCAGAAGCCGCAGATTATCGCTCGGTGCATAAGCTTCGCCATCGCCTGTCGCCTTTCTGCCCGGTTTGATGGTAGACGATCGGGAAAGATGAATCCAGCGGGGAAAAACTGAGTACTCAGTTTCGCAGCCGAGTGCCGTCGCCATCGACTGGCCTCCGCCGCATCACCCAAATTGCAAGTCGAGCAAGAGCGACTTCACCGCTGTCATGGCGACGGCGTCCTGCTCGATGGCACGCGATGACGATATGAACACCGGGCCTTCCGAGCTTTCCCGACCCAGATCGGGCAATCGGCCGTGGCTCCCTTTGACGATTGACGCATCGAGGCCAATGACGTCCATGTAATAACGGAAGCCCAGTTTCTTCTGAGCCAGCCGCAAGGCGATATGCAGTTTCGGAAATGTCAATTGGGGGTCGACAAACAACTCGACCGGGTCGTAACCCGGTTTACGATGAATGTCGATCGTTCGCGCATAGTCGGGCGCCAAGCGATCGTCGAGCCAGAAGTAATAAGTGAACCAGGCGCGCGGCGCGGCGATTGCCACCAGTTCCCCGGAGCGTTCGTGATCGATCCCGAATTCTCGCTGCCGTTCGCGGTCCAGAACCAGTTCGATCCCGGGAACCTGCCGCAGCAGGTGGGCCACCGCGGGGATGTCTTTCGCTTGGCGGACGTAGACGTGAGCCACCTGATGATCGGCAACGGCGAACGCGCTCGAAGCGCCGCAGTCGAGAGATTCCCAACCCAGCGGCTCGCGCCGGACGTTCAAAAAGCCTTTTTCGCGCAGCACCCGGTTGATATGCACGGGTTGGTCAACGGCGGTGATCGCATATTCCGATAGCACGACGACTTCGGCCCCTGCCGCACGGGCCGCGCCGATCAGCCGGCCTGCCTCGGCGTCAACTTGCCGGATGTCGGCCGCGATCTGAAGGTCGTCGGGGCCCAGCCGCTGCAGGTTGTAATCGAGATGCGGTAGGTAGACGAGCGACAGCAACGGCTGATCGGCACGGAGCACTTCGAGGCTGGCGTCGACGATCCATTTCGTGCTGTCGATATCGGCCAGCGGCCCCCAGAATTTCGGGAGCGGGAAAACGCCGAGCTTTTCTTGCAGCCGGTCGCGCAGGTCGGCCGGCTGGCTGTACGAGTCGAATACCTTGCGGCCGTCGGCCGGGTAGCTGGGTCGCGGCGTCATCGACCAGTTGACATCGGCGTACATGTTGTACCACCAGAACATCGTGGCCGTCGTATGGCGCGGGTTGCGCTGGCGGGCCGCCTGGTACAGCCGTTCGCCGTGCACGAGGGCGTTCGATTGCTTCCAGAATCCGACTTCCGCCAGATCGCGAAAATACCACCCGTTGCCGACGATGCCGTGATCGCGGGGGAGCAATCCGGTGAGGATCGTTGATTGAGCCGAGCAGGTGACGGCAGGCAGCACCGTACTCATGTGACAGGCGAACCCGTCACGCGCGAGACCGGCAAGGTGCGGCGTATTCGGCCCCAGCATGTCGTGCGTCAGGCCCACGACGTCGATCACGACGAGGGGTTTCATTTATCGGGATTTCCTGGAGAGAACCACGCCCGGATTATCAGCATATTTCCGAATCAATCAAGGATCGGCGGTTGATGCGGTTTGTGAATTCGACGATCAGAGACGTGTGGTGCCACCGGCGGCGGACCAACCTAAAAAGGTCGGTGCCCCTTCCGCCGCTCGCCAGGTTGATTTACAACAGCTCGCGAATCACGTTGCCGTCGGAGAGAAATGTGGGTCGGCCGTCAACCGTGGGATAGGTGATCGTCTGCGGATCGTAACCGAGAGCGGTGAAAACAGTCGCATGAATGTCGGCGGGACGGACCGGACGCAGACGCGGACGGGCGCCCGTGCTGTCCGATTGGCCGATCGTCTGGCCGCCCCGAATTCCGCCGCCAGCGAGCACCACCGAATAACACTGCGGCCAGTGATCGCGGCCGGCATCTTTATTGATCGCCGGCGTGCGACCGAAATCCCCCATCCAGATGACCAGAGTCGAATCGAGCAGGTTCCGCTCGGTCAGGTCGTCGAGCAGTGCAACAAAGGCCTGCTCCATCGGCGGGACGAGCGATTTTTTCATGCGGTCGAAATTGTCTTTGTGAGTGTCCCAGATAATGCTGCGACCATTGACCGTGGTGACGAAAGGAACGCCCGCCTCCACGAGCCGCCGGGCCAGAAGGTGCGATTGCCCCCACTGGTGCCGGCCGTATCGTTCGCGCACCGCGGCCGGCTCCTGCGACAGGTCAAAAGCACGGGCCGCGCCGCCGGAGAGCACCATCGACGCGGCCCGGTTGCGAAACACGTCGATATCGCCGGCGATCGACGTGGGGATCGGATGGGCCGACCCGTCGAATTGGCCGTGTAATCCCAGCCGTTCGCGCAGGCGATCGGCCGACATCCCCTCTTCCAGCCCCAGGTCTCGAACTTTGAAATTCGCCGCGTTCGGATCGGCATCGAGCACGAAGGGATCGTATTTGACGCCCAGGCAGCCGCCGTACTGGCCTGGTGTCACGTAGACCGTGCTGTCGCAGTGCGGATACGGCGTGATGACGTAGGGCGGGACCGACCCGGTGTATCCGTCGCGCTGTGCCAGCCAGCCGACCAATGTGCCGAAACTGGGATAATCGGTCGGCGCGGGATTCATCAGCGTATCGTCGCGCTTGTAAGGTTGCCCGACGATCGACCAGTACATCCCCGAGTTGTGGCCGGAATGGGAATGATGCACGGTGCGCACGATGGCCAGCTTGTCGGCTCGCTGGGCCAGCTTGGGAATGAGCTCGGTCACCTGGATACCGGGGACCGACGTGTCGATCGTCTGGAACGGTCCGCGAACCGTGTCGGTGGCGGCCGGTTTGGGGTCCCACAGGTCAAGATGGCTGGGACCGCCGCAGTTGAAGATCAAAATGACCGATTTGGCTTTGCCTTCGCGCTGTGCCTGGCCAGCGACCGCTCGTGCCCAACCTGCGCAATACGCCCCCAGTGCCGTCCCCGCAGACGCCAGAAACGTGCGGCGCGACCCTGCGGCCTGCAACGGGCTAAGTCTGCCCAGAGAGGAGTGCGACATGCGGACACCGCGATCGTCGTGCTTCAAATCCACGCGAAACCCATGAAGACTTGTTTATGTATCGGCATCTTAGCCGACGGATCACCGCCTGGCAACACGATTTCGTCTGTTCATGATCCGGCAATTTCGGTATTGGGGAGTCTCTGTGGCGTAGAAATTGAACCGGATTCGCGAGCCGTCGAGCGGGTTTTCGAGTTCTCTGACGTCTCGAACTACAAGGAAGATCGCCATGCGAAGTCTGAAAACATTGTCGTCTCTCGTCGTCATCTTCGTTCTGGCATCGTGCTCGCCTGTTCCCGACTCGGACAAGCTCGCCGAATCGACCTCCGTCGTCTCCGACGAGAATGACGATCACGATGATCCCGAACCCAACCCGGAACCTGAATCCGGGACGGAAGTCGTCGCCGAGAGCAAGCTCACCGAACAGCCTATTTCCGAGCCCCCGGCCGAAGAACCGGATCCGGCAGCGACTGTCGAGACCCCAAGTGAGAAACCGATCACGCCTCAGGCATGGGCTCGCCTGCACCGCATCGCGCTGCATCCTGATTCCCCGGAATGGAAAGAGGCGATCCAGGCATTGCAATCCGCGGGCGACGGATTCACGGTGGAACACTTGAAACGAATCAAGACCGATAACATGTCGGTCGAAGATCGAGATCTGCTTCGATCCAGCCTGGCGGCGATCAACGAACGAGTGTCTGACGAGGACGAGCAGAAGGCCGCAGACCTGGTCTTGCCGCGCCTGGAACGGGCCGCGTATTGCGATTTGACGTGCAATCCGCTGGAAACTGTCCTGGTGCAGTGGACCCTGTCAAAACTTCGATCGCAGGCTCATCTGGCGAAGGTTCGCGCCCGCCTGGAAGAGATCGGCGCCAACTACAGGCCCGACGTCGAAATCGACCACTCGGACGTCGAGCCCGACGCCGTTTACGGCGCCATGTCGGAACGGGTACCGGTCTACGTGAGCCGGGTTTTGGGCCAGCCGATTCGGTGAGCGCCGCTTCCGAAACGGCGTGACTCATTTCGTCTCGCTTGCTAACATGGCGCGATTGCGGCCGATCACGCGTCCAGTACAGGGACTTCCCGACGGAAGACATTTCGGATGGAGACAAAGTTGCGGGTTGAAATCCTGCCGCAGCCGGACGACAGCTCCTGCGGACCGACCTGCCTGCACGCCCTGTACCGCTATTACGGCGACGAATTGCCCCTCGATCAGGTGCTGGCCGAAGTCCCCATGCTCGCCAGTGGCGGGACGCTCGACGTGCTGTTGGCCAATCATGCACTGGCGCGAGGTTACTCGGCCAAGGTGTTCACCTACAACGTGCAGATGTTCGATCCCACCTGGTTCGACGGACGCCCGATCGACCTCGCAGAAAGGCTCAAGCTGCAACTCGATCACAAGGATTCACCCCGGCTGCGCGTCGCCACCGAGGCGTACCTCTTGTTCCTCGAACGCGGCGGCGAGATCCGCTACGAAGAACTGACGACCGCCCTGATTCGCAAGTATCTCAGCCGGCAGATCCCCATTCTCACGGGCCTCAGCGCGACCTATCTGTACCGCACTATGCGCGAATACGGCCCGAGTAACCGCTCCGACGACATTCGGGGCAAGCCGGCGGGGCATTTCGTCCTACTGTGCGGGTATGACAAAGAGACACGCGAAGTGCTCGTCGCCGACCCGCTCAAGAAGAACCCCATCTCCATGACCCATTCCTACGTCGTCAGCATCGACCGCGTGATCTGCGCGATCCTGCTGGGCATCCTGACGTACGATTCCAACTTTCTCATCATCGAACCGCGCCGTTCGCGCAAGTCACAGGAACCTCGTGCCGATTCTCATCGTCGTCAATAACGTCAAGGAATGGCCGTTTCACATTCCGGGGGTCGCCGTCGTCGATGCCTGGTCATACCTCACGCAGCCGGAATACGCGACGATGCGCGCGGTCAAGCTGTTCAATCTGTGCAAGTCGTACCGCTACCAGACGGTCGGGTATTATGTGACGCTGCTGGCGATGGCGCGGGGCCATAAGCCGTTGCCGGCGATCACGACAATCCAGGACATGAAGTCGCAGACGATGGTGCGGTTCGTCTCCGACGACCTCGACGACCTGATCCAGCAGACGCTGGCCCCGATTCATTCCGACGAATTCACGCTGAGCGTGTACTTCGGCCGCAACCTGGCTGCGCGTTACGACCGGCTGAGTATGAACCTGTTCAACCTGTTCCAGGCTCCGCTGCTGCGCGCCGAGTTTGCGAAGGCCAACGGCCGCTGGCAACTCAAGAACCTCAGCCCGATTCCGGTCGGCGACATCCCCGAGCAGCATCAGGCGTTCGTGATTCGCGAGGCCACCGAGTATTTCGCCGGGCGACGGGGAAGCGTGCGCAAACGAGTCACTCCTAAATACGACCTGGCGATCCTGTACAACGCCGACGACGAACTGGCCCCCTCCAACAAGAAGGCGATCGACAAATTCGTCAAAGCTGCCGGCGCCCTGGGTTTGGGAACGGAGGTCATCGGCCGCGACGACTACGCCCGCATTGCCGAGTTCGATGCGCTGTTCATCCGCGAAACGACGCAGGTCAATCATCACACGTACCGCTTCGCCCGCCGTGCGGCGACCGAAGGGCTGGTTGTCATCGACGATGCCGAGTCGATCCTGAAATGCGCGAACAAGGTCTACATGGCCGAAGTGCTGGCGTGCGCCAAGGTCAGCACGCCCAAGACCCTCATCGTGCATCGCGACAACGTCGACGAGATCGGTCCGACGCTCGGGTTTCCCTGCGTCCTCAAACAACCCGACGCAGCGTTCTCGCAGGGCGTGATCAAAGTCGCAAATGAACAAATCCTGGCCGAACGCGTCGATGAATACCTGTCGAAGTCTGACTTGTTGATCGCCCAGGAGTTTTTGCCCACGACGTTCGACTGGCGGATCGGCATTTGCGACGGCCAGCCGCTGTTCGCCTGCAAATATCACATGGCGAGCGGGCACTGGCAGATCGTCAACCATGCCGACCCTGGCGAGGATCGGTACGGCCGGTTCGAGACGATTCCCGTCGAGATCGCCCCCAGAAACGTCGTGCGCGCGGCCCTCAAGGCGGCGCGACTGATCGGTAACGGGTTGTACGGCGTCGACGTCAAGCAGTCGAATGGCGACTGCTTCGTGATCGAGATCAACGACAATCCCAACATCGACGCCGGCGTGGAAGACAAGATTCTTAAAGATGAACTTTACCGGCGCATCATGGAAGTCATTCTGCGCCGGATCGAACGCCGCAAGGCAGGGATCGATCCGTGAGCCGGCCGGAACCTCTGTCGTTGTTTGCCGGTTTCGGCGTCGAGCTCGAGTACATGATCGTCGACGCGCAAACACTGTCGGTGCGGCCGGTCGCCGATGCACTGCTCGCGGCCGGGGCCGGTGAGCCAACCGGCGACGTCGAGCGCGGCGAAATCTGCTGGTCGAATGAGCTGGTCGCGCACGTCGTCGAGCTCAAGGTGAACGCCCCCTCAGAATCGTTCGAGCCGCTCCCCGCGCTATTCCAAAGCAATGTGAACGAGATCAATTCACTGCTCGCTCCGCTGGGCGCCAGGCTGATGCCGGCCGGGATGCATCCCTGGATGGACCCGGAGCGCGAGACGCGGCTCTGGCCAGGCGAATACGGCGAGGTGTATCAGGCGTTCGATCGGATCTTCGGTTGCCGGGGGCACGGCTGGGCCAACTTGCAAAGCGTGCACCTTAACCTGCCATTTGCGAATGATGGTGAATTTGCCCGGCTGCACGCGGCGATTCGTCTGGTCCTCCCGATACTGCCGGCGCTCACGGCCAGTTCGCCCGTTGTCGAGGGCCGCGTCACGGGACTGATGGACAACCGGCTCGAGGTTTATCGCACGAACTCGAAAAAAATCGCCGGTGTCGCCGGGCGGGTGATTCCCGAGCCAGCGTTCAGCCAGGCGGCCTATCAGGCTCAAATCCTCGATCCGCTCTATGCCGAGATCGCTCCACACGATCCGGCGGGGGTGCTGAGAAACGAATGGCTCAATGCCCGCGGAGCGATCGCCCGTTTCTCCCGAAACACAATTGAGATCCGCGTCATGGACGTTCAGGAATGTCCGCTGGCCGACGTGGCGATCTGCGCCGTCGTCGTCGCCGTATTGCGTTGCCTGGTCGCCGAGCGCTGGAGCTCTCTGGCTTCTCAGCAGGGAGTCGGCGTCGAACCGCTGGCGGAAATCCTGCTGCCGACGATCTGCCATGCCGAACAGGCCCTGATCCGCAAGCGCGAGTATCTGACCCTGTTCGGCTACGCGGGTGATTCGTGCACGACGGGCGAGTTGTGGCGGCATCTGCTGAATTCGCTGCCCGAGGTTACTAATTCATCAAGCCCCTGGCACGAGCCGTTGCGCGTCCTCCTCGACGAAGGCCCTCTCGCCCGCAGAATCACCAGGGCACTCGAAACGGAAGATCTCCGCAGCGTTTACGGCGATCTCTGCCGATGCCTGGCCACTGGCGAAATGTTCTCCCTTTAATTTCTCCTGGAGAGATCCTGATGCCTTTATTAGGCGCCCACATGTCGATCGCCGGCGGCTATTACAAAGCCGTCGAGGCGGCCGCCGAGTATGGAATGGACGTCGTCCAGCTCTTCACCAAGAACAACAATCAGTGGAACGCCAAACCTCTGTCGCAATCCGACATCGACGATTTTCAGGCGGCCCTCAAACGTACGGGTGTCAAGTGCCCCGTGGCCCACGACAGCTATCTGATTAATCTTGCCAGCCCAAAGGACGACCTGTGGCAGAAGTCGCTGGAGGCCTTTGTCGTCGAATTGGAGCGAGCCGAGGCGCTGGGCCTGATCGGCGTGGTCATGCATCCCGGAGCTTTTGTCGATTCGTCGGAAGAGGCGGGACTGGCGCGCATCGTGACGGCTCTCGACGAAGTCCACAAGCGGACGGCCGGATTCAAAACCTTCACGTTGCTGGAGACAACGGCCGGGCAAGGGAGCAATCTGGGGCACCGTTTCGAACACCTGGCGCAGATCGCCAACCACGTCGCGGCACCCGAGCGGATCGGCGTGTGCGTCGACACGTGCCATATTTTCGCGGC
>DASYAR010000182.1:0-6274 GCA_036501235.1 Planctomycetaceae bacterium
TTGCCGTCAACAGACGCGAGCGATTCGAGCTGCTCGCGCGGCAACCTGCCGAGCGTGTCGATAAATCCCGCTTCGGATCGGCGTCCCACGATCTCTTTCGTTCGCTTCACCAGCTCGATGAATTCCTGCCGCCGGCCGTTCGGGTCAGCACCTTTGGCCGCCGTTGCCAATTCGAGCACCATGTCGAGGCTGCATTGGCCGCGGAACTGAGAATCTCTCAGGATCAATCCGAACGCCGCGACCGCCGCGGCCCAATTGAGATCGGCCGAAGCGGAATTTCCCGGTTCACCAAGTTCCGCCAGGATCTTCTGTCCTTGCGAAACCTGTTCGGCAGAACCTCGGAGCAAGAGACGTTGATGGGCCGTGTCGGCTTCAATGACCGGCGCCCCGGCCTTGCCTTCGCCGAATAAACTCCGCAGGCTGTCTGCCGCCGACTTGGCGTCCAGCCGCTGCAACTGGACAGAGAATAAAGCGGTCTCTCCACGGCCGTTGGCGACGGCCGCAAGATTGGCCGGATCGGCAATGGGATATTCGACCAGCGTGCTCGTATCAGCCTCCGGCAGTTTGTATCGCAGTTTCACAGTCAGCAACTCGCGGGCCAAAGCCCCCTCCTGCGGCACGACCGCTTTGCGATACCGCAAGCCTTCTCCCAATTCGGGTTTCGGCGCCGCAGCCGCGGGAACGACTTCGTACAGGGCCGTCACCGAGTGACCGGCCCCCACGTCGCCGGCATCTTTTTTGTCGTTATTGAAGTCGGCCGCGGCCATCACCCGGTTTTCGTAACCGAGCAGCCGGTACGAACCGACCTGGTTGGGATTGAACTCGACTTGCAGCTTGACGTCCTTGGCGATCGTGACCAGCGTGCCGACGAGCTCATCGACGAACATTTTGCGGGCCTCGTTCTGGCCGTCGACATAGGCGTAATGGCCATTCCCTTTATCGGCCAGTTTTTCGAGCTTGCCATCCTTGAGGTTCCCCATGCCGAAGCCGAACACGCTGAAGAAGACCTTGGTGCGCGCCCGTTCCTGGATCAGTTCGACAAGCGCATCGTCGCCGGTGACGCCGACGTTGAAATCGCCGTCGGTGCAGAGGATGACGCGGTTCGTCCCCCCGGCGATGAAATGATCGATTGCCGCCCGATAGGCAAGTTGAATGCCCGCCGCGCCATTCGTCGAACCGGCCGCGTGCAATGAATCGATGACGCCCAGAATCGCCGGCTTGTTGGCGCCATTCGTGGCTTCGAGCCGCTGGACGGCCGAGTCGGAGTAGGTGACGATGGCCACCTGGTCGGTTTCGGTCATCTGCTGCGTGAGCAGGTTCAGCCCCATCTTGACGAGGGGGAGTTTGTTCTCGGCCTGCATCGAGCCCGAGACGTCCACCAGGAATACGAGATTGCTGGGGGGGCGTTTGTCGCGGGCAATCTCTTTGCCTTTGACGCCGATCCGCACCAGCTTGTCGACCGGGTTCCAGGGGCAGTTGGCCGCGTCGACGGTGACCGAAAACGGCTGGTCTGCCGCCGGCTGCGGATAGTCGTACGAGAAGTAATTGACCAGTTCTTCGATCCGCACGGCGTCGCGCGGCGGCAGTTGATGGTTCGTGAGAAACCGCCTGACGTTGGCGTAGGAAGCCGTATCGACGTCGACGCCAAATGTGGAGAGGGGATCTTCGTAGGCGGAGAGGAACGGGTTTTCGACAATCGGGGTGTAGGTTTCGGTGCCGAGGTCGGCCAGGAGTTCGGATTCTTCTCGAAGCTGTCGCAAGTCTCTCAGACGTTTCCATGCCGCCGCGTCCGGATACTTGATGTCGCTGGTCCATTCCGAGGCCGCGATTTCGACCTCACTCATCAGGTCGGTGAAGGCATCTGCCTTGCGCTCGCGGGAGTCCGTTGACGCATTCTGCTTGGCAAGTTTGGCCTTCCGCAACATGACTTCCGAGTGCGGAGCGGTGGGAGCCAGCAACTGGGCCTGCTTGGCGACGACGATCGCTTCATCAAATCTCTTTTCCTTCAACAACTCGTTGTACCTCTCAACCTTTTCCGCGAGCTCAGGATTGCTGCGCCCCCCGATTTTCTCTTCGCGCTGAATCTCGCTTTCAAGCTCCGTTTTCCTCTTTTGAAGTGCCGACACGGGTTTATTCGAATCGGGAGAGTCGTGCTCGCCGTCGACCCCCTTGAAAGCCTCACCACCGCCGGCTTTCTGGCTTCCGGCCAACTGCCGTCCGGCAGGACCGCTGGCCGGGGCGATTCCACGGTAAGAGTAATTCGATTTCCTTTCGGCCAGACCTTGCCGCGATTCCCCTTCAGCGGCTTCGACACCCGCTCCCAGGTTGTACCGCGCGCGGCCACCGGCGCCTCCCATCCCCCCGGCGGACATCGGTGCAGCTGGCATGGCTCCGCCTCCCACTCCACCCGCACTGGGCTTGCTCTCTGCTGACAATTGCTTTTGCAGTCCCTTATCCGCCACGGGACGATTTCCGAGCCCGCTTTCGTCGGCTCCAGCGGGCTTGAATCCTGCGTAATTCGGCACGTTGCCATGACTGCTGCTACTGCTGCCAGCCCTGCGCTTTCCACTCGCGACTTTTTGATCGACCGGCCCCGTCTGAGAGCCGAAGTGGTCCGTTTCGGCTCCATCCATCGGTTTGCCATCCTTCGCCGCAGCGGTCGCCCGGATACGGATCTTGCTTTCCTTCGCAGAATCGCCGGCGGCATCGCCGCGATCGAGGGAGTCGCTTCCCGCCATGAGGCCGTTGTGAAACAAATTCTCCGCGCTGGAATTTCGGGCTGCCGGGCGCGCGAACGAACGTCGCCCCGATTGTTCAAACTGGGCTTCGGCGTCCCGGTTTTTAGCAGCGGAAGCGGCCTGGCTCAAATCGAGCTCACGCATCTCGACGTTTGGCTCCACTCTGACTCCGGCAGGATCTACCGCATCCATGTCGATCGCTTCCGACAGGGCGAAGTCCGACCAGTGATTGCGCTCTCCATACGAGTTATCCGCGATCAATGCAGTTCTCTCCCCGCGCGGCGGCATCACCAACAGCGCGGCGACGACGAGCAGTGCGGCCACCGCCGCCACCGAGGCAAACCGTTTGACCCGTGGCGTATGTTGCGACTGATATTCGGCTGCCGAGCGGTAACGCGTGGCCAGTGCGGCGATTCGCTGATCGGAGATCGCCCCATTCCGCTCGCCCGCAGGGGCCGGCGCGGCGCCCGCCTCGACGATTGCCGCGCGCTGTGCGGCCGTCAAGCTCGGCGCCGGCTCCTGGCGCAATTGGGTCGTGAGCAGCCCCGCCAGGTCGCGGATCTCCTGGACGGCGGCCCGCGCCTCAGGCGAATCGGCCAGCAGCCGCTCGAGATCCTGGCGTTCTGTCGGATCGAGCTCGCCCAGGGCATACGCCGTCAGCCGCGGGTCGTCGGTGGGAAGAAGGTTGTGAGACATGATCGACTCTCCAGAACTCATGTATGTGTCGTAAGTGTCGTAAACGCGCACCGCCAGCGGAGCGGCTAAACGGAATTTCGCGCGTCGTTTGTTGTGTATTCGACTAGGTGCTGGGGCATAACTTCAGGCGGATCGTTTTGAGGCCGGTATGCAATAAGACTCCGACATGCGAGACGGTGAGCCCCGTCACGCGGCTGATTTCACGGTAACTGAGCCCCCCTTGAAACTTCAGCCGGATCACCTCCTGCTGGTTCGCCGGCAGACAGTCGACCAGGTCGAGCACCTGGGCGGCCGAGTCTCGTCGTTCGGCAATGATTGCGGGGGCCGGGCCGGTGCTTTCGCGGACGGCCCAGGATTCTTCTGCGAGGGTGTGCATTCGTTGCTCCTTACGCCTGACGTCCACCGCCTGGTTCCGGCAGACGGTATACAGCCATTCCACGAGGTGCCCATCCAATTCGGCCCGATCCTGGCGCCAGAGCTTCAAGAACGTCTCCTGAACGACGTCCCGAGCCTGTTCTTCATCGCCGACGATCCGCTGCGCGTACCGCAAGAGGTCCCCCTCGTATTTCAGGAGGATCTCCCACAACCACTCGGCCGCAACCGCATGACCGTTGTTCATCCGGGCCTTTATCCGTGAGTCGGCACCCGCAGCATTAGACGCACGCGAGCTACGGGATATTAGCGAGAAATCGCACGCGAACGCAAAAATTCGCAAAACAGCCGCCAACTCGCAACCGTCTCGTTCCCACGCTCCGCGTGGGAACGCTAGTAGCGACGCTCCGCGTCGCGTTCGAGTTCAGGCCAGCCTCCGACGCGCATTCCCGGCCGCGGATGTGCATAATCCCCTGATCACTGTATCTATAATATTCCAACCAATCCGAATAACGAGGGGCGCGCCATGTCTCGTACCCGCTACAAGATCTTCGAAAACGAATATCCACATTTTCTGACGTGTACGATCGTCGGCTGGCTACCTGTATTCACCCGTTCCGATGCCGCTCAGATCATCCTCAATTCCTGGAAATTCCTCCAGGAAAACGGCCGTCTTAACCTGTTCGGTTATGTCGTCCTGGAAAATCACGTTCATCTGGTCGCCGCGGCTGATGACCTGAGTAAAGAGATCGGCGATTTCAAGTCGTACACGGCTCGGCAGATCATCGACCTGCTCGAATGCCGAGGCGAGAAGTCTGTGCTGCAGCAACTGCAAGAATTCAAGGCCCACCACAAGACCGATCGCACCTATCAGCTTTGGCAGGAAGGAAGCCATCCGCAGCAGATTCAGGACGACCGGATGATGCGGCAGAAGCTCGATTACGTTCATTACAATCCGGTGCGGCGCGGATACGTGGACGATCCGGTTCACTGGCGGTGTTCGAGCGCTCGAAACTACGCCGGATTGCCGGGATTGCTGCCCGTGACGACGGATTGGGCGTAATCTATCGGCGTGCGGTATTAGACGCGACGCGGAGCGTCGCTACGTGCGTTCCCACGCGGAGCGTGGGAACGAGAGCGTGGGAGCGCGAGCTGTCACTCGTACTTCGGGATCGCCGGCTCGGGGACTTCGTTCAGCAGCCGTTCGATGATGTCTTCCGTCTTCAGCCCTTCGGCCTGCGCCTGGAAGTTCGTGGAAATCCTGTGCCGCAGCACGGGGACCGCCACGCGCCGGATGTCGGCGACCGAGATGCTGGGCCGCGCGTCCATCGCCGCCATCGCCTTGGCGCCGGCGATCAGATACTGTCCCGACCGCGGACCGCCCCCCCAGTCGACCAGCTCTTTGACGAATTTCGGGGCGGAGCTGTCGCCGGGTCGCGTGGCCCGTACCAGCCGCGCGACGTAGTTGATCGTCAGCGGCGCCGCCTGGACGAGGTTGATCTGCTTCTGCAGGTATTGAATGGCCTTGGCCGAAAGAACCTTGCGGGTTTCGGGCTTTTCCATGGCGCTCGTCGAGCTCAGGATGTGCTCTTCTTCATCGAGCGTGGGGTAATCGACCTTGATGTTGAACATGAATCGGTCGAGTTGCGCTTCGGGGAGCGGATAAGTTCCTTCCTGTTCGATCGGATTCTGTGTGGCAATGACGAAGAACGGATCGGGAAGCGTGTACGTCGTCTGGCCGATGGTGACTTCCCGCTCCTGCATCGCCTGCAGCAGGGCGGCCTGTGTTTTGGGAGGCGTGCGGTTGATTTCGTCCGCCAGCAAAATGTTGGTAAAGACAGGCCCCTCCACGAAGCGGAAGCTGCGCTGGCCCCCTTCGGATTCGTCGAGCACGGTCGTGCCGGTGATGTCCGACGGCATCAGGTCGGGGGTGAATTGGATGCGCTTGAACTTGACGTCGAGAATCCGGGCGATCGTACTGACGAGCAGAGTTTTCGCCAAACCGGGAACGCCGACGAGCAGGCAGTGTCCGCCGGTGAAGATCGCAGCCAGGATCTGTTCAATCACCGTGTCCTGCCCGACGATGACCTTGTGCAGCTCCTCGGTCATCAGGTCGCGATGCTTGCGGAACTTGTCGAGGAATTCGTCGAAATCGCGTTGCTCGGCGGCCAAGGTGTCTCACTTCGGGAAAGAGGTGGCGGAATCGCGATACAGACCGGAGATTCTAGGGTGCCGCTGCGTATTAAGAAAGTGCTGCCGCCCGCGCACTTGCCGCGCACTCGTTCCCACGCTCTGCGTGGGAACGCACGTGCCGACGCTCTGCGTCGCGCCCCTTGTGCAACGCCTGCTCACGCGACCCGGCCAGGATAAATCGCGCTGCGCCGGCCGCGGCATTCGCATCCGAACGCGACGCAGAGCGTCGCTACGTACGGTCCCACGCGGAGCGTGGGAACGAGAGCGTGCGCGGG
>DASYAR010000183.1:0-2063 GCA_036501235.1 Planctomycetaceae bacterium
ATGGGGGCGGTTTACAAGGCCGAGCATCGCCGGATGAAACGCATCGTGGCGGTCAAGATGCTGCCGGCCGCGATGATGAATAACCCCGACGCGGCCGCTCGCTTTCAGCGCGAGGTCGAGGCGGCGGCCAAGCTGGAACATCCCAACATCGTCGCCGCCTTCGACGCGGATCATGCCAACGGCGTGCACTTGCTCGTGATGCAGTACGTCGCAGGGGCCGACCTGTCGGCTCTGGTCAAAAAGAACGGACCATTGCCGGTGGCCCGAGCCGTGAATTGTATCCTGCAAGCTGCCAGGGGATTGGAGCTCGCCCACAGGAAAGGCGTCGTGCATCGGGACATCAAGCCGGCCAATCTGCTGCTGGACTCAGAAGGGACGGTCAAGATTCTCGACATGGGGCTCGCCCGGATCGATTCGGCCGGCGATGCGGCGCCCCAGGCCGAACTGACGAACACCGGGACCGTCATGGGGACGGTCGACTACATGGCGCCCGAGCAGGCCTTGGACACCAAGCATGCCGACGCCCGCTCGGACATTTACAGTCTGGGCTGCTCACTGTTTTATCTGCTGACCGCTAAGGCTATTTATCATCAGGCGGATACGCTGGTCAAGAAAATCCTGGCCCATCGCGAGTCGCCCATCCCGTCGATCCGGGCCGTTCGCCCGGAGGTGCCCGAACAGGTTGAAATCGTGTTCTCGAAGATGGTGGCAAAGAACGCGGGGGACCGCTATCAGACGATGACGGAAGTCATTGCCGATCTGGAGCAGTGGACGAGTCACCAGGCGCCGGCACTGGACAGTCCGCCATCAGCCCTCTCGCTGAGCGACACGGGCATGACCAGCTTCCTCCACGAAGTTTCGATTCAGACATCCCAGTCTGCAATTGTGCAGAAGCCGGCTCCCTCGAAGGGTTGGTCCAGGCAGAAGTTGCTGGCCATCGGAGGCGGCGTTCTCGGGGCGGTCATCCTGCTGGCAGTTCTCGTCGTCAGCGCGCGGCCGAAGGGGGGAACGCTGGTCGTCGAAATTAGCGAACCAGGCGCCGACCTGCGCGTGCTCAATGATTCGGGAAAGCCGGAGATCACGCGCACGGGAGACAGGGGGCCGATCACGATTCCCGTTTTTCCCGGCAAGAACCAATTGAAAATCCAAAAAAAAGGTTTCGCGCCGGTCACGAAGGACTTTGAGATCGAATCGAACGGAACGAAGTCGATCAAAGTCACACTGCTCTCCGTGAAGCGCGCTGTCGCTCCCACAAAAGGCGCAGTCGTTCCCACAAAAGGCGCTGTTGCTGCCGCAGAAGTCAACGAAGCGCTCAAAGAATTGACCGTGTTTTCCGAACGCAAAGCCGCTGAGTGGCTGTTGTCGATTGGAGGCGAGGTCGTCGTGAACTTCGACTACGGAAATAAGATCAAGTCGGTTTCCAAGCTGCCGAAAGAGACATTCTTCATAGCAAATGTCTGGCTGACGGAAAATCAGCGGGTGGCCGACCGGGACTTACCCAGGTTCCAGGGCTGCGAAGGGCTGTGGCTCATCGACCTGTGCGGCACCCGAATCACCGACGCCGGGCTGGCCCATCTCAAAGAGTATGCTTCAGCGCACGGCTTTAGTGAAATTTACATCGGCAATACCTCCATCACCGATACGGGGTTGGCCCACCTCGCAGAGAGCACGGGCATACGTCAACTTTGGATCTTCCATACGGAGGTCACCGATGCCGGGTTGACGCACCTCAAACGGATGAAGCAAATGGGAAGACTCGTAGCGAACGGAACTAAAGTCACCGACGTCGGTGTCCAGCAGCTTGCCGCCGACTTGCCGCAGTGCAAGATCGAATGGGACGGCGGCGTCATCGAGCCGACACAACCCGTCGCTCCCCAGTGAAATGATCCAGCAGATTCAATAAGGTGCCATTCGTTCCCGACACGAATGGCACTGCCGCTTGCGGGCCTTGAAGTTGCGGCGAGCGTCGCGACCGGCGGCGCGGGGCGAGGGAGGCTGTCAGGTGGGCCGGCAGGTTGCGCCGGCGGCCGGCATTCGCGGGGCTCGCGAACTCTGACGGCTCG
>DASYAR010000184.1:0-4251 GCA_036501235.1 Planctomycetaceae bacterium
GTCCAGGGGGCGGAGAGCTGCACGACCGTCGAGATCGCGACGCCCCACAGCACGCCCCAGTTCTGCTGGAACACGAACGCAGCCGGCAGTACGAACGCCACAAAACCCGTGAACAGCACCGAGACGACTCGGAACCGGTTCGAACGATACGAGTCCGCCAGGAGCCACCAGCGGCGGAGGCCGAAGAGCGCGGCGAAGTACAGTACGAATCCCTCCAGCGAAGGTTGGATGATCGACGAAGTCGTCGTCAGCGAGTAACCGCCGACGTGTTTGACCAGACCTGGAAACCCGCTCCTGAGCGGCAAATCGGTCAGTAAATCCTGCTGCAATCCGAAGGCCAGGGCGCCGACTGCCGCTCCGACCGCCGTTTGGATCAATCGCCGTTCACGGCTCGCCGTCCCGGTCCCCTCAAAGAGTTTCGACGAAATCAGCACTGCCCAGGCACCGATGATCGTCGTCAGGCCGAACAAGCCCAGTCCACCGGCCGATGCCAGCAAATCACTCTCGACATGGACGATCGGAAGATGAATCGCCAAACCACCGATGGCAGCCGTGGCGATGAGTCCCCAGACGACGGCCATCGTCATGGAGCCCGACAGGTCGCTGAAGCATCTGGTCCACGAGACGTCGCGCACCGTCCAGGGAGTGAGAGGCGCTGGTGTTTGCCGGACGTGCGGTCGCGGTGCGGGGCTCGCCACGACCACCGGACGCGGCACGACGACCGGTTGCGGCGGGAGTGGCGGCGCCTTCGCCGGCGGCGTCGGGACGCGCTGCTCTGCCACGACTGGCGTTCTGTTCCACACCGCTTTGACTACGACAAAAACGGCAAAACTGAAGAGCGACAATGTGAACAGTTCGCCGGCGTAGACTCCGACGCCCTGTCCTACAGAAAGATTTCGAAGCATAAACGGGACGGCCAGAATCGCCACGACGGCCAGCCAGGGCCGCCGTCGAAATTCGCTTCCCAGCCGATTGCCGACTTCGTTCACCGCCTGACCGACATCGCGCACCGTCCTGCCGCATTCGCGTGCGAATGGGCCAGGCGGCGGTGGCGGTGGCTGCGGCCGTGGATAGGGGTTGGCCCCCGGCGCATGTCCCCCCGCCGCGGCTCCGTTCGGGTAATGGATGGTCGCCGCGTCGCCGTTTCCCGACAGCCGCGCGCCGGCGGGGGGCGTGGCCGGCTTCAATAGCGCACTCCGCTCGAGCTGGGGCACGTCGACGAAATGGCTGGCGGGGATTTCTTCGGCAACCGGCTTGCCCTGCCGCGCGCGGCGGAAATCGTCGAGCAATCGGGCCGCGCCGGGAGTGCGGCGCTGCGGGTCTTTTTCGAGGGCCTGACCGACAACCGCGCGAAACTGCGCAGGAATTTTCGACAAGTCGGGAGGTTCCGTCAGGTGCTTCATCAGGATTTCTCCCGTGCTTTCCCCGGCGAAGGGAACGGATCCCGTGAGCATTTCGTACAGCATCACCCCCAGGCTGTAGACGTCGAGCTCGCTGCCGTACTTGCCCCGAGCGACTTCGGGCGCCATGTAATAGACCGTGCCCACGCTTTCGGTCTGGGCGCTGCGGCGGCTGGGCGTGATGAATTTCGACAGCCCCACGTCGCCGATCTTGACGACGCCATTCTCGCGAAACACGTTGGCCGGCTTGAGATCGCGATGCACGATGCCGCGGTCGTGCAGGAAAGCGGTTCCAGCGGCCATGCCCGCCAGCCAGCCTTCCACGTCATCCAGGGCCAGTCCTCTGGGATTGTCGGCCAGCACTTGTTCGAGGCATTTCCCGGAGACGAATTCCATGACGACCCAATGGTCTTCGTCGGCGTCGACCTTGATGTCGAAGATGGTGACGAGGTTGGGATGCTTGAGATTCAAACACTGCCTGACGCCCCGCAGCTCGATGTGCTGGTTGCGCTGGAGCAGTTTGAGCGCCACCTCTTTGCCGGAATCGCTGAGTGCGTAATAGACCTCGCCAAAACCGCCGCGATCAATGGCTCGTTTGATCGTGTAACCGGCCAGCGGAGTGGCCTCGGGTGCGAAGGTGAATTTCATGATCGGTTTCCGTCGCCGGTCAAAAAAGAAAGACAGGCTGTGAAAAAATCAAACCCAGTCAACCAATCGGTTCCATGCGGAATCGCATCTCATTCCCGGTGACGACGCTGCCCGGTTCGAGCTCGGCCCCGTCGGGGGCATGCCTCCCGCCGATAAACAGCGCCTCGCGCGATTTGCACCACAGTTTTCCATCGCGCCGGAACAGCAGCACCGAATTCTTCCAACCCGGACAGCGGATGTGATTTTCAGGCCCGGGCCCCACGAGGCACGTCTCGTCCATCAGCACGATCGCATCCACGGCGCGGGCCGGCCGGTGATCGCTGACAAAATCGATGCGAGCCGTCCCGCTCATCACCGACGGCAATCGAAACGCCAGACGCACGCTGGCCCCCAGCGAAACTTCATATCCGTCCCCCAGGTCGGACCGATCGTGGACCGGCCGGCCGGCGAGATGCGAGGGCGCGTGGGCCACCAGCAAATACCGCTCGCCCGAACGGACGAACGTCACGTGCCGCCGCGACAGATTGGCCAACAGCGACACGTCCGCCTGCGCCCCCTCCGCCGCAGGGCCGCCGATCGTGACTTCGTCGTTCAGGCACACCAGAAACGCACCGACCTGATCGATCCATAAGACGAACTTGTCGCCTGCCGGGGGCGCCGGGCTCGTGTTCAGGAGGTAATCGGACATGGCGAGGGCGCTCATGGTTGCTGCCGTAAATGTCGAATGACGAAATTTAAATGTCTAAAGCAACCCGAAAGGTCGACGGCTCCGTATTTTGAACGCTTCCCGACCAGCGCTGGATCAGAAAATCAGCACGCTTCATCTCTTTTTGATCCACACGCGGCTGCCATCGGAAAGGGGACGTTGCGGCTGTGCTTCGAACTGGTGGCTTCCAGCACGGCCTTGATTTCTTCGACCGACATGCCTCGTTCCAGCATCGTGTGCTTCAGGGACATTTCCCATTGCTTGATTTTCATCGAATACCACATGCGGACGAGGAGCGGGACGACGATTGCGAGCGTGATCAACGGGATGACGAAAACGAGCGACTGCTTTGCATCAGGCGACATCGGGAAGGGGGATTGAGCCAGAAAATCTCCAAGCATGGCACGGATCCTTATTTCTCTGATTTTCCACGGGCAGCCATCGCTTCTGCGTCAGGAACGACCCGACTGAAAATATCCTGCCAGACAGTATATCCGACTATCATTCGGCAACGCAAAACCTGGCCCTAGCGTGGGCCGTGCGAGTTGTGCCGAAACCACATCTCACGGAGTGAGATGCCTACGTTGTTGACGACTTCAAAAGTGCCCTGGCCGCAAAAGGGCGGCCGGGGCACCAGGGCTCGGCAACAGCAGACTTCCCGTCGTGTACCTTGGTTACAGCGAGCCGCGGCCGGCAACGGTGTTCTCGGCGATCGGTTTGTCGGCCGTCGCGGCGGGTTTGACGCCGCGCCCGAAGTACTCGTCGATCTGGTTCGACAGGTCTTCAGGAACCACCGAGCTCGTCTCGACCGGGATCAGGCCGGTGAACTTTCCGTCGGCGTCGAGCATCTTCTGGGCGACGTCAAGCTGTTTGTTCAGGTCGCCGATCAACTTCTTGGCGCGGGCCAATTGCGAATCGTCGAGCTGCACGCTCGTGGCAGTCTGGGCGGCCTGAATCGTCTTCATTCGGGCATCCAGGTTTTCGATCTGAACTTCCAGTTCCCGCTTCGACGCCAGCATCCCTTCGAGCTTCTCACGGGCCGCACTCACCGACTTTTCACGGGCCGTCAAAATCTGCCGCTTGCTCGCCAGCGTGGTCTCGGCCGATTTGAAGCGCTCGAATCGGCAGGCCAGATCGCGTTTGACTTCGTTCGACGAATAAGTGCGGCTGGCGTACTGGTAGGTCGACCGCCCCTGGTCGACGTCGCGACGCAGCGCGAAGATTTCGTCCTTTTGCTTGCCGAGATCCGTTTCCGCCCGCGCGATGTCCTTATTGAGGTGCTCGACGCTGACTTCTTCTTCGGCGATCACGTGCATGCACTTGCGAATGTCGGGGATGAGGTTGCCGACCATGTCGCGGGCCCGCTGAATCTCGAATTCGATCGGAACTTCGGATTTGATGGCGTCGCGTGCCGATGATCCGGCCGTCTTGATATAGCTGACGACGTCCCGCCCGAAGACCAGCGTGCTGAGGACGGCCGCCGCGGCCACGCCAATG
>DASYAR010000185.1:0-15228 GCA_036501235.1 Planctomycetaceae bacterium
CCGGATCTCGGTTGAACCCCGCCGCCGGCACGGGCGCTCGCTTTCTGCCTGTCGAAACTCCGGCCGGCAAATCGCTCAATACGGCCCGCTTTGAATCGAGTTCCTCCCCCGAATACTCCGAACTCGAACCCAACGATACCCCCGCCCAGGCCCGCCTCGTCCCGGTCCCCAGCGCCATCTCCGGAAGAATCGCCCCCACTCCGTCTCTCTCTTCTCCCCTCTCTCCTCTCTCCTCATCCAACGTCGCCGACACCGATCTCGTGACGTTTGACGCGAAAAAGGGCGACCGCCTCACGATCGAAACCAACGCCCGCCGCCTGGGCTCGCCGCTCGACTCCTACCTCGAGATCCTCGACGCCGCGGGCAACCCGGTTCCGCGGGCCACGCTGCGCGCCGTCGCCGAAACGTACTGCGTGCTCCGCGATCACGATTCGCGCAGCAAGGGAATTCGCCTGCAACATTGGGAAGACTTTCAGGCCAACGATCTGTTGATGCTCGGTGACGAAGTCGTCATGGTGCAGCTCTTGCCGCTGGGGCCGGACGAAGACGTCAAGTTCTTCGATAAAGGAGGCGTGCGGCTCGGATATCTCGGCACGACTCCCGAGGCGCACGCCATCAACAGCTTCGCTTACAAGGTGGAAGTCCATCCGCCCGGAGCGAAGTTTCCCCCCAACGGCATGCCGGTGGTGACGCTCAATTACCAGAACGACGACGGCGGCCCGGGCCTGGGGAGTGATTCACGGATTCTGTTCGACGTCCCCGCCGACGGCCGCTATTTCGTCCGCGTCCGCGACGTGCGGAACCTGGGAGGCGCCGACTTCGTCTATCGGCTCGTCATCCGCCCGCGTCACGAAGATTTCAGGATTTCGCTCGATCCTGAAAACCCGAACATCCCCCGCGGGGGAAGCCTGCCGGTGAACGTCAACATCGATCGTCTCGACGGTTTTAACGGCTGGGTCGACGTGCGGATCGAAGGCTTGCCGGAAGGGATCACGGCCACATCGGCTCGCATCGGTCCCGACATGTTCAACGCCGTGCTGACGCTGACTGCGAGCGAGACTGCCGGCGCGCCGGGAGCGTCAGCTTCCGGATTTTCTGGCGCGAAGACTACGCAAGCAGGGCCAAGCGACGCTCAAACCCACCCACAAGCTGACGCCGGCGGCTCGCCGGCAATAATGCCGGTGTCGTTCAAAACCATTGCCAGCGCCCAAATCAACAACCAGCTCGTCGAGCATAACACGACGCCCGGCTTCGGTCTGCACCAGGTAACCGTCACGTCGCCGCCCGATCTCAAAGTGAGCGTCGATCCGATCGCCGCCACGATCGTTCCCGGGCAGGAGCTCAAATTTACGGTGATAATTGAACGCCGCAATGCCTTTGCCGGGCGTGTGCCGGTGGACGTCCTCAACCTGCCGCACGGCTTGCGAGTGCTGGACGTGGGATTGAATGGCGTGTTGATCAACGAAACGGAAACGAGCCGCAGCTTCGTCGTCGCCTGCGACCCCTGGGCCCCCCCCGGCCCTCTGCTCTTCTACGCTGCGCCCAAGGTCGAAGCCAAAAATGAACGCCACTCCTCCGCCCCGATCCGCCTGGAAGTGAAAATCCCCGACACCGTCGCCGGCAAATAATGAAGGCAACTTGCGGTCGGGTGGCCGAGGCTAGCCCAACAATTTATTTCCCCTGCTCCCCTCTCCTCGCGCGGGAGAGGAGTCGGGGGTGAGGGCGGACCGACGTGTGTGGCGCGTCAGAGCGTGAATCATACGTCGCGTTGCAGCCAAGAATGCGTCGCACCAGTTTTGATATCGCCGGAGCTGTAAACCCAGCGATGGCCCCGACGATCTGGGGGTTCGGCAAGGCGAGCGAGTCTGGGCCATTCGGTCAGGGCCATCGCAGGCGTAGACTGTGAGCCCCGCTCAAGCAATCATTGGATGACGTTCATGCGCGCGACGTCCAACATGATTCACGCTCTGACCCTGCCACACCTTTCTCTGCCCCATTTTTGTCCACGTTTCGTCATTCCGTTTTCATGGTTCTCCCCGTCTCAAAGTCACCATGTGTCAGTGGCCGATTTCGCATTTTGGCAACGCGATCTGAAGCTCTTCGATTCCCTTCTCGCTCACTGACGTGTCGAACAGGGACAGGCGCTTCAGATTCGTCAATCCGTGCAGGTGCGCGAGGCCCGCATCCGTGACGGCCGTGGAATTGAGCGACAGATCTTTGAGATTATCCAAACCGCTCAATGGCGCGAGCCGCGCATCGGTGACGGGCGTGGCGTTCAGGCTCAGATACTCTAGATTCTTGCATGCGCTCAAATGGGCCAATCCCGCATCGGTCACCGCGGTGCCGTCCAGCGAAAGCCGCAGCAGTCGCTTCAATCCTTTGAAATTGGTAAGGCCCGCGTCAGTCATCGCCGTGTCGTTGAGGTACAGCTCGTGGAGCGTCGCCAATCCGCTCAGGTGAGCCAGCCCCGTATCTGTGACTGTCGTGCGAGTCAGGAACAGGGTTTTGAGGTCCGATAACCCATTCAAATGGGCGATTTCCACGTCGGTGATGGCCGGGCTGTACAATTCGACGGCGGTGACCCGATCAAAAACCTTGAATTCCTTCGTGCGATCGGGGCCCGCAACCTTCCGCAGCCAGTCGGGTCCGAGCGTCTCGATTTTGAAAATGCCGTCGCGATTTTTGATTTCCTCGATCACCTGCTGCTCGCGCTGATACGGCATCCAGACCGACAGACCGATCCCGGCGACAACGAGCAAAACGGTTGCAAATAACGACCAGCCCCAGAACGGCAGGCGAAAACGAGAGCGCGGCGAATCGGTCATGGCAGGATTGTATCGAAACGATTCTCACAGCTCGATCTTGCACGCCGGCAGCGCTTTACGCAGCGTTTGCAGCCCTTCCTCGGTGATGCGCGTGCGATACAAATTGAGCCAGGTCAGGTTGATCAGCTTGCTCAAATGGGGAATGCTGGCGTCGCTGACGTTCGTCCCCTCCAGGCTGACGTCGGTCAAGCCCGTCAGGCCGGCGATGTGAACCACACCCGCGTCAGTGATCTGCGTGTCCCCCAGCCACAGATGCGTCAGCGTTTTCAGTCCGCGCACGTTGGCAATCCCGGCGTCGCCGACGGATGTGCGAGTCAGGTTCAATAGATCGATGCGCGGCAGTCGATTGAAATACGCCATCTCTTCGTCGTTGATGCTCGACGAGTTCAAATGAACCTGACTGACCCGCACGAAGCGCTTCATACGTTCGTCTCCCAGTCGCTTCCGCAGCCAGACCGGCCCACCCGGCTCGACGATCGACGCGCCGCCCCACCGCGCAATTTGCGCGACCAGCGCCTGTTCCCGCTGATACGGAACCCAGATCGAAAGTCCGACCGCCGCGATGACAAGCAACACCGTCGCCAGCAGGAGCCAACCCCAGTGCGGCAGGCGGGAAGGTGAGTCCGGAGTGCGGATTTCAGAGTGCGGAGTGGAAGACGAGGAGGACGGAGGCATGGTGTCGATCTGGCGAGGGCGGCGTCCGCTGTTGGATCAAGACAAGGAGACACGGAGAGGGGCAGACAGGGAGAGCCGTTGATTGAGAATTGTAAATTGTAAATTGAAAAATGAAAATTGCCAATTGAAAACTCGCCACGGCACTCTGGTCACGGCACACGACATGGCTTGCCAGCACGGTTCGCAATCCGGAAATGTTCACGGTCGCGAATCATTCCCGACAACGAGGCCGAATCATCAATCCAGCTTCGCGCTCGATTTGGCGGCCGTTCGGCCGTCGGACATCTCTCGCGAACCCTGATTGCGCTTCGAGATATCGTTCGGGTCGTCCCCGTCGGCATCGTCCCCCTCGGGGTCTGCGTTGACGCGATTTTGATCGACGTGATGGGCGATCAGAACGTCGGGGAGGGTCACGACGTCTCCCACCAGGGAACCGGGGAGGTCTAGAATCCCCAGGATGTTGCCTTTGCCGAGCGCCTCAAAATCGTTGGCGATTCCCCCGAACGGCCGTGGCGGCGAGTCCCCCGTAGCCGAAATGATATTCGCCATCGTGCCACATCCGCCGATTGCAGCGGAAAGTGCCAGCAGGTGAACGCAGAATGACCTGGGAATTAATGGGGGCATCGGCTGGGTGATTGACTGGGGGGATCAGGGCGCGAGAGAACCGAAACATGAAATCTGCGCCCCCCAGGCAATGAAAGCGGCGGATTTGTAGCCGTTTCCAAGAATTCACACAAGACCGACGGCCACGTCGATAATGGACTCGGTTCATTCCCCGCGATCCACGTTCTACAGCTTCGTCCCGTTCACCTTCACCCATGGCGTGAATGCTCCCAGGGCGTGGTGCTGCACTTTGCGGCTCCAGATTCGGTGACCGCAGAAAGCGAACAGTGTGTCTTTGTCTTTGCCGCCGAGACACACACCGGTTACGCGGCTGCCGTCCGGCACCGGGAGAATCACCTGAGTGGGGCCGTCGTCGGCGCTGATCTGAATGCCGCTGCGAGTGGCGATAAACTGCCGGCCTTCGACGGAGTAGCACACCGACTCGGCCCCGGCGTCGTCGTCCCAGTCGGCGACGTGCAGGTGGAAGAAGCGTTCTTTGTTCGTGAGCGTGCCGTCGTCGTTGATCTGGTAACTCGAGACCCACTTCGAGTGGCCTTCGACGACCGACAGCAGCCATCGATCGGGGCGATAAGCCATGCCGGTCGCAAATTTGATGCCCGAGCCCACCAGCGTCTTCTTACCATCACGGATCAGCCACACGGTTCCCAGTCCGTTGTCGTCATTCGTGGTGACGTACAAGCTGCCGTCGGGGCGAGCGAGAACTGAGTGGCCGAAAATCTGGTCCATCACGACGCTGCCCTTGCCCGCTGCATCGTAGCGCATCAACTTGCCCGACTTTTCCGAAATCGTGAACAACGTGCCATCCGGACCGACCGTGACGCAGTGCGCCTGGCCGGCATCGGCGACGAACTGACTGACCTGCCCGTCGAGGCCGATGCGGTGAATGCGGTTGTTCGATGTGTCTGCGAAGAACACTTCGCCCGCCGCGTTGCACGCCGGGCCGCGCGTGCTCTTGAAACCCTCGGCCACAACGTGCCAACCCTCGCCGGGAATCAGAATCTCCTGAGCGCGCGGGGCACTCGAGCCCGCTTTGACTGGCTCGGGCCAGCCACGCCACAGATACGCCATCGCCTCCTGCCAATTCTCCATGTAACCTGTTACGTGCGGACCATCGATGACGCGGTAGCGATAGTCATACCCCGAGAATTTGAGCGCTTTGTCCATCTCCTGATCGAGCAGGAACCAGTCCCCCGCGGCATTCTCCATGTCTCGAGTCGCCGTCGTGAGAAAGGCACGAATCGGTTTCGCCTCGAACTTGCGGACCATCGTCGGAAACTCATGTCCGCCGCGAAATGCGACCCAACTGCCGCTCGCCGCATACACGCGGCTGAAGGCCTCGGGCCGGTTCCAGGCCGCCGTGAACGCCGCAATGCCGCCGCTGCTACCGCCGGCCACGCAGCGGTCGTTGCCGTCGGCCGAAAGATTGAGCTGATACTCCCTGGCGATAAACGGCAACAGCTCGTCGATCAGGAAACGGACGTTGTTGTCGCTCACGCCGTCGTATTCGAAGTCGCGGTTGCGCCGCCCCAGCGTTCCCTGCATCGGCGCGGGCAGGTCGCCGGGCCGCACAAAGACACCAATCGTCACCGGCATTTCCTTCGTCGCGACCATTGTTTCAAGCAATGTCTTTTCACGAGGATTGAAGCCATCCGTCTTGACGTAGACGCAGGCGGGCTTGGCGGCGTCGTATTGAGCGGGAATGAAAACCGTCACGTCGCGCACGGTGCCGGGAAAAACCTGGCTCTGCTTGAAAATGAACTGCTTCGTCGTGCCGGGCAGAATGTCGTCCGGTTTGATTTGCGGCGGTTCGTATTTGGGCCCCGCGTCGGCTGCGTTCGCCTCGGCGACACTGCTGCCTGCCCGCGGCCGGATGAACCATTGCAAGTGCGGGTCTCCAGCCCTGTTTTCCCACAAGTCGATGTTTGCCCCCGGCCGTTGGTTGCCGCCAAAATCATCGAGCCCCTTCTCGGGGGCGTGCCTGGGAACAAGCGTGTAGCTCTTGTTGTCCTGTTTGTTCAAGCGCCATCGCTGCCACGGCTGATCACGGTCGGTTTCCAGCACGATGGGAGCGCCGTTTTTGTCTCTCCCCTTCGCCACCGCCAGTACGAGGGTGGAGCTGTAAGACGGCCTGATCGAATAGACCCCGTCGCTGTTTGGAACGATGACCCATTTCTGGTTCGCCGCAGCCGATGGCCTGCCAATCGAAACGACCGTGCCGTCCGTTGTTCCCGAATCGACGGCCTCCAGAACCAAATCCGGCGCGCTGACCGGGACCACCGAGTAACAGCCCCAATCTTCCGCGACGGAGTGACGAGCCGGCAATCTGAAGCCAATGGCAATGACAAGGCAGAGGATCCGCCCGAATGGGAATCTTCCTGGCATGGGCGCCTTTCGAGTTGTGATCAGGGGCATTTGTTCACAGGGAATGTGGTGGTAATCTCTTCATTCGGGTGAATTGGCTTACGTGCAACTTAGTGACTGTCGTGTCCCGACAGCTCGCGCCACTGATCGCGAAAGGTTTTCCTGGCGGGGGCGGGGAAATCTCGGCAGGCGGTCCAGCCGGCGAGAGGGCCGGGGAGACGCGTTAGCCAGCCTTCTTTCGCAAACCACGGCAGCACGCGCGCCGCGGCGCGCGTCATCAGACGGTACCAGAACGGGGAGCGCATCAACCGGCTCCAGACGCGGTAAATCAACTCTTCCCCGCGCGGGGTGATGTGCTCGTCGTGCTGCGCGGCACGATTGCGGATCAAGAGCTCCGGGATTTGGATTTTCACCGGGCACGCCGCCTGACAGGCGCCGCACAGCGAGCTGGCGTGCGACTGATGCTGGTTCAACTGATGGCCGTCGAACAACGGCGTCAGCACTGCGCCGATCGGACCGGAATAAGTACCGCCGTAAGCGTGGCCCCCGATCTTGCGATATACCGGGCAGACATTCAGGCACGCTCCGCAGCGAATGCAGAACAGGCTTTCGCGCATCGGGCTGCCGAGGATCTTCGAGCGGCCGTTGTCGAGCAGAACGAGATGAAATTCTTCCGGCCCGTCGGCCTCTCCCGGCCGGCGCGGGCCGGTCACGAGCGACGTGTAAATCGACATCTTCTGCCCCGTCGCCGCGCGGGCCAGCACCTTGAGAAAAATCGGCAATTCGGCCAGGCGGGGAATCACTTTCTCGATTCCGACAATTGAAATCATGATTCGCGGCACACTTGACGTCAGTCGTGCGTTGCCCTCGTTCGAGATTATGACGACCGTCCCCGTCTCGGCCACCAGAAAATTTCCCCCCGTGATCCCGACTTCCGCCTCGGCGAATTTCTGCCGCAGGTAGCCGCGGGCGAACTGGGCCATGACGTGCGGTTCTTTCGTCAGGTTCGTTTGAAACCGCTCGTTGAGGCAGACGGCCATCTCTTCAGCCGTCTTGTGCAGCGCCGGCCCCACGAGATGCGAGGGACGTTCGCCGGCCACTTGGATGATGAATTCGCCGAAGTCGGTTTCTGTGACTTCGATGCCGCTCTCTTCGAGGTGCTGATTGAGATGAATCTCCTCAGTGACCATCGATTTCGATTTGACGACGCGCGTGGCCCCGGCCTCTTTGATGATCTCGCGGACGGTGGCCACGGCGTCTGCGCCGTCGGCGGCAAAGTGCACGTGGCCGCCCCGCGCCTTGACGGACCGTTCCAATTGCTCGAGGTGCACGTCGAGGTGTGCGAGCGTTTCGTCTTTGATGGCCCGTGCCTTGTCTCGCAGCAGGGACGAACCGGGGAGCCGCTCAAAGGCCGTGCGATTTCCCGCCGCCAGAGTTTCTCCGAGTCGCGACAGCGCCAGTTGCAGATTGGGAGATCCGAGCGCCTCATGCGAGGCTTCGAGAAACTCGTGATGCTCGTGCGTCGCGAATCGTGAGGCCATGTGCGCTAGACGTCAAATGGGTATCAAAGTTAAGTAAAATCAGCACAACCCCATTTATATAGCCGCGAGGCGCAGCCGAGTGCCGTCGCCATCCGACCTGCTCCGCAAGCCTCAATATATATTTGACAAGCCTCAACATATAAGAGAAGTCGCGCAACGTGCATAGTGCCCCGAATGTCCGATTGCGACGGCCGCGTATTTTCGTGAGATGCCACAGCCAATGTTGCAACGCAACCAGGCGCTGCATCCGGTGGGCCTGTCACATTCGATTAAAATGGACGCGTTGGGCAAAAAGGGCAATTGGGGCAAGGTGAATTCGTCGCGTGCCCACCGCTTCCCGCCGATATATGTGTCGCGCTCTCAGGAGCACAATTGGATCGCCAGGGGGTCAATCGTTAAGACAGAATGATCTGGCATACTTTGCAGAAACGGAAAATCTCGTCCGTGGGGACTGATCGTACCCACTCAGCTTGCTAGAATTTCGTGCGACGGAGGTCCGACCATCAATAGCCACACACCCACGGTGACGACCATGCCGAGATTTCCCCTGTCGAAATTGCACAATGCAGCGCGTCGTAAGCTGGCGCTGCTTATCGCCACGCTCGTTCTGGTAAGTCTGCCTGCGTTCGGACAAGTTCCCGCGCAGCCGCAGGCACGGACGACCGGATTTCTGCTGAAGGCGTTCAAGGACGAGACAGGGACGCACAAGTACTCGGTCTTCGTCCCTCACGGTTATACGCCGGCAAAGAAATGGCCTGTGATCCTGTTCCTGCACGGGGCAGGAGAGCGGGGGACTGACGGCCTGCTCCCCACGACAATCGGCTTGGGCCCCTTGGTCCGCGACCGGGCCGCGAACTTCCCGTTCGTAGTCGTGTTTCCCCAATGCGAAGACATGCACGGCCGGTTGCTGACGGCTTGGTCGCCAGACAATCCCGATGGGCAGCGCGCACTCAAGATCCTGGAGCAGGTTGAGAAGGACTACAGCATTGACGCGAAGCGCGAAGTGCTGAGCGGTTGGTCGATGGGAGGCTACGGAGCGTGGGAGCTGGCGGCGAAGTTTCCCGAACGCTGGCTGTCGGTCGTTCCCATGTCCGGCGGGGGCGACACGGCCTGGGCCGAGAAACTGAAGAATGTTCCCCTGTGGGCCTGGCATGGCGCCCGCGATCGCAGCGTTCGTCCCGACCAGTCGCGAAAAATGATCGAGGCGATCCGCGCGGCGGGGGGCAATCCGCGCTACACCGAATTGGCCGAGGGAGACCACAACGTCTGGATGCAGGGTTTCGATGACGACTCTCTGTACGCCTGGATGCTGTCTCCCAAGTCCGATCCGGCGACGTTGCGCCCGGTCACGGCGCGTGCGAAAACCCCGGCGGGCCAGCCCGCGCCGGCGGTTTCCGCCCAGCCTTTCATTCCGGCCCTCGATATGCCGCGGGCCGGATATGTGCGGCTAGGCAATGACGCTCTGGCGGCCGTCGCCGATTCGGTTCCAAAGATCGTCCCCCCTGGCATGTTGACCGGCCGCCTGGCCGACATCCAGGATTACACCGAAGCGCAAGGCTATGGCTTCAGCGTGTACATGTCGGGGATCTATTATCAGGCGCACTTGTCGCGGGCCAGCATCAAAGCCTACCGCAAAGACCGTTTGAACGTGCAATTGGGGCTGAGTAACGCGCAGGTGACGATCGGGGGCACGTCTCTCAGCGGCGAACGGCACTCGGCGCAGGCCGGCCCGATCAGCGTGGTGATCGGGCATCGCCGTCCCGTCTGGCTGAGCATTGACGTCACTCCAGTGATCGTCGACCGCAAGCTGCGGTTCAAGCACGTCGGATCGCGATTCTCGATTCCCAACGACAACTGGTATGTCACCGCGCCGGCCGGCGTTTCGACGCGTGGGTTCGGGATGACGGAAGAGAAAGTTTCCAGTGGATTGGTCAGCGGTTTGTACGGCAAAAAGGGCATGATCGAGCAGAAGGTCGAAGGAATTGTTCCGCAACTGATCGCCGAGTTGGAAAAGAAGGTCGACGAGGCGCTGGCGACCAAATCGATGGCGGGCGCGTGGCCGCTTCCCGTCTACCAGCCGCAATTGAGGGTCTGGCCGGGCGAAGTCAGCACGGATGAACAGGGGGTATCGCTGGTGATGGGAGCGACGGCGGCCGCGGTCGATCCGGCCAAGCCTCCTAAGACGGTTCGCACGACCGATCCTCTCGGTCCGTCGATCGCCAATGTGCCGCAATCCAAGAAGCTGCAAGTCGGCATCGTGCCGGGCATGATCACGCCGCTTTCGGAAATGGCCGTTGAAGCCGACGTGTTTCGAATTCACGTGGCCGATACCCCGTCCCCCGTGCTGGCGAAGCTCGCCGATGCGGCCGTTCTTGCGGAAGCCGTTCCCGATCTCACGCGATTCGGCGGTCAGGCGCAGATCTGGACCGAGCTGGCTTTGACGGGGCCGATCGGAGTCGTCGAAGTGCCGGGCAAAAGCCCGTCGCTCGAGACGAAAGATCTGAAATTAAAAGTGTCGTTCAAGGCCGACGCGGCGAGCACCGGCTGGAAGCCCTACGCCGAGTTCGACGTTTCGTTGCGGCAATCGTTCACTCCGTCGCTGGCGAAGCCGACGTCGCTGACGCGCGCCGTCTCGCTGACGCCCGACGGGCCGGCTCAAATCGAAATCGTCGGCCGATTCGCCCCCGGCTACACGCCACAAGTGCCCGAAATCGACAATTCCAAAATCCAGGCGCTGTTTGCCGCCGGCTGGGACGACTTCATCACCTACGGCGGACCTCCGCAGGTGGATCTCCCCGACGTCGATTTTGGTTACACGATGCTGCGGGCCGACGACGTCCTCTGGTCGTCGCCTGATCTGGCGGCGACTTTCGGACCGCCGGGGGTGAAGATCACCAACAGCAGCGACAAGCCGTTGGTCTATGAGACGAAGGGGCCGTACAGCGACTTTGGTGGACCATACACACTGCAGCCGGGCCAATCGCACGATTTCCCGATCGCGTATCCGATGATATTCCGCCGCCGCAATGCGACGGGCTATCAGATGTTCACGCTGCCGGTCGGGTCGCATTCGGAATATCGTACGAAAGCCGCGGGCACGCCCGAGAACCTGTATAAGGCCCGCGAGCCCGCAGAGATCGAAAAAGCCGTCGAGAGCGTCCCAGCGCCCCCTGACGTGAAGAAGTAACGAATTGGCGAAGCGCCGGCACAGCGGTTATAGTGGGTTCGACGAAAATCCCCACAGGAGCCGACTGTGCCTGCCGAGCAGAATCCCCCCGCGCGTTCCGACATCCCACCCGAGTTCCGCGACGATTTTTCTTACAGTCCGGCCCGCCCGGGAGAATTACCGCCGCCCGTCTCTGCGGGGCGCGGACCGGGGGCCGTGAAACGGGGCGGGGTCAGTGATTTCTGGGCGCTCGTGGGCTGCAACGCCATCGTCTTCGGCACGAGCGTGTGCATCATGGTTTTGGAATTGACCGCCTCGCGGTTGATCGCCCCTTACGTCGGCTCGTCGTTGTACACTTGGACGTCGGTGATCGGCGTTGTGCTGGCGGGGATCAGCATCGGCAATTACTTTGGGGGCTGGCTGGCCGATCGTTTCCCCCCGCAAAAGGTGCTGGCCTGGCTGTTTCTGATTTCGGGTTTGCTGACGTTCAGCGTGCTGATTCTGAACGGATGGGCTGCGGAGACCCATCGTCCCGAAAAAACAAGCTGGCCGGTCTGGGTGATGCTGGTCGTGGCGTGGGTTTTCTTCCTGCCGGCCCTCTCGCTGGGGACGATATCCCCTGTCACTGCCAGCATGGCCCTGAAGCGGAGCGTGAAGACGGGGATCACCGTCGGCAATATCTACGCGTGGGGCGCCCTGGGCTCCATCGTGGGGACGTTTCTGACCGGCTTCTGGCTGATCGGCGAGTTTGGTAGCCGCCAGGTCATCTGCGTCACGTCGTGCGCGCTGGTGATCATGGGAGTGCTGGTCGCGGCGGGGCAGCGCGCATTCCGCACGGCAGCCCTGGTGGGGGCGATCCCGCTGATCGTGCAATTTGGAATCATTGCGTCGACCACCGAGAAAGGAATGGAACACGTCGCGCAGTGGATCGCCGGCATCCGCTCCGGCTGGAGCACGACGCCGGACCATGTCGAGGCCGACCAGGACGCGCTCAAGGTGGCCGTCGAGAAGAACGATCTGGCAGCGATCGAGGCGGCGCAGACTCGCGCCGAATGGCGATCTGAGCGCGAGACGGCCGAGAAAGAATGGGCCAAATGGGGGGCGCGCCTCGGCAGGCAACTGCATTCCGTCGGACTGACCCTCGCGCTCAGGTCCGACAAGGCCAACGAATACAACGACGAGAGCGACTACTTCTCGATCAACATTTCGAACGGTCACGAAGAAGGCGATTCGGTCAAGCAGCTCCGGCTCGATTACCTGACCCACAGCTATTACAACCCCGACAATCCCACGAAACTCTACTACACCTACGAAAAAGTGTATGCGGCGATCACCGAGCGCGCGGCGCAGCTCTGGTCGCGCCAGACGACCGCCACCGTTCGCTCCTTTCCTGACGGCGGCGACGTCGCTCCGGTATTTCCTGGCAAGGTCACCTATGATCGGCAGTCGAAGCAACTGACGGTGCGGGGCGCGATGCGGCTTGACGACTTGCGGGAACTGCTGTCGACCGGTCCCTACGCCGATTACTGGCAGACCGTCATTTCCGCCTGGGAAGAGGCCAGTACCGACTGGGGGAAAGCGTCGCAGACCGACAGGGGCATGTTGCTCACTCGGCTCGACGAATTGCCCGACGGCATCACGTTTCCGCACGACCTGGGGGTTGTCGTGCACTACGACCGATTTCTGAAGTCGCTCGTCACCACGCGTCCGTTCGACCTCGACGAAATGTGGCAACTGCTGTCTTTGGGACAACATGGCGAATACGTCGCGGCGGTCCGTGAGCTCTTCGAAAAATCGCGGCGCACGAGCACGCTGTTCATCGGCGGCGGCGGCTTCGTCTTTCCACGCTGGATCGAAGCCACGTTTCCTCACGAGCCGCGGATCGACGTCGCCGAAATCGACCCCGCCGTGCTCCATGCCATCCAATCCGAGTTGGGCTTGCCGAAAGAATACGGCCCGCCGTCGGCAGGCAAGACCTACGTTCGCACGCACATCGGCGACGCTCGAAAGTTCGTCGACGATCAGTGGGCCTCGAACAAGAAGACTGTCGCGGAAGGGGGGGCCCCCGTGACTTACGATTTCGTGTACGGCGACGCATTCAACGATTTATCGGTACCCTGGCACCTGACGACGAAGGAATTCAGCACCAAGGTTCGCGACCTGCTGACTCCCGGGCAGGGGGTATTTCTCGTCAACATCATCGACATTTACCCGCGGACCGAGTACCCCGACGAATCCGACAAGGTGGGGCAAGCCGATGTTCCGTATTTCGGCAAGCTGCCTTCCATGCTGGCGCCGGTCCAGAAACTCACGGGAGAGTTCGTGCCTTGCCGCGGGGGCTTTGCCGGTCTCGAAGTTTCCCAGCAGAACGGGAGCCTGGTCTTACGGTATTCGGGCGCCATGTCGAAAGAAGTCCGCAATGCACTCGACAAGCTCGATCCCTTGGGAACTGCAGCGGCGATGCCGGATCGCGGCTTTTCGGGCGCGGTCGCCAAATTGTATCAGAAGTCCAACAAGCGTCTGACAATGCAGGGCTCTCCCCCCGACGCTTTGGCTCCAGCCAACTGGTCCAGAAAAAGCTGGCAGAAGGCGACCAGCCCCTACGACGGTTTGCAATTCTTGCGCGAGGATGACGGTGGCTACTACGTCGGTTATCGCGGCGTGATGACCGGCGAACTGCGAGATAAGTTTCTCGCCGAGGCGGGCGCCGATGACAAATTCAAAACGGCGATCGCGTCGCTTTATCGTCGCTCGCGCGCCGAGGAAGTCGGTCAGTTTCTGGGTCGTTACGTCGCCACGGCGCGAGAAATCTTTCCCTACGTCTATGTATTTACGAGCGACCGGGGAGAGCCGGGGGAATCTCGCGATACGTTCATCATCGCCTGCTCGCTGCAACAGATGTCGTTTGACGACCTGGAGTCGAGCGGCGGTCACTGGTCCACCGGTCCCTTTGCCTGGACGGAAACCAGCAGCGAAGGCCAGGCGGAAGATCGAGGTGAAATGCGATCCGTACTCGAATTGTCGCGAGGCCTGATGCTCACGGATAATTTCGCTCCGGTCGACAACCTGCTGGCGCCGGTGTTCGTCAACCGCAGCGGAGATTGACCAGTGGAGACTGACCACCAGAGGTTGAGCAGCAGAGGCTGAGCATCGTCAGATGGCCATCGCATTCGAATGTCCTCGCTGCCAGTCGCAGATTCAGGTATCGGACGACGAGCGGGGAACGAAGCTGCGCTGCCCGGCCTGCCAAGGCAAAGTTCGCGTCCCCGATGCGCCGTCCACCGCGCTCCCGATGGCCGCCCGATTCGCTCCTCCCGCCGCCGCGATCGAATTTCAATGCCCGCGGTGTCGGACGGCGATCAAAACGCCTGGCGCACAGGCCGGAGCCAAGTTGCGCTGCCCCCAATGCCAGGGCAAAGTCCGCGTCCCTGTGCCGGTTCCGCCCCCCAGCCGTTCTATCAAGATTGATTTCCTGTGTCCGCGCTGCGCGGCCGAAATGACGGCACGGCCCGAACACGCCGGGACCAAGCAATTTTGTCCCCGTTGTGGTGGAAAGGTGCGCGTCCCCGCGCCCCAGGCCGTGGCTCCTGCGACTGCGGAGCAAGCGGCGTCAATCGCCGCGCCCCAGCCGCCGATCGCCGCGTCGATCGCCGCAATTGCCGATGAAGACGAGCTCGAAGGACTGCCGTTGCCCCTGTCGCATCGGCACAAACGAAACTATCTGGGCTGGATGGTTCCCGTGGCCTGCCTGGGGCTGCTGGCGGCGATCGGTTCTGTCCTGATGAAAAAGCCCCCCGTCAAATTCGAAGGCACGCTCGTTGGAGAACGTCTGACCGACGTCGAGCTGGGTCCTGTCCGCATCGACAACAGCCGCCTGGGCCGTTCCAAGCTCGAAGCGCAAAGAGCATTCGACAACCTCGACGCCGCGCCGCTCCGCGCCGTGACCCAGTCGTTGATCCTGGAGTTCAAGGGCGCGCAGGCGGGGATTGAAGTTTCGCTACGAACCTCGGACCAGACCGAGTTCTTCCAGGTCGAT
>DASYAR010000186.1:0-4792 GCA_036501235.1 Planctomycetaceae bacterium
GACCCAGATGTCGGCGAGAAAATCCATTTCCAGCCGCGTCGAACCGTTGCCTTCGCACGCCTCGCAGCGCCCACCCGACACGTTGAAACTGAATCTCCCTGGCTTATGGCCACGGACTTTTGATTCGGGGAGTTGCGTGTACAGGTCGCGGATCAGGTCGAACAACTTGACGTAGGTGGCCGGGTTCGACCGGGGTGTGCGGCCGATGGGAGACTGGTCGATGTCGATCGCCTTGTCGAGGTGTTCCAACCCGGTGATGCGCTGGAATGCGCCGGGATTGCCCGTCCCCTCGTTCAAATCACGATGCAGGGCTTCCCACAGGATGTCGGTGACGAGCGAGCTCTTTCCCGATCCACTGACGCCCGTCACGCAGACGAACGATTCCAGCGGGAAGGAGACGGTGATGTTGCGCAGGTTATGGTGCTGTGCCCCGTGAACGACAAGCTGCTTCTTATCGACGGGACGCCGCTCTGGGGGGACTTCGATTCGCGCCGTTCCGGTCAGATACTTCGCGGTGAGGCTGCGCGGCTGGCCGCAAATTTCGGCGAGTGTTCCCTCGGCGACCACTTCGCCTCCACGGACACCGGGACCGGGGCCGAAATCGACGACATGGTCGGCGGCGCGAATCGTGTCTTCGTCGTGCTCGACGACGATCACCGTATTTCCCTGATCCCGCAGCGCCAAGAGGCTGCCGAGCAGCTTGTCGTTGTCGCGCGGATGGAGGCCGATCGATGGTTCGTCGAGAATATAGACGACGCCCACCAGACCGCAGCCGATTTGCCCGGCCAGGCGGATACGCTGGCTTTCGCCTCCCGAAAGCGTCGGCGCTCCGCGGTCGAGGGTCAGGTAGTCGAGACCGCAGCGCAGCAGGAAGCCGAGCCGGCCGCGAATTTCTTTCAGGATCTCTTCCGCAATGAGCTGGCCCGTCGCATCGAGTGCGAGTTGTTCGAAGAACCGAGCCGCCTCCGACACCGTGAGCGCGCAGACTTCCGGGAGCGACAAGCTCGTAGGGCAGGTTTTCCAACCTGCCCGTAAATCGTCAGCCCCCTTCCGGCCATTTCGTTTGCCAAACGACTTCTTCGTGCTGTGCCGCACATCATCAATCAATGACTCTGAAGCAATCCTCACCGAGCGGGCCTGCGGATTGAGTCGCGATCCGTTGCAGATCGAGCACTTCGTGACGCGCATGTATTTTTCAAGCTGCCGCCGGCGCATCGGATTGCGCGCCTTGCGATAGCTGTCGAGCAATTCGGGAACGATACCGCTGTAGGTGCCGCCGTGCTTCCAGATTCCGCCCCGGTACCGCCAACTGTAGGTGATGTTGCGGTCGCCTGTGCCGTACAGCATCAGTTCGCGGACGGCGGCGGGCAAATCGCGCCACGGCGTGCTGAGAATCGCTCCCTCATCCAGGCCGTGCTCACGCTCAATCAGCCCCGCCACCCCTTCGAAAATGTGCCGGCGCCAGCGCCCCAGATCGCGGAAGCGCCCTAGGAGCGTGACCGCCCCTTTCATCAACGCCAGCGAATCATCGGGGATCAGCAGATTCAGGTCGAAATCATGACGCAGCGCCAGACCATTGCACTCGGAGCACATTCCCTGCGGGCTGTTGAAGCTGAAAAGCTGCGGACTGGGAGGTTCGTAGCTGACGCCGCAATGCGTGCAGGCATACCGTGAGCTGAACAGACGGTCTGCGCCAAGGTCTTCATCGCTCGTAGTACCGCCTTCAGGCGGTCTATCGTTCTTTTTGTTCTTTCGACGATCGCTTGAATCGATTTGACGACCGGCTGAAGCCGGTACTACGAGCTCGCCGGCTGAAGCCGATTCGACGACCGAGATGATCAAGCTGCCGTTACCGAGCCGTAACGCCGATTCGACGGCTTCCGCCAGCCGCGTCCGCCCGGCGGCGCCGGCTTCGAGCCGATCGACGACGACTTCGATCGAGTGTCGCATCTGGCGGTCGAGTTTGAGGTTCTCGTTAAGCGAGACGACGCGACCGTCAACGCGGGCCCGCAGATAGCCCTGCTTGAGCAGTTCGTCGAACAGGTCGCGGTATTCCCCTTTTTGCCGCTGGACGACCGGCGCCAGCACGAGAAACCGCGTCTTCTCCGGTAGCTGGAGCAGTGTGTCGAGGATCTGATCGCGGGTTTGAGCGGTAATCGGCCGGTCGCATTTCGGACAATATCCCGTGCCGACGCGGGCATAGAGCACGCGGAGATAGTCGTAAATCTCGGTAATCGTACCGACGGTGCTGCGCGGATTGCGGCCACTCGTTTTCTGCTGAATCGAAATCGAAGGCGCGAGGCCTGTGATCGAATCGACTTCCGGCTTGGGCATCTGCCCCAGAAACTGCCGCGCGTAACTCGACAGCGATTCGACGTAACGGCGTTGCCCCTCGGCGTACAGCGTGTCGAATGCCAGCGAGCTCTTGCCCGAGCCGCTGACTCCCGTCATGACGATCAACTGGTTTTTCGGCAGCCGCAGATTGACGTCCCGCAGGTTGTGCTCGCGCGCCCCGCGAATGACGATGTCGGACTCGTGCATGGACTGAAAGAAGGCCTGAATGACGAAAAGCGAATGTCTAAAGAAATGGCATCGACCGAATTTTATCCGTGTGGCACCCGCCGTCAATTTTCTTTTTCGTGATTCCCGACGCAGCTCGGCCAGTGCCTTAGCCTTGCTGCGGAGGCACTTCACTCGGCCCTGGCGGAGATCCTGGCAGCCCTGCTCCAAATTCATCCGCAGGCGTGGACTCGGCAGGCGTGGCAGGAGCTGTCGAATCGTGAGTGAGCGACGTCACGTCGACAACCACGACTTCGGCCTTAATAACCGTCACCTCGCTTGCGGCTGGAGCCTCGGCCACAGCGGTCTCCGACTCCGGCGGCGTTTGTTCACCGGCGGCCTGCGGCGCAGACGGTTCCGGCGCAGCTGGCGGGGCCGGTTCGTCGCCGTATTCGGGCAGCGGGTCGCGATGGGGGGGGACGAACGGCGGTCGCGGGACCGGTTGTTCGAGCCGCATCCAGGTCGATTCGTCCGAGCAGTTGCAGCGCTGGGCCGTCACCAGTCCCGGTGTGCGAACGGTCTTGCCGCACTTGGCGCAATGCCAGATCCGTCGCACGTCCAAGTCGATCCTCAGGCCGGGGCCTTTCACGTGAATTGACCTATCCGCCAAATGCCGAGTTGATGTAAACTTCGCCGCGGCGCCAGCGGGCGCAGCCGCGCCCAAAGTCCGGTAATTTTTCGCTCAGTGCATCGTAACAACCCTGCTTGCGGCTTGCCAACTATGGAAATCGTGAAACAAATTCTGGACATGATCCTGCACGTCGATCAACACCTCGCCGCGCTCAACCGCGACTACGGCACATGGGTGTATGCGATCATGTTCGTGATCGTGTTTTGCGAGACGGGCCTGGTCGTCACGCCATTTCTGCCGGGCGATTCACTGCTGTTCGCGCTCGGCGCACTGGCGGCCGCCCCGGAGGGGCTCAGTCTGCCGGCACTCGCTGCGATTTTGATTGTCGCGGCGATCCTGGGTGATTCGTTGAACTACTGGATCGGATCGCTGCTGGGGCCGCGGATTTTTCGCGGCGAGAAAATTCGGTTTCTGAATCCGAAACATCTGGAACGCACGCACGAATTCTACGAGCGCTACGGCGGCAAGACGATCATTCTGGCCCGCTTCGTGCCGATCGTCCGCACGTTTGCCCCGTTCGTCGCCGGCATGGGACGGATGACGTACCGAAAATTCATGCTGTACAACGTCGTCGGCGGCGTGGTGTGGGTGCTGCTGTTTCTGGTGCTGGGCTTCAGCTTTGCCAACGCGCCGTGGGTCAAAGGCCACTTCTCGAAGGTCATCCTGGGGATCATCGTCGTGTCGATTTTGCCGATGGTCTTCGAATTCGTCCGCGAATGGCGACGTTCACGCAAACCGGCCATATAGCCACCTCGTTCTGCGAATTCAACTCGTTCCCAAGCTCCGCTTGGGAACGCATTGTCCGAAGCTCCGCTTCGCGAATCCGCGGGCTGCTAGCAGCGCATCGAATGCTACAGGATTCTACGTTTGTTGCCGTCATGAGACGGGAAGCGGAGCTTCCGACGTGGCGTTCCCAAGCGGAGTTTGGGAACGAGGAAACGCTTAACTCAGAGTAGCAGGCACACTCCGTGTGCCGTTTTTTTGATTTCGTTTCGATTTTCGAGCGGCAATCCGGCTGGGTTCCAGACGCACGACGGCACACGGAGTGTGCCTGCTACTCTGAGCAGAATTCCGGATGCAAGATGTTTTCGATTGCGGTGCGACATTCGGCCCATTCGCATTGGCAGGTTGCGGCGCGAGCCGTTTTGAGCAATTCGACCTGCCGCGCAGTCACGGGAATAGGGCTGCCTGTCTCGGGGACGTCGGGAACAAGCCGATTGCCGAGAATTGCGGCCAGAGATTCGACGCCTGAGCCCGTTATTGTCGACACGCGGTGCGCCCCGGTCGGCAACTTCTCGCCCCAGAGGTCCGGCAAATCGGATTTGTTGGCCACGACCAATGCGTCCGGCCACGCAGTCAGCAACTCGAAATCCTGCGGGTCCGGCGGATGGCCGGCGTCGAGTACGATCACACGCAGATCGGCATGATTGGCCCGGTCGCGCGCCAAGTCGATGCCGGCCGCTTCGAGGGCCGAACCTGCCTGTCGGATCCCCGCCGTATCGAGCAACGTCACGGGCCAGCCGTTCAGCGCAATTTCTGCCGTCACCACGTCGCGGGTCGTGCCTGGCTCATCGAAAACAATCGCCCGTTCGTAGCCGGCCA
>DASYAR010000187.1:0-17288 GCA_036501235.1 Planctomycetaceae bacterium
CCTTTGGCAATTTCCGCCAGGTACAGGCCGACCTGCATCCGCAGCCGATTTCGCAGGACTTCGTTTTGTTCCCGTGCAAACTGCTGATATTTCAATTTCAGCTCGATCAGCTCTTTTTCGTACTGCCGGCGAGCGTTCTCGTCGGCAACGGTTCCGATGGCCGGCAACTGCGAAGGAGATTTGCTGGGAGCAATGGTTGCATACAGCGAGTAGTAGTCTGCCGTCGGAATCGGATCGAACTTGTGGTCGTGGCATCGCGCACAGGTGACAGTCAGCCCCATCAGCCCACGCGTGATGACGTCGATTTGATCGTCGATCGTGTCGTGATAGTTTCGAAATTGCATCCCGACGGTCAGAAATCCGAGTGCCGCCAGCGCCGGATCATTTTCCGGCATTCCCAGTTGGTCGGCCGCGATCTGTTCCAGCAGAAAGCGATCGACCGGCAAGTCTCTGTTGAACGCATTGATGACGTAATCGCGATAGGTATAGGAAAAGGGGAAGGTCGTGAATCCAATCGCTGCGCCCCCGTGAGTGTCCGCATATCGCGCGATATCCAGCCAGTGGCGTCCCCAGCGTTCGCCATAGCGAGGAGATTCCAGCAGGCGATCGATCAACCGCCGTTCACTCCCTTCCGCCGTATCATTTTCGAACGCTTCCACTTCGCCCCAGGTGGGGGGCAAGCCGGTCAGGTCGAACGTCGCGCGTCGAATGAACTGGGCGCGACTGACGGGCCGGGAGTAACCCAGGCGCGCCTTGTGAAGTCTGTCCAGCAGAAAGCGATCTACGGGCGATGCGCCGGCCTCTGACGCGGGAAGAGCATTGAGAAGTGATTGCGATGCGGCAATGGGCTGGAAAGCCCAGTGGTTCGAGTACTTCGCCCCTTCCTGAATCCATTGTTGCAGGACGTTTTTTTGCGCCTCCGTCAGAACTTTCTTCGTCGAAACGGGAGGCATCGCGTAGTCTGGATCCGTCGACCGGATGCGCTGGATGAGCTCACTGTCTGCGGCCGCGCCGGCGACGATAGCCGACTTCTTGGCTTCGGATTCCAGGTCCAGTCGCAAATCGGCACTGCGTTTTTTAGCATCGGGGCCATGGCACTGAAAACAATGCTCCGACAAGATCGGACGCACCTGCCGATTGAAATCCACCTGGGCGTCAGCAGACGTGCAGAACAGGGCGCCGATCAGCAGGCACCAGCTTGCACGTGCGCGGCAAGAAGCGGAAAAAGCGAACATACAGTATGTCTCGGATGCGGTGGGACAGATGCCGAGCAATGGTGGGGGCGTTGGCGGGCGGTCAACCTGCTACGGTCTATTTTACGACGTCCATCCCCCTTTTGAAAGCAGAACCTGAATTCAGTGGTGTCCTGATTTGCGGGGCAGTCGTCTCGCCTGCGGCTGAGCGGCCGATTGCTATCACCCCTGTTGGTCGCTGCCTTGCTTTCCTTTCCAGAAGAAGGGCGACAGCCTCACGGTTTCAGAGATCCAATTGCAGGAGATTGATTGTCAAGACGACGGCGGCGAACCTGCGTGCGAACCTGCGTGTCTCCTCCCTGGTGCCGCAATTCTGAATTCCGAGCCGGGCACCTCGCGTTGGATTCATGGCAGGGGTGCTTTGAAAATGGCCGAATCGTTTTTGACATATGTCGATCCCCGGCAAAATGATCCTCGATCCGTCAGCGAATTGATCTCGGCAGCCTTGGGTGACCCCCACACCTATGAAAACGGCGGCTGGGATGCTGTCGCCGCACTTCACTGGCGGGGCACGGAGGAAGCCCTGGTCCGAGCCGGCCAATTGTGCGAGAGCTTTTGTGCCGTCGAGCGGCGCGTGGGGGCGGACATCATTGGGCAACTTGGCTTCTCTGACGGCGGATTCAGGCGACAGCGGCTGAATATCCTGCTGAAAATGCTGCGGCGAGAACGAGATTCCGAAGTTCTGTATTCGGTATTGATCGCTTTGGGCCATCTCGGAGAAGCCGACGCCATTGGACCTGCGGCACGATTCCGATCCCATCCTGAGCCTTCTGTTCGTTATGCCGTCGTCCACGCTTTAACGGGGTACGAGGATCCAATCGCCCTCGATTCACTCGTTGAGCTCACGAAGGACGAAGACTCAGACGTGCGGGATTGGGCGACGTGGGGACTGGGAACCCAAGTGGAAGTGGATATTCCAGTCTTGCGTGACACTCTGGCCGGCCGACTTGCGGACTCGGATCACGTGGTCCGAAGCGAAGCGCTGATCGGGCTGGCCCGCCGTAAGGACGAACGAGTGCTTGCCGCCCTCTTGAAGGAGCTCGCCGCCGATTCTATCGACTTCGGCGTCGTCGAAGCGGCCGAATTGTTGGCCGACCCGCATCTGCATTCGGCATTGATTGGCGTCCGAGGTCGACTGGAGGGCCATGAAGAACTCCTGGAGAGAGCTATTCTGGCCTGTACGCCGGGTTCAGACCTGACGTGACCCCAATTCGGCCGCTCGCCGCCGCGCAGTCGGCCACGATTGTCACCGTGTACGGCGACGCGACGTGATCTTCTTGCAAACAGTCTGTATCCTGAAAGCATCAGCAAAAAGCGGAGACCGGGGATAAGGCGAGTCACACGCGAGAATCATTGACGCCGTTGGATTCAGAAATCGCTCACCCGGCGCCGGTCCCGTCGGATCGCCGACGAAAGTTCAAATTGCTGATCTATTTCGTGCTGGCCGCCTTGTCGAGTTGGTTGGTCATCGCCTATCTGATTTTACCGCTGGTGCAAAAAGAATCTGGATCTCGGTCACATATTTCTTCGGGTTCCCTTTGAAAATCATGCCCGGCCCCTTCAGATAGACTTCGCGAGTCGGCACGAGCGCCTGGTATTTTCTATCGTTCAGGTATTGGAAGATGCGGGCATAGGACCGAGACAGTTCGTCGTAGGGACCGCGATGCACGAGCGACACGCAGCGACCGCCCGGCAATTCCCGCACCGAGACCCCTTCGACGTCTTTCATCTGGCGTATCGGCAGGCACGCCTCGAAGTCGGCGTCGGCCTCGTGATATTCGGTGTCATAGTGCAACAAGAGAGGTTTGCCACACAAATGCCGTCCATAGCTGCGGCTGATCTGTCCGAAGGCACGGCCGCATTCGCTATAACGTCCCTTGATGCGGATACCAGCGACCAACAGAGGGGTCAGGTCCTTTTCCTGCACATCGTTAATAATCTGGGCCATGCTTTTCGCCTGCCTTTCTTCGAGGATGAACTGTTCGAGAGCACGCACCGCTTTGCCAAGCTGCTTGATCCGGCTTTTGACGGCCGCGTGTTGCCGCTCGAGAATCGTCAGCAGATCGTCGCCCCCATCGCTCTGCAGCAGCTCACGAATGTCGCTCAGTGAGAACTCCAGACCGCGCAGGTACGTAATAGCCCGAGCCAATTCGACTTGGCTCGCGTCGTAGTAGCGATATCCGGAATCGGGATCGACGCACGCAGGCACGAGGATATCCTGCTCGTGGTAGAAGCGCAGCGTCTTGACTGTCAACTGCGTGAGCTTCGAGAATTCGCCGATGCTGAACATGCCGACACCCGGTCTGAAGAGTTCTGCGACGCAACGCCGGGCATCTTACGGCCTCCCGTCAGGGGAGAGTCAAGCAGAGTTTTCAGAGAATGACGGACGGTACTCGGAAGCCGAACCGCTCCTGTTGAAAAGGTATGACGGACGACGGATCGGAATCCGTTTCTGCATACCCTTCGTCATGAATAATGCGGGGCGTGCGCGTTGGCTCAAGGTGACGACGAATTCACGCCGCATCCGCCCATGCGACGGCAACTTACGTCGATCCGATCGTTCCAGCCCCAGGTTACCGGCACGATCCGAGCCAGAGCCGTTTTTCGCAGAGAAATCCGACACAAGAGATTTCCGGCAATCGCCTTGCGTTGCATGGGCATCATCAAGATCTCATTTCACAAATCGGCCAGTTTGGGCGTCGTCAGGCAGGTTTTGAGACTGGTCAAGCACGTTTTGAGACGAGCTCGATCGCATTCGCCTCTCTGATTGCCAGCGGCGAGTGAACAACTCGTCCCGCTGGACGATTCGGGCCACGCTCCCGCGACCCATTCGCCTGCCCACGATTCCTGCAGCCCGATCACCTGTCATTATATACGCTGCGCGGCGGAAAATAATCCATTTCAAAACGGATTGAGGGACAGTCATGAATGCCATCCGTTATTTCGCTCCGCACGAGATCGACTTGCCTCCAAGAGCGCACCCGACCATACTGGCGGCGCGTCGACATGGCATGCAATGCCGCGGCCGGTTTTCGGATACGCCGATCACGATCCGTTCACATCCGTCGCACATCGGTCAATACATCGACCGGAGAACCTCAAAACTCCGAATCCGACTTTTCAGCTGACAAAACGCTGGGCAAGGAAAGATTGATGATCCGATCCAGGTTTCGCCGCTGGGCAACACTGGTATTGCTGACGGCGTTGGCGATGCACACGGCGCGTGCCGTGGCTGCGGATGTCTTGACGAAGGCCGAGGTCGGCAAGCTCGGGAAAGCCGCCACCGTCTTCGTGAAGGGCACGAAAAGCTCGGGATCGGGGTTCTGCATCAATGCGTCGGGGCTGTTGATTACCAACGAACACGTCGTCAGTGGCGAAAAAGAAGTGACGGTGGTCTTCAATCCGAGCGCCAAGGAACAGAAGGTGCTGCCGGCCAAGGTGCTCCGTGCTGACAAAAAGCGAGATCTGGCGCTGTTGCAAGTGGAAGGCCCGCAGGAACTCCCAATCCTCCCACTCGGATCCTCGGACCAACTCTCCGAATTGTCGGACGTGGTCATTTGCGGCTTCCCGCTCGGTGAGATTCTCTCAGCTCGAAAAGAATATCCGGCAATCAGCATCAACGCCGGCAGCATTACCGCCCTGCGCAGGCAGGCCGACGCGCTTGAATTCCTGCAGCTCGACGGTGCGGTCAACCCCGGCAACTCAGGTGGGCCCGTGATCGACATGGGGGGTAAGGTTGTCGGCGTCGTTGTGGGGCGTATCCGCGGCGGAGAACAGCTCAACTTTGCCATCCCCGTCGAACACGTGGCCGAGTTTGTAAAGCGGCCGGAAATTCTGCTCAATATTCCAGTGCTCAGCCAGTCGCAGGCTCACGAGCCCGCCGAATTCGAGGCCCGCGTTGCGTATGTGTTTCCACCACTCCGACCTCCGACTCTCGAACTTGTGCTGAGGACCAACGACGGGCCAGATCGCCGCACCAACCTGGCTTTGAAGGACGGCGCCTATCGCACAACGATTGTTCCCGTTCCCAGGGCCGGGTTCCCGGTTGTGGAGGTGTTCGCCCGATTTAAAACCGGCGCGATCCTGGGAATAATCGACGATCGGGAATTTCAGGTCGGCGAGCAGAAGGTCAAGTTCAGTGCGTGCCAGCAGATTCAGCTTCAACCGCAATCCTCGGTCCTCCTGACAAACGGCAAGACCCTCAGGGGCGAGCTCACCGGTATCAATATGGTGGCGATCGCGGTTGCCGGAAAGAAATTGGATGTCGACCTGGGCACGGCGACGTCAGTTCAGATTTCATTGCCGGATCCGGTCGCCGAGGTCGAATGTACCTGGATCGCGCGGCAGGACGACGTGGAAGTGGCCCGCTTGGAAACGCGGATTCCCCTGGGCAGTTCCGGCCTGATCGTCCGTTCGGGCCCCCGGCAGTTGCCGATCGAGCCCCCCCGTCTCGCTGCGGCCAAAGTGCTCAAGAGTCTCCCCGAAATTGCCAGTGACATTTGCGTGGGAGGCGGCGGCCGCTACCTGGTTCTGAACCTGCCAAAATTGAAAAAACTGGCCATCTTCGACGTCAACGAAGCCGCCATCACGCATTACATTCCTCTGACCGACCACAAGGTGGTCTTTGCGGCAGGCTTGGAAAAGGTTGTCCTTGGTGTGACGGCAAAAGGCATTCTGGAGCGCTGGGACCTGCAAACCGGCGAGAAGGAGATCTCCCGTCCGATGCCTGAGCTGGCAGACTTGACGTCTATCGTCATCGGCTCGGCGTCGACGAATCATGTCGTGGCGAACGGGGTCTTTCTTGACCTCCAGACGCTGAAACCGATGCCCATCAAGACCCCGCGCGGTTCCGCGGCCAGCGGAAATCCAGTCTCGGCGGACGGCACAGTCTTCGGCGGCTGGAAGACGAATCAGTCGCCCGACGAAAGCATTTCTTTCGTGCTCGAAGGAGACGAATTGAAACGCTATGAAGAAGGGGGGCTGAAGCACGTCGTCCCAGGGCCGGACGGGCGGACGCTGTGCACAGGCAGGGGCGTGCAGACTGTCCAGTTGAAGCCCTGGGGCGGAGGGCCTTCCAAAGCCGGCTACTGTCTTCCTGCGACCGAGGGAAATTTTATTTTGTCGGTCACCTCGGCGGAGGGAAAGAAAAGCGGGAGCATCGCACTCTATCTGCTGAATCATGAGGAGCCGATTGTGAAGGACGTGGGCGTTGCGCACGACATTCGTTTCGACGGATGGGACCGCAATCCCTTCGGCCCGTGGAAGAGGATCTTTTTTATTCCGCGAGCCGAGCTGATCGTCATTTTTCCCGAGAGCAATGACCGACTGGAACTCCACCACTTTGATTTGAACGAGGCGCTCGACAATTCGGGATTGGATTACCTGCTGGTGACGTCGCAACCTCCGACGACGGCTCGGCGGGGGACGGAGTTTAGATATCAGGTTGTCGTGAAATCCCGAAAAGAAGGCGTCAAATACCAAGTCAATTCCGGCCCGCCAGGACTGGAAGTATCACCGACGGGCCTCGTGAAATGGCAGGTTCCCGCCAACGATGGCGAAGCCGGAAGTGACGTGATCGTTACCATTCGCGACGCATCCGGGCAAGAAGTTTTTCATACGTTTTCACTCAAGCGGGTCAGTGGATCAGAGCCTGCCGGTGCGCCAAATTAATGTCATGTCGAGTTCGGAATCGCTCGGCCAGATGCGACCACGGTGACGACGACAAAAAACATTGCCATCTGCTCGGCGATTGCCGTTCTCTGTGCCGGCGCGGCATACGGCGTATGGAACTGGGTGATTCCCGCGCGGTACGTCGACAGCATTCCGGATATCGGCGCACCATTTGATGTCGAGCAATACGGCGTGATAGCGATCGCCCCCGACCGCAATGCTTTTGACTTGTATCTGCAGGCGAACGAATTACTGGTTCCTCTGCCGGAAGACAGCGGGCAGGGACTGGAGTCCTTCGCTGAAGGAAACGGATCGGAGCCCGCAGAGCTCACGCCGGCACTTTCGACTTGGCTGACCGAAAATCAGCCGGCTCTAAAGGTTTGGCTCGCGGGAACAGAACGCTCCGAGGCGGTGTATTATCAGCCGCGCGACTTAAATGTTCACACGCCGTTGCCGGTTACCCAGCAGCTTCCGACGGTCTGCCGGTCGACCAAAAACGACGGCCGAAGCGACGACCGAAAGCGGGTTGTCCGAATCGACTGTCGCGGAAATCGTGGGCGACCTGGATACCCGATACCGGCGGTTTGAGCCCGACTGGTCGTTACGGGCCACGAACTTGATCTATGCGAACTGGCTGCCCAATTTCGACCTGCCGCGGCACAAGAGGCCCTATCGTTTTCGCAGTAAAATTCTGTTCGATTCGGACGCCAGGCAAATGCGACTGCAAGGAGGGCTGGGACCGGAAGAAATCGAAGCCGCCTTCACAATAAGACGATTCTGTGCCATCTGCTTCTGCCGGCAGTGACATTGGCCGATCGCGAATTTGCGCGCGACGCCCAGCGTCAAGGATTTCTCGTGACGACGCTGGCTTTGCAACTGTATCATCATCATCGACGACACGGCCGATTCCCGGACACTCTCGACGAGCTTCGCGACATCGGATTGCAGGAAATTCCGGACGACCCGTTTGGTGACGGTAAACCGCTGAATTACCGGTTCGGCGTGGCGGGCGCGATCGTGTCGAGCGGCCCAGTCGAAAGCGCCATCACGGGAAGATCGTTCGATCAGGCGATTGAAGTGCCAGCCCCGGACCGCCGTTGAAAATCCTTGTTCCTCGTCAAAAAACAGCCTGAAATGTCGGAACAATAAAACGCATGCTGGGCGATCATGTCCAATTAAAGACGGAAACCTTCCCGTTTGGGCTTTGAGGCATCGAGGTCCAAGAATCCACCTGAGATTCTCAGTTCCGGCAGTGAGCGATAAGATCCCGCCAGGGCCGATCCCGTTCGATCTCGATTTCGCTTGCCACATCGGGGCTGGCCCAATTGAGCGAACTGACGAAACTCGAATTCGTTTACCTGAGCGATGCTCGGGTCACTCACGAGGGAATCAAATAATTCAGAAAAGCACTGCCTGATTGCGAAATCAGCCCGCTGACGAGCCAACCACCTTCCGTGACGTGAAACCGATCGCCCTTCCCGCCCCCACTCGACTGAGGGTATGATGCCGGCCATACGCGGCCCCGGATGGCTGCTGGCCTTGTGCAGGAGACCACGGAGGACAATTCTGCTCTCTGTTCTCTACGTGCTGAGCTTTGGTCCCGCGTGTTGGATTGTCAGCCGACAAAATACTGGCGAGGGGCGCATCCCCAGAATTTATTGGCCCATTGGATGGGCCGGCGCTCGATGGCCACAATTGATCGGTCGGCCGATTGTCTGGTATGCAGAATTGGGAATGCCGAAAGGTGGCAGTGTCTCGATTCCCTTTGATCCAACCGAGGCGGAGTACATCGGCTCTTGGATGCCGGTGGTGCGCGAATAGCATCGCGGATATGAATCCGGGCATGTTCGGTTGCCGTGAGACACTCCGCAGATTCATCCCACGCCGTCGCTCTATCGCACGCGGTCGGATCTTCTGGCTGCGAACAGGAAACGGCCCTGCTGCCATCGCAGCCACTTGCTGGAAACGCATTGTCCATTCGGGGAGAATGTCATACACGTTTCTGACTGCCGTTCTCGCGCAGCGCATGCTGTTCGATGTCCGTCTCCCTCGAACAATATCGTGAAGCACCTGGAAGAGAGGGCGGACTATTGCCGACGACACGCTCCGGGACTTCATTCCGCTTCTAAGTGAGCCGCTCCAGCCAGTAAAGCGGACGCCGACGCGCGTGGGTGACCGCAACGACGAGCACTTCGTCCTGCCGATACGTGAAGATCACGAGGTACGGAAATCGCTTGAGCAAGCACCGCCGAACGTCGTGCGGTCCGACATACGATTCCAACCGCGGCAATTCCGCCGGTCCATTGCGGATACGATCAACCGCCTTTGCATATTCAGTCAGGAAATCATCGCCCAAGCCGACGCGCTGGTCGTCGTACCAGATGACCGCCTCGGCCGCTTCAAGTTCCGACTCTGGGAGTACGGTGAAGTTCACCGAGTTTCCTTGCGAGAACGATGCTCCGCCAGACGTGCCCGGATACGTTCCAGGCTCGCCTGGAAATCGATTCCCTGGGTTTCGCCACGATCATACGCGGCAACGCGGCGGTCGATTTCTGCGGACCACTCCGCGGCAAGCTCTGGTGTTGCAAATGAGCCGTTGCACAGGCTCTGCTCTACGACGTCGGCCACGTACGTTCGATCTTCGGGCGGCAATGCCAAAACCTGTTCGGCGAGTTGTTCGCGAATCGTCACGATACGTTTCCCTGTATTCGAGGCATATTCATTATTTTTGCATGATTTCCCGGCTCTGTCGAGTCGTTTGTCGCGTCAAGTCGCTGCTCGACCGTCGTGCAGACGCAAATTCCAGTCGATCCCGATCGAGCGAAACGCTGATGAATGCGCTGGGGTGTCGCGGCGCCGGCTTTTCAATCAACGAGGATGTGGGCCGTGAAGAACGGCTAAACAAGCCGGCGCCCGGGGACTGGCATTTATTTGCCGATCCGACGGCAGTATGCTGGTGCCAACGCTCTGGTTGACTATGACGGTCGCCTGGTTCGGTCTGACTGGAGCCGGCGCCGGCGACGAACCGCCGCGGGGCACTGCAAACGCGTCGGAAATCGCTAAACTCAAGTCGGGGTCCAGCGGCGTCATTTCCTGTTGAAAGTCGAAATGCGGATGCGGCGCAAGATCGTGGGGCTGGCGGCGGCGGTGGGTTTGGCGGTGGGGCTGGGCGTCTGGCAGTGGGTCAGGCCCAGCCATGGTCCCCATTTGCTGATCATCACCCTCGATACGACGCGCGCCGACCGATTGGGATGTTACGGCTATGAACAGGCCCAGACGCCGGTTCTCGATTCTCTGGCTGCCGAGGGGATTCTCTTCGAAGAGGCGTACACCGTTGCGCCCATCACACTCCCCACGCACACCAGCCTGTTCACCGGCCTCTACCCGGCTGAAACCGGCATCCGCACGAACGGTCGCGGACGCCTCCCCGAGTCGATCACGACCCTGGCCTCGGTGCTCAAACAGCGCGGCTACGAGACCGCGGCATTCATTGCGTCGGTGGTCCTCAACCGCAAATACGGCTTGAACCAGGGATTCGAGACTTACGACGATGAGCTGGGCGAAGACCAATCGACACTCGACCCGATGCATCGCCAGCGGTCGGGCGAGACAGTCGTCGATTCGGCACTGCGCTGGCTCGACCGCACTCATCGGCGTCCGTTCTGTTGCTGGGTGCACCTGTTCGATCCGCACTCTCCCTACGTGCCGCACACCGATCTCTTCGGCGATGAGTTTGCCGATCGCCCGTATGACGGGGAAATCGCCTACGTCGATCGTCAGGTGGGCCGGTTGATCGATTTCCTGAAGGTCCGCGGCCTGGAGCAGGACACGCTGGTTGTCGTTCTGGGCGACCATGGCGAAGGCCTGGGCGACCACGGCGAGCGAATGCACTCGTACATGCTCTACAAGACGACGATGCACGTGCCGCTGATCTTCCGCCGGCCCGGGCGTCTGCCGGCCGGGAAGCGCGTCGCCCCGCGCGTTTCGCTCGTCGACGCGTCCCCTACGATTCTGGAGTGCCTGGAAATCGCCGATCCGCGGCAGACGACCGCGCGCAGCTTTTACCAGGCGCTCCGGGGTGAAACGCTGCCGGCCTCCGGGTGTTTCGGTTCCACCGACCAGGCCTTCCTCGTCAGCGGCTGTTCTCCGCTGCGCTCTCTGACGGAGGGGAACTGGAAATACATCCGCACGACGCGGCCCGAGTTGTATCACCTGACCGACGACCCCCACGAGATGCGAAATCTTGCCGCCGAAAACCCCGACAAGGCGCGCGAGCTCGACGCACGGCTGGAGGAATTCGAATCGCGGCTCGTTCTCCGGGAGCGCGGCGATGTGCAACTCACCGCGAGCGAGCGGCGGGCCCTGTCGAGCCTGGGCTACCTGGGGGGAAGCGCCGCTCCCCGCGAAGGCCCGGCGCCGGATCACCTTCCCGACATCAAGGACATGTTGCCACTCTATGACGCCATCGACGACGCGGAGGACCTGGTCACCCAGGGGGAAGTCACCGCGGGAATTGAACGATTGCGAGAGCTGATCCCTCAGGCCCCTCGGCATACGCAGGCGTACCTGAGCCTGGCGAACGCCTTGTGCATGAAATCGAAATTCGGCGAGGCGGAGAAGGTGCTGCGAGAATTGCTGAAAGCCGTACCGGAATGCTCGGAAGGAAATTCGGAGCTCGCCACCGTGCTCTATACCCAGGGACAGTTCGAGGAGGCGATTCCAGAGTTCGAGAAGACGATCGAGCTCGACCCTCTCGATCTCGATGCGTATCGTTTTCTGTCGCTGGCGCTCGTCAAGACCGGCCGGCCCGGCGAGGGATTGGCGGAGCTGGACAGGGCGCTGCGCGTGAATCCGGGTTCCATTCACGTTTATCTGTGGCGGGCAGAGCTGCAGGCCGATCAGGGACACTTGGCCGAAGCGATTGCCGATTGCAGAAGTGCCCTGAAACTCGTTCCCGAGTCTGCCATTGCGCATCAGCAACTGGGCGACCTGCTTGCTGAAACCGGCGCAACGCGCGAGGCGCGTCAACATCTGGTGCGGGCCGTCGAGCTCGAGCCGCGCCAGGCCGACTTTCAATATGCGCTGGGGGCGTTTCTGGTGCGGCAGAAAGAATATCCGGAGGCGATCAAGCACCTGACGGAAGCCGTACAGCTGCAGCCCGGGCATCCGGCCGCGATCCGCCAAATCCAGGAAGCGCAGCAGGCGCTGCGCGGCGCGCAGTAAGACGCGCGGTGCAGGAGTCGGGGCAGACGGAGCGCGTAGCGCGATCAGGCAGGCACGCCCGAAAATACTGCGAAGCAGTTACGCAGCACAGACCAGGGTTGACCGGCTTGCCGGGCTACCCTGGGAACCAGGCGCCCAAAATGTCCCCAACCCTGAAGGGGTTGCACAGATCATTCCTGAACGCTGCGGAACCCTTTCAGGGTTCTGGGTTCTGATTGGGTGACCGACCCAGGGTAGCTTCGGGGATTGCTCGATAAGTCCGATTGGCACGCGCGGTGACCACTGTTACGATGACTCTATGAGTCCGTCCTCGAAGACCGCCACAAATCAGTCGGCGATCCGCAAGCCATGGCTGCTCGCCGGGGCCCTGCTGGTTGCCGCTCTGGCCATCCTGGCCTGGAAGCATTTCGCCCGGACCGAGGCTACCGCTCGTCCGACGGCGGCCGCAATCATCCGCTATCAACCGCGCCTCGACCTGGAGACTTCCGGAAAGGCGGATGCCACCGAGCTGTTGGAGCCCTGGACGGGCGACGCCTCTCTCGAAGAGATCCGCCGCATCTGGGACCGCATCGGTTACCGCAACATCGAGCTGATCGATACCCGCCTGGGGACTGACAAACTCGATCTTGTCGAGCGGTTCGGCCTGCTCCTTCGCAAGGCGTTCCTGTATCACTACGAAGGAGAACCGAAACGTGCTTACGCCGTCCTCAACGAGGCCCGCGCGCTCGCCGAGAGCGATCAGGCTTTGGCCGAGCAGATGCTGTATAGCGTCGTCTTTTTCCAGGGGGTTTCCGCTTTGCGCCGCGGCGAGACCGAAAACTGCATTCTGTGCCGGGGCGAAAGCTCGTGCATTCTGCCGATCGCCCCCACCGCCGTGCACACGAACCCGGAAGGCTCGCGACTGGCGATCGGACATTTCCTGGAGTATCTCGAACGGTTTCCCGACGACCTGGGGGTGAAGTGGCTCCTGAATCTGGCGCACATGACGCTCGGCGAACATCCGCGCCAGGTTGATCCGCGGTTTTTGATCTCTCTGGACCGTTTTGCAAATTCGGAATTCGACATCGGCCGGTTCCGCGACGTCGGCCACCTGGTGGGAGTCAACCGCTTCAACCAGGCGGGGGGCGCCATCATGGACGACTTTGACAACGACGGCCTCCTGGACGTCGTCATCACCAATTTCGATCCCGGCGGCGCGATGGCGTACTTTCGCAACACGGGTGAAGGGGCATTCGCAGACCAAGCCGTTGCCGCCGGCATCAGCGATCAATTAGGGGGTGAGTATTGCGTCCAGACCGACTACAACAATGACGGCTTGATGGACGTGTTCATCGTCCGCGGCTCCTGGGTTCCCTACCCCATCCGCCCCACTCTGCTCACGAACAACGGCGACGGAACTTTTACCGACGTCACTCGCGAGGCCGGTCTGCTGCACGCCGTCAATTCGGGCTCCGCCTCGTGGGCCGATTACGACAATGACGGCTTACTCGACCTGTTTATCTGTTGCGAACGGCAACCCACCCGCCTGTACCACAACCTGGGCAACGGCGCCTTCGAGGATGTCGCTGCTGCCGCGGGGTTGGATCCCAACGGCCGGAACTATTGCACGGGCTCGGCGTGGATCGACTACGACAACGATGGATACCCGGACCTGTTCCTGAACTATTTTCAAGGGGAGCGGGGCGGTCAGTTATTTTCCAACAACCGGGATGGCACGTTCATCGACGTGACCAACAACATGAACCTCAACGGCCCCGTGCAGGGGTATTCGTGCTGGGCCTGGGATTACGACAACGACGGCTGGCTCGACATTTTTGCGAACAGCTACGATCGCTCGCTGGGAGACATGGTGGCGGGGCTGGTGGGTCAACCGCACGGGCGCCATTCCAGCCGGCTTTACCATAACGAGCAGGGCCGGGAGTTCGAGGACCAGACCCGCCAGGCCGGCCTCGACATGGTTTTTGCCACCATGGGCAGCAACTTCGGCGATTTCGACAACGACGGCTTTCTGGATATGTATCTGGGGACCGGCGAACCCAGTCTGGAGTTTCTGGATCCCAATCGCATGTTCAAGAACGTCGGCGGCCAGCGCTTCGCCGATATCACCGGCTCATCCGGCACCGGTCATCTCCAAAAGGGGCACGGAGTTGCCTGCGGCGATTGGGACCGCGACGGCGACGTCGATCTGTTCATCGAAATGGGGGGGGCCATTCCCGGAGACCGCTACCATAATGTGCTCTTTCAGAATCCGGGTCAGGGAAACCACTGGCTGACGGTGAAGGTCATCGGCCAGAAGTCGAACCGCGCGGCCCTTGGCGCCCGCATCAAAATCGTGACCGCCGGAGACGATCCCCAGACAATCCGCCGTCACGTTTCCTCAGGCAGCAGCTTCGGGGCCAATCCGCTGGAACAAACGGTCGGCCTGGGGAGCGCCAGCCGGATTGCGATCCTGGAAATTCATTGGCCGACCAGCGGGACGACGCAGGTCTTTCGAGACATTGCCGCCGATCAGTCCCTGGCCGTGCTCGAATGCGCCGATCAATATCGAGTGTTGGATCGCCAGCCAGTCGTCGTACCGGTCGAGCGTTGATGAGGCGGCCGGGATGGCCTGTGCCCACGACGCCCCTCGCCGTTCAGGCGTTCGACCGCACGCACGTCCGGGAGTTGACGATGTGATTGACGGTGCGATTGACGGTGCGATTGACGGGCCCCTGTAACGGTCAAATACGACAGACGGAATGTCTTTTCACGAATTTCTTGTTAGGCGTGCATGAAATTTCGCTGTATCATGCGTGCTAACGGGACATTCGGCCCGTCTCAATATCAGAGCGCAGTTCGGATTCGTCAGCAAGTCGTCCTTGCTCTTTTGCGATGTTTCGCGGATCAATTTCGGCCCGATGGCGGCGTTTCGCAGTCACCCAAATTATTACAAGTTCATAAGCGATTTTTGTTCTTTGACTCCGTTTCCCTACTCATTTCCGGAGGATTGTAAGATGGCGCGTACATGTCGAAGGTTCGGATTCACCCTCATTGAATTGCTCGTGGTGATCGCCATCATCGCAGTGCTGGTGGCCCTGTTGCTGCCTGCCGTCCAGCAGGCCCGCGAAGCGGCCCGCCGCAGCCAGTGTAAAAACAATTTGAAGCAGTTGGGTCTGGCGCTGCACAATTATCATGAAATGCAGCAGATGTTTGCGCCGTCCAAGATCTGGGGACCGACCAATCCTGGGGGCAACGGCTGGACGCGGGGTAACAGCTTGAGTTGGCGAGTCATGATTCTGCCGCAAATGGACCAGGCGCCGATGTATAACGGAATCAATTTCGCAGATTGGATCCAGGGCCGGACTGCATCGGGAACCAACGGCACGACCGGATATCCCAATAGTTTTACCATTGCCATGGCGACGAGAATGGCGGGGCTGCTCTGCCCATCCGACAATAAGGTAGCGACCAACGGCGCCAACCAGTTCGGATTGCCCCCGACGGTGACGGGAACGAACTATGCCGGCATGAATGCGTCCGGCGCGGCGTGCGCTTACCCGCAAACCGTGCAGATGACCTCGGGGACCGTGTGCCCGAATCATGGGGACAACTCCGGCGGGATGTCATATTACGGCCGGAAAATCGGCGAAATCATTGACGGCACGAGCATGACCGCTTTCGTTGGCGAGGTCTATCGCGGGAAGGCGGCCGAGAATATCGATGCGGCGTTCAATTGGACGGGTGGGCGTTGCGGCTGGTGGATGGAAGAGTCGGGTTTTTGTGGAGCAGATGGGGCCCGCGTGCCCAACTCAACGCTGATCGACGACATCGATTGGACGGACATGACCACTAATGGAGAATCGGGGGCGCGTCCCATCTCGAGCCTGCACACCGGCGGCGCCCACTGCCTGTTCGCCGACGGTTCCGTTCAATTCATTTCCAACAGCGTCAATGGCCTGGTGTGGCGCGCAGCCTGTTCCGCTGCCGGAAACGAATCGCTCGGTGCTCCCTTTTAACCCCCGCTTGAGCCGCTGTCTGTGGAGTTCTCTGTTTCGACTCGGTCGTCGAAACGACCGTCGAAACGACCGGCAGGACAACCGACGAGACAACGGGGGCCACGCCAGTCGCCCCTGTTGTTTCGCGGTCGCGTTTTCGGGTCGCTGTGCCGTCGCGCTCCCAATAGCAGCCCAGGTTGTTGACGTTTTTTTGACCCTCACAGCCTTTGATGGAGGGCCGGTTCTGACACTGTCGACAAACTCAAGGAGCCTGTTTGATGCAACGCCTGGCCTGTTGTTCGGTGCTCGTGGTCGCGGTCGCCGGTTGTGGTGGTTCTCAAGAAGCGGAGCTCAGTAAGGCGCCCGATATCCCCAACTGGCCCGGACTGGCCGCATTGAAGCAGGAGGACCTGTTGAAGCCCATTCTGATGGGGGCTGCCCGCGGGAATATTGCCATGGTCAAAGAGCAGGCGCTCAACCCCAAATTCCAGGAAGCGTTCGCCAAATTCGAGGCGGAAGCGATGCCCTCCAAATACGCGACCCCGGCACGGACCGCGGCCCGCGAAGAGGTCATCAAGAATTTCAAGGCCTTGATCGAAGGGGCCAAATCCGGGGCCTCGGATGACGACCTGAAAGCCGCCGCGATGGCCGGCAATAAAGCTCTCGGTGTTCTGGCAGAACCCGCCTCGGCCCCGGCCCCCGCTGCCAAGTAGCGATTGCCTGTTGTGTGCGAGTGCTGTCGATCCGACACGGCTCCTTGGCCGTCAGCTAGCCGGCGGGGAGCGTTGCCCGACGAACCGGCAATTCAGGCATCCCACGAAACCGGGCATTTAAGACACATTGTCTTTTCGGTGATTTCCTGTTTGGTGGCCATATCCATTACCTGTATCATGCTAGCTACTTGGGCGTTCGCCCTGGTTCTTTATCGCAGCAGCGCGGTTGGCGTTCGGATTCATTGTGAAGTCGTTGTTTCTTTTGCGACTTATTACATAGGCGTGTCAGCCCGGTGACGGCGGCTTGAAGTCACCAGAATTATTTCAATATTGTCAGCGGTATCTGTTCTTTACTCCGTTTCTCTACTCATTTTCGGAGGCTTCAAGATGGCGCGCACGCTTCGGAGACTTGGATTCACGCTCATCGAATTGCTGGTGGTCATCGCCATCATCGC
>DASYAR010000188.1:0-5513 GCA_036501235.1 Planctomycetaceae bacterium
CGAGTTCGCGGCCCTGGCGATTGGCGACAGTTGCCTGTTTCAGGTGCGCGACGGAAAAATGATCTGGTCGTTTCCATTTGCGACATCTGAAGAATTCAATTCGCGGCCGTGGTTGTTGTCGAGTCTGTCGCCTGGGGCTGAGCGTGAGATTGCCGCGCAGGGGGCGCACGGCGTCTGGCAACCCGGCGACTTGTTTTTTCTGATGACCGATGCTCTGGCGTGCTGGACGATGCGCCGGTTGGAAGCGGGTGACGATCCGTTCGCGACACTTCTGGCGATCGATATGGTCGCCGCGTTTGAGGCGTTTGTGACAGAACAGCGTGCAGCCGTAAATGGCGAGGGAGTTTCCTTGCTGAAGAACGACGACGTGACAATGGTGATGTATTGATGATGGTAGTTCGCACATGCCGGTAAAGAAGCCACCGCAAGTCCCGCACGAGGTCTGGCTCGACTCGAATGTCGATGATTCGATTCACATTGTCCCCAGAATTAATACGGCGCTGACTGCGAACGCCGGAATCTACATCAAAGACTCATTTGCCAACGGACCGTGCGACGTCGATTCTGCGCAGCAACAGTTGAAACGCGACAAGTATTGGAAATCTGAGGAAGATTTGTTCTACCCCATCGCTTCAAAAAAGACGTCGAAGCGAAAAAGACGAAACAGACATTCAGCATTCTGGCCGATTGTTTGGGCCACCGGAAATAATGCTTCGAGAAAATATGGCGATGCAGACGACGTTGGCAGCGCGCTTGCGAACTTTTCGGCCACCAAAGCCGTCGTGATTTGGACGAGACGACACTGGTCGGATCGGCTCGCGCTCTGGTGGTCGCTCTCCAGCCTCGCCCGAATGAACGTCGACGTTTCGCGATTTACCATCGCGACAGCGGAATCTTCGTCGGATTCGACCAATCCGCGGGCGCCGGACGCCGACTCGATTTCGTGCCTTCCCGTAATACGCCTGAGATCTGCTTTCGACAAACGCGTTGCTCTGACAAACCGCCACGTTGAAATTGGATCAGGTTTGTGGGCGAAATATGCTGCACCGTCACCATTGAAATTCGACGAGGCTTTTCAGGCTGGAATTGCCGAGTTTCCCGACCTCACTGCTGTAGCGGAGCCGTTTGGGTGGTTGTTTCCTCGCAGCATCGGATCGGGAATGCCTGTTCGACTATCTCGGCTCGACGAAATATTCCTGGAGGGCTTAAAGGTAGACGTATGGTTGACGCCGCAGGAGTTACTCCGGATTTCCTTGTGCGCAAAAGAGGTCTTGGATAAACGTGCTGGCGGAATCGAAGTTGATCTCAATTTGGAAAACATGACCGACCTATCGTGGCTGGAATGGGCCAAATTGCACCTTGCCTCGGATCCGAGAATACTTCGAAAAGTTGTGGAGGAGCGCATCTCTGCCGGAAAATCAGATTTGCTCATGCCGATCATCATGCAATTCGGCGATATGCTTTTCAGGCGGCGTTTGCATGAATGGGCGATGCACCAACCTGCCAGTCCGGTGCTCGAATTTCGTCCCGGCTCCGTCGACAAAAATGACTTCACCCGTGTCAGTTACCGCTTGACCCAGCGCGGAAAGCAGTTGATTGACGAAGGTTTGCTCACTCCGGACGACGCCCCGGCGATGTTCGCCGGCGGCTGTGAAGTCTACCGGAAGGAGGCATTTTGGGTCCGTTGCAAAGATGACAGCGGATGCCGATTGGAACGACGGTGATTTTCTACGCCGAGCGCTGTGGGTAGAATGCAGTCTCATCTGCTGAAGAGAATACTCACTCATGTCCTGGCCCACTCCTCAGGATTACAACGAAGCGATTCAGAACCCGCGGTTGTGCTTCGGGGACGAGGATCTGCGCGCGGGGACGGCGGAGTTGACGCCGCTCGGGCTCCCCAAGCCGATCTCAGGTGCGTTCGCCAGCGTTTACCAGATGAATTGTGCAACCCGGCGCTGGGCCGTGCGCTGTTTTCTGCGTGAGGTTTCGGATCAGCAAACTCGTTATCAGGCGATCAGCGAACATCTGCGGAAATCAAATCTGCCTTCGACGGTCGGATTCGAATTTCTGGCGCAGGGGATTCGCATTCGCGGAAGGTGGTATCCGATCCTGAAGATGGAATGGATCGACGGCGAGCCGCTCAATACGTTCATCGAGCGGAATCTCACCAACCCGGGCGCGCTGCAGGCGCTTGCCGGGCAGTGGCGCGACACGCTGGCGGCCCTACGACAGCATGGCATTGCGCACGGAGATTTGCAGCACGGCAACGTGCTCGTCGCCGATGGACGGATCCGGCTGATCGACTATGACGGGATGTACGTGCCTGCGCTGCACGGCTTGACGAGCCACGAAGAGGGGCACCGGAACTTTCAACACCCGTTGCGCACTGGAAGCGATTTCGGTCCGCACCTCGATGCGTTCTCCGGTTGGGTGGTGCTGCTATCGCTTGTCGCTCTGGGCGTCGATCCGCGGCTCTGGCAACGGCTGAACGCGGGGGATGAATGCTTGCTCTTCCGCCGCGACGATTTCGAAAATCCGTCTCGGTCTGTCGCGTTTCAGGCGATCCTCGCCGCCCGCACTCCCGAGCTGCGCTCGATCGCCCGGCAGGTGAAGTCGTTTCTGGCGCTGCCGGTCGCCCAGGTGCCGGCGCTCGATGCCGCGCCCTTGACGCTCCCCGACAGCCGCCAGCGAGCGGCAGCCCTTCCCGACTGGCTGGCCCACAACCGACAGTCGGGGGCACACGAAAGCATCCCCGACTTGCCGGCGATCGAAGAGCCCGAGGCGCCGCCCGATCCGCCGCCGCCCGAGGCGCTGATCGAATCGCTGATCGAGAATGCCACGGCGCTCGAAGTCTGGAGCCAGGTCGACTTCACCGGCGAACGAGTTGCGTCGGCGACGACGCTGCTAGTGGTCGCGTTTCTGGCGATCGGCGCCATGGTCTCGTCGATTCCCACATGGCTGCCGTTCGTTGTGGGAGCGGTACTGACGGCGGCGGTCGCGATCATCCTGCTGGTTGGGTATCGGTCGCATCCCTATCACGCGCGGCGGCGCGCGGCGGGCGAGAAACAGGTCGGCGTGCGGCAGCGGCTCGCGCTGGTCGAAGGCCAGTGGCAGCAACTGCACGAAGACTTTCGCCATGCGACGGCCGAAATCCGCCTGCGGCGGCAGTCGTATTACGCGCTGCACGGCACTTTGCGCAACTCGCTGGCGCGGATCGACGCGCGGCACGCCGCCGCCCGTGAGGAATGTGAACGCGAAATCCGCGAGCTCGAAGACCGCGAGCTCGATGCGCTCGATGAAATTGCCTGGCAATTGAGGCAGACGGCCGACGCGGCGACACAGCGGATCAATCAGTCATACCTCGAAGAACAGGCCGAGCTCGAGCAGACCCTGACTGCCATGCGGCAGAGGTTCGTTGTCGAATACCTTCGTCAGCACCGCCTGGCCGACGCCAGCATCGACGGAGTCGGACCGAAGCTGAAGGAACGCCTGCTGAACGCGGGGATCGAGACGGCGGCCGACGTCGATCCGCAGCGGATCCGCACCGTGGACGGCATCGGCGAGGCCAAGGCCCGCGACCTCGAGGACTGGGCCAAACTGCATCGATCGCAAGCCGAAACGCTGGCTCCCAAATCGCTCTCGCCGCTCGTCCGCGGACCGATCCTGATGAAACACCAGTCCCTGCGCGACGAACAGACAGTCCGCAAACAATCCAGCGAGCGCAACCTTGCGCTGCGGCGGCAGAAAATCAGCGATGAATTCTCCTCGCGGCGGGCCGCCGCCGACCAACGCAGCATCCGCGACGACGAACAGCATGACCGGGATTACGCGGCTGCTTGCGCGCAATTCGAGCGCGACCGCCAGAAGCTGCATGCCGAATTCGACGCCCTGTGGCCCGCAGCCTCGTCTGAACTGGAACAGTTCCACTCAAGTCGCCGCAAACTGGCAATGACTTTACAGAGCGTTCGCGGCGACCTCTTACGCATTCACCGGCAACAGGTCCAGTTGGCCGCCCTCACGTTTGCCCGCTACCTGGCCCGCATGTCCGGGCTCGGTTGAGAACCGGCTAAAGCTCTGTTCTGCGGGCTGCCTGGGAACTCATCTCCCGCCTGAGCATGGCGACCAGATTTCTCGGAGGTGAAAGGCTGTCTCCTCATGCACATGGGAGACGGTTGCTTAAGGCTGCTTCGGTTAAGACCTGACCTGGTTCACAAGTCCCCATTGCACTCGGAGACAGCCTTTCACACCCGATACGGCCACCGATTTGCTATTGCAAAACTCGGGAGGCCAGATCGCGGGAGCACTTCATTATCGGTCTGGCAGAGGGTTCGTCAAGGGAGGGGCTGTCTTATCATCGCCGTGGGTGCATCCATCATTTGGGGGTGGTTCGACAAAGTGCCCCGGCCGTTCGACGATCTGGTGGATTGAGATTTGACGTTTCGAGCCGTGCCATGTCCCGCGCTGTCTACGGATCGGAATTCGTTTCTGCATACCCTTCGTAGTGAATAATGCGGGTCGTGCGCGCTGGCTCAAGGCGACGACCAATTCACGCCGCATCCGCCCACAGCACGGCAACTTACGTCGATCGTCTCGTTCCAGCCCCAGGTTATCGGCGCGATGCGAGCCAGGGCCACTTCCTGCAGAGAAATCCGACACAAGTGATTTCTGGCAATCGCCTTGAGTTGCATCAGCATCGTCAAGATCTCATTTTACAAACCGGCCAGTTTGGGCCTCGTCAGGCAGGTTTTGAGACGCGTCAGGCGGGTTTTGAGACCGGGCCAAGCACGTTTTGAGACGAGCTCGTTCCCATTCGCATCTCTGTTTGCCAGCGGCGAGTGAACAACTCGGTCCGCTGACCGATTCAGCCTCCGCTCCGCCACCCGTCCGCCTGCCCACAATTCCTGCAGCCCGATCACCTGTCATTATATACGTTGTGCGGCGGAAAATAAGGCATTTCAAAACGGATCGAACACAGGGGTGCTCAGGGTATGCGAGATGGTTTTCGCGGCTTGGCGTCGCGGCTCGCGGTGGCTTCGCTGGGTTCGATCGCGAGATAAGGGCGCATGTCGGCAAGTTTTTTGGGACCGATCCCTCTGACGCGTTGCACGTCGTCGATGCTCGAAAACGGGCCCCGCGATTCACGGTCGGCGACGATCCGTTTTGCGAGAGTTTCGCCAATCCCTTCGAATTGCGCCCATTCGACCCAAGTGGCCCGATTGACGTCGACCGAGTATTGATATTTGCCGGCGGGAAGTCGATCGACTTCCACCGTCTGGCGGCCCCAGTCGCTCAAGCGTACCCAATGGACGGCGACCAGGAGCAGACCCACCGACAGCAGCGTCCCCACGAACACCTGATCGCTACGGCGCAACCAGAGTCTGGGCCGGTTTTCCGGGCTCGGCTGGTGCGGTGCAGGAGGGCCGGTGCTCACGACAGACTCGCACGGAGGACGCTGGCCGGGTAACGGACGGTCGCATCCGATTATAACCGAACGCCCATGCGAAGCGGAGCTT
>DASYAR010000189.1:0-20562 GCA_036501235.1 Planctomycetaceae bacterium
AGTACAACACACAAACAATACACAAAGCTATACCCATAATTCCACTCAGGATTTCAGACAGGTTTCCCTGCGAAATGCCGGTCGCCCGCGAGACATCGGCCTGCGTGCAGCCTTTCGCGTCTTCGATCAGAAACGCCAGCCTACTTGCCGGACTGGTCGACGGAAATTTGACATGCGCATCTTCGTACACAATGACGAGATCGCTGAGGGCATCCAAATAGCGTTCTCCGCCAGCATCCAGTGATTGGCCTAACAGGTGATCCAGAAATTTCGAAGCCCGGGCCAGTTGCTGATCAGTCTTGATCGACACCAGCGGGAATTGCTTGACCAGCTGGAAATAGCTGTCGGGTTTACCTTTTTTCTTGCGTCGCGCGGCGGCGGTTTTCATAGCACTCTCGATCGTTGTTTAGGCTTGGCACTCGCAGTCGGATTTCCAGAGATCTCTGTCGTAGTCCCGATGCGTCAGCACGTGCAAAATGAAGATTTTGTGGGCCTCATAACGGAGTCGCGTGATGAGCCGGTATTTATTGCCGCCGATGTTGAAAATGACGCAATCCTTAAAAACGCTGGCATTGCCGAACATTGCTTTGACGTCGGCGAAGTTGTGCCAATCCGCGTCGAATCCTTTGACAGTGTCGTACCAGTTCAACAGAGGGGATTGTGCATCCTGATGGCCCGGCATTTCCCAAAATTCCTGTAAACGCCGTCTGGAAACCACTCGCATGGGAATGGCGGCTTTCTATCAATTGTGTATCGCCCGCCTCGGGTGAACGGAGTCATTGTATTCTCAAAATGAGAATAGTCAATATCTGCCGCCTCTCGTATTATGCAACATTCCCGATTATGATCTCTTACCTTATGACGACATCCAGCGAAACAAGGCAACTCGGCCAGACCGGCATTCGCATCACTCCCGTAGCCCTGGGGTGCTGGCCCATCTCGGGCGTCACCAGCGTCAACGTCAACGAGGCCGACAGCCTGGCGACGCTGGCGGCGGCGTTCGATTCGGGCATCAACTTTTTCGACACGGCCTACTGCTACGGCTACGAAGGAGAAAGCGAGCGGATGATCGGCCGCGCGCTCGGCCCGTATCGCGATAAAATCGTGATCGCGACCAAAGGGGGGATTCACTGGGAAAATCGCCAGCAGATGCGCGACGCCCGACCGGCGACGCTCAAACGCGAATGCGAAGAAAGTCTGCGGCGACTGAACACCGATCGTGTCGACCTGTTGTACCTGCATGCTCCCGATCCACAGGTTCCGATCGCCGAATCAGCCGGCGCTTTGCACGAATTGCTGACGGCCGGAAAGACCCGGTTGGTGGGTTTGTCGAACGCGACGCCTGAGCAGCTGCGCGAGTTCGCGGCCGTCTGTCCTCTGGCGGCGTATCAGCCGCACTTCAATATGCTGCAGCGGGAGATCGAAGTCACCCATCTGCCCTGGTGCCGCGAGCAGCAGGTGTCGGTCTTCGTCTACTGGCCCCTGATGAAGGGGCTCCTGGCGGGCCAACTGCCGCGCGATCACGTCTTCGACGCGCGGGACGGCCGGCGGAAGTATCCGATGTTTCATGGCGAAGAATGGCTGAAAAACCACGATTTTCTCGACAAGTTGCGCCCCATCGCCGCCGAATCCGAAAAATCGGTTGCAGAACTCGTCATCAATTGGACAATCAATCAACCCGGCATCACGGCGGCCCTGTGCGGAGCCAAACGTCCCGCCCAGATCCAGGCGAATGCCGGAGGCATGGGCTGGCGCTTGACCGACGATCAGTTGGCGCGAATCGACCGGGCTCTTGCCGAACGAGGACCGGCTGTGTCGCGTGGCGCCGTATGAATCACGTGTGCTGAAAGCATCAAAAAAAACAGCACTCGGCTGCGCCTCGGCGCTAAACGGATCGTTCACGAAAATTATTTTTTGCAATTCCGCACTCCGAATTCTTTATCATGCCCGACATTCCCGACTATCCTCTCGACGCGGCGCAGGAAGCGATCGTTCCAGCCGAGCCGCTCAAGGCCCTTCTCGTTTCGATGTACGTCAAAATGGGAATGTTCAAGGTCGAAGCCGAAATGGCCGCATCGAGGCAGATCGAGGCCGACCTGCGCGGCATCCAATCCCACGGCAGCCGGGCCACGCCCCGCTATCTGAAGGCGATGGACATGGGGGACATCGATCCGCGAGGCCAGACGCTGGTCGTCAACCGAACTCCCGCCATCGCCGTACTCGACGGCGGCCGCAACCTGGGACACGTCGCCTCGACCAAGGCCATGCAGATGGCGATCGAAATGGCCCGCGCCGTGGGCACGGGAACGGTGGCGGTCCGCAACAGCCAGCATTTCGGCGCGGCGTCGGTGTACTCGCTGATGGCGGCCGAAGCGGGGCTGATTGGCTACTGCACGACGAGCACCGGCATGGCCACTGTCGCCGCCTACGGCAGCCGTAAGCCCGCCACGGCCAACAATGCGTTCGCCTGGGCGGCCCCGGTCAAGAACGGCCCCCCTTTCTGTCTCGATATGGCGTGCGCCGTGTCATCGTGGGGCAAAGTCCACGCCCTGGGAATGTATGGCCGCAAGATTCCTGAAGGCTGGGCGCTGGATGCCGAGGGGAACCCGACTGTCGACCCCGCCCAGGCCAAAACGCTGGAGCCGGCTGCCGGTCCGCGGGGTTACGGCTTGGCGTTTCTGTCGTCCATTCTGGCCGGCCCGCTCGTCGGCGGAAAAATGCCGCTGCACAAGACTCGAAATCCGGAATCCGAAGGCTCGGAACATTTTTTTTATGCGATCGACGTCAACCAGTTCGGCGAGGCGGACCGCTATTTCATGGAATTGGAGAAGACCATCGCCGACATTCACGGCTTGCCGACGCAACCCGGCTTCGATCGAGTGACGATTCCCGGCGCCCTGGAATGGGAACGCGCCCAGCAGTGGCGCGCCTCCGGCATCCCTCTGCACCGCGACCACCTTAAAGAGCTTGGCGAAGCCGCAACAAAAATGAAACTCCCCGTGCCCTGGTGACTTGATGCGGGATTCGCTTCTTGAAATCGTTTGCTCGCCCGGTCGGATCGTGGGATAATCGGATCGATGCAACTGATCCATTGTGGACGTCCTCCAGGAAGCCATCCGATGAGCCTGTTCAATGCGACGACGCGCGGGAGACTTAAATCGCTTCGCAGGCTGGCGTCCGCTTGTTGCACATGGGCGGTCATCTGGTGGGCGAGCAGCCAGGCGTGCGCGCAAACCGCCGGCTTCGGCGCTGTGGGTGGCGTGTACATCGATCCCGACGGAATGCTTCGCGAAACGAGCACGCTATCCGAGCAGGATTTACGCCGCAGACTGTCGCCGGAAAAGGTCGGGATCGGACCGGCGCCGCAGGTTTCTGCTCCCAGCCCGCTCCGCAAGGTGTCGCTCCGCCGACTGGAACAGGCGATTGCCCGATACCATGAGGCCGAGGAATCGATCCCTGTCGAATTCCGTTTTCTGGCGGGCCTCACGGGAATTCGCTACGTGCTGATTTATCCGGAGATCGGCGATGTTGTGCTGGCCGGTCCGGCGGAAGGCTGGCAGCAACTGCCGTCGGGAGATTTCGTCGGACGGCGTTCGAATCGCCCCGTGCTGCAGCTGGACGACTTGGTCGTCGCGCTGCGGTATGCTTTCGCCGACCACGACGCCGGAAGTTTTCTGGGCTGCTCGATCGAGCCGACCGAACAGGGAGTCAAGGCGCACGCCGCCTACGTGCGCCGGCTGGCCGGCATGGATCGTTCTCAGGTTCCCCAGATCGTCCAGGGGATGGAACAGGCGGTGGGGCCGCAGGACATTCATGTTTACGGGATTGATCCGTCGAGCCGGTTCGCCTTGCAAATGGTCGCCGCCGACTACCGACTGAAACGGATCGCGCTGGCGCACGATTCTTCGCCGGTCTCGAAACTTCCCAGCTATCTGGACCTGGCGGAAAAGACGGTCAATGGCGGTCCGCAACGCCAGCATCGCTGGTGGTTCGTCGGCCATTACGACGCCGTCCGGCGGGCAGCCGACGGGCTGGCCTTCGAATTCGAAGGGGCGGGGCTTAAGGTCGACACGGCGCCGACGCTGGGGCCTGCACAGCAGGGACCAAACGCCGCCAAACCGTCGCGGCCGGCGAAACTGTTTGCCGAGTTGGCTTCGAAGCACGTTTCCGAGCTGGCCGACAAAATCCCGGCCGTTGCCGAATTGCAGAATCTTGTCGGACTGGCGGTGGCGAGCGCCGTAATCCGGCGACAGGCCGACGAAGGACGAGGCGCCACCGACGAGTCGCCCGTTGCGGAGCCGGCAGAGGTCGACTCCGGATCTGGGCGCTGGCGTCCGGGGCACTTCCTGAGCAGCAAGGAGTGTCCGGTTGCAGCGCTCGATGTTCCGCGAAAAACGCCGTCGCTCGCCAATGTGCGTTTCGTCAAGAACCAGTTTTGGATGTTCTCCGTCAGCGGCGGGGTCGAGATCGACCCCGCACGCCTGATTGACGCAGATCATCTCAAGCCGGCGGCCGGCCCCAGGCTGGGCGAATCCCGCCTGCAATCCGCTCCCCCTGCCGACGCAACCCGCTGGTGGTGGGATTGAGCGTAACTTCTCCGGCCCCGTGACAACGCGGCAGCTTGTCGCTACGCCAGTCGACGTCGATATAACCCGCACAAACGGACGCCGCGACACGGGTATTCTCCTCCTGGAGAACTCCCACCTGCGATTTTCGGACTACCTTTGTGCAGAGTTCTCACCTCGACAATCCGTGCAGGCCATGACGAACATCCGCCAAGCCCCATCAGACCGCATCGACGACGTGTTGCGCCAAGTCGAAACGACGCTGCAGGCGGGCGAGACGCGCGTTCGGGCATTGCTCGATACGTCTGAATTCGATCACGGCGCGGCCGAAGCCGAGCTTCGCAAATCCTTGGCGGAGCTGGCTGAATCGCGGGCCTCGATCGCAGCGCAGATGGATTCGCTCAAGCTGCAAAACACGTTGCTCGAAGATGCTCTGCGGCGGGCACAATCCGCGGCGGAGGCGACGGCGGCCAAGAGCGAGTTCCTGGCAAACATGAGCCACGAAATTCGCACGCCGATGACGGCCATTCTCGGTTTTGCCGACGTGCTCTCGCAGAACGTCACCGACCCCGATTGTCATGATGCGATCGAGACGATCAAACGCAACGGCGAATACCTGCTCGAAATCATCAACGACATCCTGGACCTGTCGAAGATCGAGGCCGGCCGATTCCGCGTCGAAAACATCGCTTGCTCGCCGATTGCCGTCGTGGCGGACATCGTCAGTCTGATGAAAGTCCGCAGCGAGGCAAAAGAGCTGGCGCTGGACGTCGAATACGTCGGCCAGATTCCCGAAACGATTCACACCGATCCGACCCGCATGCGCCAAGCGCTGCTCAACCTCGTGGGGAATGCGATCAAATTCACCGAGTCCGGCGGCGTGCGCATTCAGGTCAGTCTGGAAACGAACGGCGCCTTGCAGCCCTGCCTGCGATTCGACGTTTCCGACTCGGGCATCGGCATGACGAAAGCCGAATTGGGCCGGCTGTTTCGCCCCTTTACGCAAGCCGATTCGTCGATGGCCAGGCGATTCGGGGGAACCGGATTGGGGCTCACGATCAGCAAGCGGCTGGTGGAAATGCTGGGGGGATCGCTGTCGGTCCGCAGCGAAGCGGGGCAGGGGAGCGTGTTCACGATGGCTGTCGCGACCGGTTCGCTGGACGGCGTGACCATGTTCGAGATTTCTTCGCAATGCCCGCTCGAGCGGCGCTCGCACGAACCGTCGAATGAAGAGAGCCGACCTCTGAACTGTCGCGTGCTGCTGGCGGAAGACGGACCGGACAACAGGCGATTGATCACATACATGCTCAAAAAGGCCGGGGCCACGGTCGAAATCGCCGAAAACGGGTTGCTGGCTTTCGAGCGGATCATGGGGCCGGCAGATGCGGTCCCCGAGGCCGGCAGCGACAAGCCGCAGATTGACGTCGTCTTGATGGATATGCAAATGCCGGTGCTGGACGGCTACGAAGCCACGCGCCGCTTGCGCGAGTCGCAATTTGACGGTCCGATCATCGCCCTCACGGCGCATGCCATGCCAGGCGACCGCGAACGCTGTCTGGCCGCCGGCTGCACCGAATATGCCACGAAGCCAGTCGACCGCCAGAAACTCATACAGCTTGTGTCACAGCTTGTCGGACGGGGAGAGGCTGGCAAGTAGCATCAGTTCTGGACAACCGCTCCGCCACACCGTAACGTGGTAGGATGCGACGAATCGACATCAAATCGCCGGCCATTGCTCCACCGCAGCGAGTGCGGGATAGGCTGCTCGTCGCGATTGTCCTGGTGCACCTCGTGTCGCCGCCGGCGGGTGCCGCCGACCGGCCTGAAACCAATGTGTCGTTCCGAAACGACGTCATGGCCGTCTTGTCGAAGGCCGGTTGCAACATGGGGGTCTGTCATGGCAATAAATTCGGCAAAGGTGGGTTCAAGCTGAGTCTGCGCGGCGAAAACCCGAACTGGGATTTTTCCGTTCTGTCTCGCGATTTGAACGGTCGCCGTGTCAATCCCTTGGAACCTGACGCCAGCTTGATGCTGCTGAAGGCCACGATGCAGGTGCCGCACGAGGGATCGCGGCGGTTCAAAATCAAATCGCAGGAATACGACATTCTGCGACACTGGATCGCCAGCGACACGCCTTCCGACACGCCGGAAACGCCCGCACTCAAAGAACTGGTCGTCGCGCCGCGCGACGTCGTGCTGGTGGAACCGGTCGACCAGGTGCAGCTCGCCGTCGAAGCCGTCTTTGCAGATGGCAGCCGGCGCGACGTAAAAGGCCTGGCCGTTTACGATCCGTCCAATCAACTGGCCGAAGTAGGGCACGACGGATTGGTGCAGCGCCACGGCGTGGGAACGACAACCGTCATCGTGAGGTATCTGGGCCGGCAGGCGCCCGTGCGGGTCGCCTTCGTCCCCGCACGGCCCGATTTCGTGTGGAGGGGACCGGCGCCGGCGAACTTCATCGACGAATTCGTCTTCGCGCGCCTCAAAGAGCTGCGAATCAATCCGTCCCTTTCGGCATCGGACACGGTTTTTTTGCGTCGCGCCTTTCTCGATTTGCTCGGCATCCTGCCGACGGCCGATGAAGCGCGGCAGTTTGTGAATGATGCCCGCTCGGATAAACGGGCCCGGTTGATCGACGAATTGCTCGAGCGACCGGAATTCGCCGATGCCTGGGCCCTCAAATGGTCCGACCTGCTCCGTGTCGAAGAAAAAACATTGGATCGCAAGGGGGTGCAGAATTTTCACGCCTGGATCCGCGGCAGCATCGCTCGCGATAAACCGCTCGATCAATTCGCACGCGAGCTGATCGCGGCGCGGGGGAGCACATATCGGGACCCGGCGGCGAATTTCTACCGGGCCATGCGGGAGCCGTTCATGCGGGCCGAGTCGACGGCCCAGGTGTTTCTGGGAGTGCGGCTGCAATGCAGCAAGTGTCACAATCATCCCTTTGATCGCTGGACGCAGGACGATTACTATAACTGGGCCAATCTGTTCGCGCGGGTCGACTATCGAGTTGTCGAAAACCGCCGCCGCGATACGAACGACTCACACGAATTCGACGGCGAACAGATCGTCGTGATGGCTCGCGAAGGAGACGTGAAAGACCCACGGACCGACAAGCCTGCCGCCGCCCGGTTTCTGGGACACGACACGGTGAACTTGCCGAGCGATTCAGACAGGCTGCTCGCGCTGTCCGAATGGCTGGCCAGCTCGAGCAACAAACTGTTCGTCGAAACGCTGGCGAATCGCATCTGGTATCACCTGCTGGGGCAGGGGATCGTGGACCCGATCGACGACTTCCGCGCCACGAATCCGCCGGTCAATCCCCAGTTGCTCGAAGCGCTGTCGGGCGAGCTGGTGTCGCACAATTTCAGCCTGCGGCACCTGGTTCGGACGATCATGAATTCGCAGGTGTATCAGTTGTCGTCGGTCGCCAACGACACGAACCGGGACGACGAAGTGCACTTTTCTCGCGCGAAAGCCCAGATGCTGCCGGCCGAGCAGCGTGCCGACGCGATGGCCCAGGTGACCGGAGTCTCTCTGAAGTTCGCCGGTTATCCCGAAGGCCTGCGGGCCGGAGAGCTGCCCGGCGTCGCCGCCGTTCGCGACCGCGACCGGGAATCTCGACCCACCCTGGCCGACGTATTTCTGCAAGAATTCGGCAAGCCCCCTCGATTGCAGTCATGCGAATGCGAGAGGTCGAGCGAACCGACGCTCAGCCAGACGCTGCGCAGCGTCAGCGGGCCGTTTGTCGCGGACCTGCTGCGGCGACGTGACAATCGTTTGCAAAAGCTGATCGACAGCGGACGCCCGACTTACGAATTGATTGACGATCTGTACTGGGTCGCGTTGAGCCGTGCGGCCACTCCGGAAGAAAGGCAGGCAAGTGCCGCGCATGTCGATTCTCAGTCGGATCGCCGGCCCGGACTTGAAGACGTGCTGTGGGCCTTGATGAACTCGAAAGAATTCCTGTTTCGGCGGTGATATGAATCCATCAGGAATGTGGAATACGGACATGGCCAGGCGGGCCCTGCTGCGAGCCGGCGGCGCCGGCCTGTTGGGGCTGTCGTGGCCGCAAATACTTCGCGCGCAAGAACAAGCGGCCAAGGAACAGAAACCGTCACTTCCGGCCAAAGCCAAGTCGGTGGTGTTTCTCTATCAGTTCGGCGGCCCGAGCCATGTCGACATGTTCGACATGAAGCCCGACGCGCCCGACGGCGTTTGCAGCCGATTCGACCAGATTTCCACCAGCCTGCCGGGGCTCGAAATCTGCGATCAGCTTCCCGAAACGGCCAAAGTGATGGACAAGGTGACGCTCGTCCGCACCGTCTATCACACGATGAAGAACCACAATTCGGCCTCGTACTACGCGCTGACGGGCCACGCTCCGCCGCTCGACGACATCCGGCTGCGAGATTCGGTCGAGTTGTTTCCCGCATATGGATCGGTCGTCGATCGCCTGGCGCCGCTCGCCGGCAGCATGCCCACGTTCGTCGCCTATCCCTATGTCATTCGCGACGGGGCGATCACCCCTGGTCAACATGCCAGTTTCCTGGGCAAGAAGCACGACCCGTTCCTGATCACCGAGGACCCCAACAGTTCGTCTTTCAAATTACCCGAGCTCAGCCTGCCGGCGAACCTGTCGGCCGAGCGGCTCGATAAGCGGCGCGAGATTCAAAAGCTGATCAATCGCCAAACCGAAGCCGCCGAACAAACGGCCACCGCCGCAGGGCTCGACGCCTACTATGATCGCACGCTGGCCATGCTCAGCTCGCCGGCGGTGCGGAATGCGTTCGACCTGTCGGCCGAGCCTGACGGCGTCCGCCGCAAGTATGGCCGCACGACGTATGGACAAGGCTGCCTGCTCGCGCGGAGATTGGTCGAGGCGGGCGTGAAATTCGTCAACGTCTATTTCTCGTCGAACATCGGCGGTCAGAGCACGAGCGACGGAGGGTGGGATACGCACGGGTTCAATAACACGTTCATGTATCCGATCTTGAAGGCCAGGCACCTGCCGCTCACCGAGCACACGCTGCCGGTGTTTTTGAACGACCTCGACGAGCGCGGCTTGCTCGAAACGACGCTGGTCGTATGGATGGGCGAATTCGGGCGCACTCCCAAGCTCAATTCGCAAACGAGTCGCGACCACTGGCCGCAGTGTTACACGGTGCTTCTGGCCGGCGGCGGGGTGAAGCGCGGCTATGTGCACGGCCGGTCCGACCGGCAAGGCGCGTTTCCCGACCGGGACGGAGTGCCGATCGAAGACCTGTCTGCCACGATGTTCGCGCTCCTGGGCATCGATCCGGCGACCGAACTGCTCGACCGCCTGAATCGGCCGCTCCCCATCTCGTCGGGCCGCGCTGTGGCCGGTGTGATGGCGTAGGTCAGGTTGGAAAACCTGACCTACAAAAAAGCAGCGAACATCTCTATTCCCTTTGCCACGGGGCGTGTATAATCGCGGTGGGTCATTTCACACGATAGGTCGCTCGACCGAATTCCATCGTGCCTGTGCCGGTTTTCGTACATCCTTACCGGAGCATGGCCATGAACGTGAAATGTCAATTCGTTGCTGTTTGTCTGTCGCTGGGTCTGGCGACCTCTGCCGTCGCCGCTTCGAAGCTGCCGATCAAGAAGCTCACCCAGGACCCGAAAATCCCTCCTGTCGAATTGTTCGACGCCATCGAGCAGGGACTCGTCGAGACGACCGTGATCGCCAAGAACTCGCACGAAGCCAACGTCTTCGTCACGAATAAGTCCGCTGCCACGGTCAGTATCCAATTTCCGAAAGCCGTGGCGGCCGTTCAAGTGCTCAAGCAATTGGGCTTCGGGCAACCGCCGAACGGCCGTGGCAATGGCGGCGTGGGAAATAACGGCCCGGGGGGCGCTCAGTCGCAGCCCGTCGCCGGCGGACAGGTGGGCGCCAACGGCAATCAGAATGGGCCCGGCGCAAACATGAATACCATCGGCAACGGTTTCCCGAACGGCAACGGCAATGGGGTCTTTTCCGTCCCGCCGCAAAAGACCGTGCAGGTGCCGCTGATGACGGTGTGCCTCGCGCACGGCAAGCCCGAACCACGGGCTCGGCAGAAATATCAACTCGTCAAACTCGAAACTTATTCCAGCGACCCCGTGCTGCACGAAACAATCCAACTGTTCGTCTCCGGCGCGACAGACGCGGAAACGGCCCAGGCGGCCGTCTGGCACTTGACCGACAAGATGAGCTGGGATGACCTGCACGCGAAACAAATCGATCGCTTGAGCCTCGATCCCGTTCCTTACTTTGGCGAAGGGAAAGTCGACGCGGCGAAGGAACTGATTCAGCAGGCGCAAGACAAGGTGAAAGAGACGCCGCGCAAAGTAGAAACCGCCAGTCGACGGCGCGAATAAATCGTAAATTTAACCGCGGATGGAATGCGGATTGACGGGCTTATTGCAAACGAATGTTCTGAATCTCGAAAATGTTAAAGCCACAGATGCACACAGGTGAGCATCATGCGGCTCGACGTCTTCAACGCCTGCGAAGCGACACTGTGGCTCGCGATGGCGATTGCTGTAATGCTCCGGTATCGCCGCGCGGCCATCGGAACGCGGCGAATCGCGCACGGAACGGCGACGTTCCTGGTGCTGTTCGCCGCGTCCGATCTGATCGAAATGCAAACCGGCGCCTGGTGGCGGCCGGTAGGGTTGTTGAACCTCAAAGGAGTCTGCGTAGTGGGGCTGATCGGCGGTTTCGGGTTGCTGTTGCGCCGCACGACATAACCCGAATGGCTCACGATAGCGGATGTGCGTTCACCGGGTGGCCCGGGCGGTGCATAGCACACGGTCGGGCTACTCGCCACTCTCAATTCGAGATCGAATTGTGGCATGAGTCACCGGTTTTCAGCGGCAGATCGACCGCCTGGCCGGTGCGGGCCGAGATCAGGCAGGCTTGACAGATTTCGACGGCCGCGCGGCCTTCGAGTCCGCCTACCTGCGGCGGCCGGCCTTCGACGATGCTGTCGACGAATTCCTGCACGACGCCGATGTGCGGATAGAGCCGAATCGGCGACTTGGGTTCCTTGAGATAATCGATCCGCTCGGGAGTCGCGATCCGCTCCCATTTGTCTCCCTTGCCGAGATCGAGAAATTCGAAGCTTTCCAGATCGAGAGTCCCATCGCGCCCCACGATCTGAAAGCGCACTTCACTGGCGGGAATTCCCGGAGGCGGCATTTCCGATGAGACCCAGAGATGGCTCATGGCTCCGTTGTCGAACACGATCTGCGCCATCACGCTCTGGGCCGGAGCGGGCAAGTCGCTGAAGGTATTGACCTGGGCGAACACCTTGACGGCATTGGCTCCCGTCACCCACCGCAGAAAATCGGTGTTGTGCGTCGCCATCCCCATGAATAGCCCTCCGCCGGCCTGGTCTCCCATCCAGGGGCGCGATTCGAACAACTCGCGGGCCAGTGTTACCGGAAAGCTCGACACCGTGCGCACCATTCGCACCGGACCGATCATCCCCTCGTCGATCATTTGTTTGGCCCGTTTGGTGATCTTGCGATACCGCTCGGTTTTGACGACGGCCAGATTCACCCGGGCGTCGTGACAGGCGGCAATCATCGCGTCGCAATCGGCGATCGTGGGGGCCATGGGCTTCTCGGCCAGGACGTGCTTCCCCGCGGCGGCGGCCGCCAGCGTCAACGCACGGCGGTTCTGGTCGGGCGTCGCCAGGATGACCGCCTGGACGTCGTCTCGCGCGAGCAATTCTTCGACCGTGGAGGCATTCTCGATGCCGTAGTCGCGGGCCAGGTCGGCAGCGCGTCGCCCCCCCGTCACGGCGGCAACTCGCGCACCACGAACGTGCCGCGAGATCGCCTCGCAATAGGTCAACCCCATAAAGCCGCTGCCGACCATACCGATGCCGATCGTCATTCCGAAGCGCTCCCGCTCCAACCTCGTGCCAGGCGCGTAAACTCATCGCCGCGGGCTTCGTAATTCGGGAACCAGTCGTAACTCGCACAACCGGGAGAGAGCAGCACAATGTCTCCCGGAGCGGATTGAGCTGCGGCCCAGTCGAAAGCCCCTTCCAGCGTCACGTGGACGCGGGCCGGGACGACTCCCCCGGCGTCCGCCTGCCGCAGGTGCCATTTCAGCTTCTCGCCCGTTTGACCGAGCAACGCGACCGCCTTGACGCGGCGCTTGACGATTTCGCCGGCGAGCCGTGACAGGTCGATTCCCTTGTCGTATCCGCCGGCCAGCAACACGACCGGCGCTCGAAATGATTCCAGCGCCAGTATCGTGGCTTCGGGAGTCGTGGCCTTCGAGTCGTTGTAAAATCGGCGATCGGCCGTCCTGGCGACGAGCTGCAAACGATGCGGCAAGCCCTCGAACTTCGTCAAGGCCGTTTCGATTTCCCCCGGCGCCGTCCCAAGCAGCAGGGCCGTGCAGGTCGCGGCAAGGGCATTCTGAAAATTGTGGACGCCCGGCAGTTCAAGCCAGCGTCCCAACGGCAAGACCTGCTCGCGCGGCCCGAAGCGAAACAACGCGCGACGTTTGTAGGTGTCGAAACCGACGGCAAAGATTCCCTGCCGTCCTTCGTCGTCCCGACCGAACCAGAACTGCCGCGCGCGGGTGGGCCACGTTCGCACGTCGGCATCCCCCTGATTCAACACGGCGAACCGGTCTTCCGTCTGCCAGCGCAGAATGTTCTGCTTGGCTTCGCGATAGGCGTCGACCGTTTCATGACGATCGAGGTGATTCGGAGTAAAATTGGTGACGACGGCGATATGCGGGTTCGGCTCGAGCACGGCGAGATCTTCCAACTGAAAGCTGCTCAGCTCGAGGACGACCCAATCGTCCGGCTGAATCTGATCGACATCAGACAAGAGACTCTTGCCGATATTCCCACCCAGCCAGACCTTCTGTGCCACTCCCGCCGGCGAGCCGGGAATGTCAGCTCCCGGATTCTCATTCAGGGCTGCTCTCATCTGCAAGCTACCCCGCGCCGCACTCAATAAGGCGTGAATTAACGCCGTCGTCGTAGACTTGCCATTGCTGCCGGTGACGCAAATCGTGCGCCCGCGGTTACGCTCCCAGAAGAGGTTCATCTCGCTCGTGATCGGAATGCCCGCGTCGCGGGCAATTTGCAGAAACCGGCTCGACTTTGGGACCGCCGGGCTGACCACGACCAGATCGGTCTCCCGAAAATCGGCGTCGCGATGGTCCCCGAGCCGCTGGACGACGTTTGGACAATCAGCAATCTGCGCAACGCCTGCGGCCAGATCAGCGCCTGGTTTGAGGTCAGTGACCGTCACCAACGCACCGCAGCTCGCCAGAAAGCGAACCACGCCCACTCCGCCGCCGAAGGAGCCCAAGCCCATCACGGTGACTCGCTGGCCGTGAAAGTCGGTGATCATCGGTCGGTTTCCGAGAAGAATCATTTTCAGTGCCGGCTCATTTGCAACGCCGAGCGTTCACAAGTAGCCTATCGCGAACGTGCGCGATGTGCCAATCATCATGATCGTTGCGTAATATGTCGTCACTCACAGGGGCAGATATCTTCTTGCAGTGCCTGCGCGCCCAGGGGGTCCGGGCCGTATTCGGCATGCCGGGGACGCAAAACGTCGCGCTGTACGATGCCTTTCATCGCTCCGGCGACGGGATGGCCCACTACCTGATTCGCCACGAACAAGGGGCCACGATGCTCGCCAACGGATTTGCGAGGGCGTGCGGCGAAGTGGGCGTGGCGTTCACCGTTCCGGGGCCGGGCGCGGCCAACGCCGCCACGGGCGTTCTCGATGCGCTCACCGATTGCGTCCCCGTATTGCTCGTCGTGGGAGGCTACGACCGACCCCTTGCGGACCGCGATCGCACGAAGATGTTTCACGGTCTCGATCAGGCCGCATTTTTCGGACCGATCACGCGATATTTTGGCCGGCCCGACACGGTCGACGATATCCCCCGCGTCGTTGAGGAAGCCTTTCAGGCGATGTTCGCAGGGCGGCCAGGACCAGCCGTCATCGAAATCCCGCCCGATCTGGCTGCCGAGCCGGTCGTGCACGACATTTCACCGCTCCCGCCGGTGCCGAAACTTGTGGAAAGACACGTCAAGCGAAAGGAGATCATCGCGACGACAAGCTGCATCCGCCAGATGCGGCGGCCTGTCATCCTGGTGGGGGTCGATTGCGTCGCCGCCAATGCCTGCGACGAAGTGCGGCGGCTCGCGGAGCAACTGCAAGCGCCGATCGTCTACGGCCGCCGCGGCAAGGGAGTGATCTCCGACGACCATCCGATGATCGCCGGGTTCACACGCGCGAAGCGCGCCGTATCGCTCTTCGAACGGGCCGACGGAGTGATCGCCATCGGCTGCCGGTTCACGCAGATCGACATGCTGAACTGGACGACTCGCCTGCCGGCCAATCTGGTGCAATTCGACCGCGATCCGCGTGAACTGGGGCGAGAATATCCGATCGCCGCTGGTTTTGCCGGTTCGCTGGCTCCGGCGTTACGTGCGGTGTGCGACGAGCTCGAATGGATGCCCCCCGATATCGACCCCGACTGGTCGCGGGATGCCCAAGCAGAACATACGGCGTGGCGGGCTTCGCCTGCAATTCCCGTCCTCAACCAGATTCGGCAGGCGCTGCCAGCGGATGGAATTCTGTCGGTCGACATCACAGCGGCTGGGTATAATTGCTTCGATCGCTTTCCGGTGCCCGGACCGCGCTCGCTGATTTATCCCTGCCACAGCGTGTCGCTGGGGTTTGGATTTCCTGCGGCGATCGGGGCGAAAATTGCCGCTCCCGAGAGACCGGTCGTTTCGCTTTCGGGAGACGCCGGCTTCGTGATGGGGTGCTTCGAGTTGGGAACGGCCGTGGAGCATCGAATCGGCGTGGTGGCCGTGGTCGTGAAAGACAATTGCCTGTCGGCGATCAAAGGCTCGCAGGCACAAGCTTTCGAGGGGCGCAGCATCGACGTCCACATGCAGTCGCCCGACTTCGTGACGCTGGCGCACAGCTTCGGGGCCTACGGCATCAGCACCGGCGACCTCGACGCCCTACCGCGGCTTGTGAGCGAAGGACTGGCCCGTCACGGGCCGACTGTGATCGAAGTCCGGCTGCACGATCGAATCGATCAAATGATCTCTGTGATCCCGTGGCTGCATGGTGAGTAATATGTCGCACAACGTCAAATCCATCGAGACAATCTGGGTCGACCTGCCCCTGCGACCGGTCCCCGCGCGGAACATGCAGCGCGAGATTCCGCATTGGACCCTGTTCGAAATCTGCAAAGTGACGCTCGATTCGGGAATCGTCGGTTTCGGCGAAACGATGGTGTATTACACGTGGGGGGCGAGCACCGTCTCAGACGCGGCCCGCAAGAGCGTCATCGGCAAGCATCCGGCCGAAAACATGTGGGACGACTCGCTCGGAGCCGGATTGCAAATCGCGCTATTCGACGCAGCGGCCAAAGTTCTCGACGCGCCGCTCCAGCAACTGCTGGGAAAGTCTCATCGCGATCGCTGCCACATCTCGTGGTGGGACATCGACATGCCGGCCCAGGATTGGATCAGCGAATGCCAGTTGGCCATCGCCCACGGATACAACAGCTTCAAAACCAAGGGGCGGCCCTGGTTCGACGTGGTCGAGAATACGCGGCTGCTATGCCAGGCCATGCCGCCGCACTTCGAGATCGACATGGATTTCAACGGCTTCGGCGTCGATACGGCGCATTGCACGCGGCTGCTGAAAGAGCTCGAGCAATTCCCGCAAGTCGTGATGTACGAAAGCCCGATCCCGCACTCCGACGTCGCCGGCTACAAATTCCTGCGGCAGCACACGCACGTGCCGATCTCGATGCACACGGCAACCCATTTCGGCGACACGCCGATCGAAACGGCGATCCGCGAAGAAATGGTCGACGGCTTCGTGCTGTGCGGCGGAGCGACGCGCGTCACGCGCGAGGCACACGTCTGCAAGGTCAATAACCGCTCATTTTTCCTGCAGATCGTGGGGACCAAGATTGCGGCCGCGTTTGGTTTGCACCTGGGGGCCGTCCTCGAAAACGCTCGCTGGCCTGCGGTGAATTGTCATCAGCTTTACGAGCGCGACTGCATTCGCACACCGATCGAAGTTTCGAACGGCCTGGCGAAGGTTCCTCCCGGGCCGGGTTTGGGAATCGAGCTCGACCAGGAGGCCATCGATTTATTCCGTGTCGAGCCGAAGCCCAAGCCTTATCCGTACCCGGATCTGCTGATCGCGATCCGCTGGCCGACGGGGACGACGACATTTTACAACCACGCCGCCCAATATTGGGCCGACTGGCTCGGGAGCCGGTTGCCATTCTTCCCGCGCGGCGTGTTTCTCGAACACATTCCTAACGATGGCAGCACGACCTGGCGATCCCTTTTCGAACAGGCCTGCCAAGGGGCCGTGCATTCGACGCACCCGCCGTTTTGACCGTGGCCTCGGCAAAGAGCTACGAATTCAACTGTTTCTCAAACGCGATCCCGTACTTCTTCATTTTCTTGTACAGTGTCGTGCGGTTGATTCCCAGCATTTCGGCCGTGTTCTGCCGGTTCCAGCCATTGTTTTCCAGGGCGTCGATGATGATCTGCCGCTCGGGATTGGCCAGCGCCGCTTTCAGGTTCGCGCCGCCCGTGCGGGACTGGAGCGCATCGGGAATGGATCCGCCGCGGCGGATGGTCTCGGCCAGGTCTTCGATTCCGATCACGTTTCGCTTGGTCAGCACGATCGCCCGTTCGACGACGTTAACAAGCTCCCGCACGTTGCCGGGCCATTGATAGCGCTGCAGAGTCTGCATCGCCTCTTCGTTGAAGCCGGTCACGTTCTTGCCTGTCTGTTCACGGAATCCGTCGAGGTAATGCTGGGCCAGGAGGGGAATGTCTCCCATCCGGTCCCGCAAGGGCGGCTGCATCAATGTGATCACGTTGATGCGGTAGTACAGATCCTGGCGGAATTGTCCTTTGGAGACCAGTTCTTCGAGGTCGGCGTTGGTCGCCAGGACCAGCCGGATGTCGACTTTATGCGTCTTTGACCCGCCGACCGGTTCGAATTCGCGGTCTTGCAGGACGCGGAGGAGTTTGACTTGCAGGCTCGGCGAGGCGGTGGCGATTTCGTCCAGAAAAATCGTGCCGCCGTCAGCTTGCAGGAACTTGCCGATTTTGTCATGTACGGCCCCGGTGAAACTGCCGGCGACGTGGCCGAACAATTCACTTTCGAGCAGCGTATCGGGAAGCGCTCCGCAGGCGACTTCGACGAAGGGCTTGTCGCTCCGCGAGCTCAACTGATGAATGGCCCGCGCCGTCATCGTTTTGCCGGTGCCGCTTTCTCCGAGGATCAAAACGGTCGTCCGCGTATCGGCGACGCTTTCGATCAGGTCGAACATTTTCACCATCTTATAGTCGCGGCCGATGATGTTCCCCAGCCCGAACCGCTGGTCGAGCTGCGCCCGCAACGATTTGTTTTCCTGAATGATCTGTCGCTGGCCCAAGGCCCTTTGCACGCAAAAATCGAGCTCGTCGTCAACGAGCGGCTTCGAAAGATAGTCGAAGGCCCCCAGGCGGATGGCGTCGACAGCACTCTCGATCGTACCGTAACCGGTGATCAGCACGACGGCCGTTTCGGGCGAGCGCTCTTTGGCGAATTCGAGCAGTTTGAATCCGTCCGCGTCGGGCAGGTTGAGGTCGCACAGCACGACGTCGAATGGGAATTCGGCGATGCGGTCGCAGCCTTCGCTGCACGTTTGCGCCGTTTCGGTGCGGTAGCCGTTCCCCCGCAGGAATTCGGCCATCGCGTCGAGGATGAATTTGTCGTCGTCGACCAGGAGCAGCGATCCGGGGTTCATCGGAATCCAGTCTCTCGGGAGTCCAGCGGCTGTCCGGGGGGCGGTCTGCCCGGCCGGGGTAAGTCAGGGGTATCGGAAATCTTCGGATTGTGCGAAGAATGACGATTGAATCGCGTCCAGCACCCTCGCGGCACAACCGGCAACCCTTGCCGGACCGTGCAAGTCGAGAGGGTATGCAACCATAGGTCACAGGTTGCAGACGGTCAACATTTTTGGCTCATGTTTGTTGCCGTAGCGCAACGACAACGCGCCCACAGGCCGCAATTGTCGTAGCGTGGACTTTAGTCCACGCGGCTGTTGTCCGGCCCCCACGTCACACGGGGCGGGTCCTCAGCCTTGTAAACGAACGGTTGCTTCGCGCAAGGCGATCACCCAAAAACTGCCGGTCAGGTTTCGAAGATTGTCAATTGAGAATTGTCAAATGAAAATTGAAAAATGACCAACGCACCCATTCATTTTTCAATTTCAAATTCTCAATTTGCAATTTTCAATCCTTTTCTCCCCAGCGGTGACAGGTCTGCCGATTGTCGCTCGCAAACATCAGTCAGGCGGCCTCTTGATGGAGCACGTCTCCTCCGTGCAGCGACCGGTGAGCCGCAGACGGTGGCGGGCGAAGATCGAATAGCCGAGGTCGAGCAGTTGCGACACGACCGGCCAGCGCGTCAGCCAGACGATTGGTCCGAAACCGACCGCCGCGTATAGACGGCGAAAAACTTCGACCCCTTGCACCCAAGTCCCATTGGGGAGACGTCCGTGCATCCGGGCCATCAACTCGGATTGCGTCTTGGCGACGGAATTCGGATCAAACGCCGGATCGCTGATGTCCGTGAAACGCAGCCGTTGCCGACGATCCCAATGTTTCAAAAGGTTGATCTCGCGGCGGCACAAGGGGCAGGCTCCGTCGAAGAAGACTTCGATCGCAAACCTGCGCGAATCCGCTTCATTTTCCAAGCGATCCATAGCGCAAACTCGGTTCAACACATGGAACGGTCAACAACCCGGTACAAAATGACCGCACTGTCAAGCAGCGATTAACGGCCAACATCAAATAACTTGTCTGCAGATGACGCGGAGACGCGCGGATCAATACGAACGAGGTCAAAGGAATTATCCGCGTTCATCCGCATCATCCGCGGCTCAACTTCTTTTCTTTTCGGTTGCCGCAATAGCTGCGTTGTGTCCTTTGTGGCACCGTTCACGGCTCGTTAAGATGAACGAGCCATGCCTTACGAAGATCTGATCGTACTGATTCCCAGCCATAGCCTGGAAGACTTTCCTGTCGAAATCGGGGAAGAGGACGGCGCGTCGCTCTTGAACTCGTTCGCCGTCGCCTGGCACCCGGCCCTGCTGGCGCAGGCCAAAGTGCTTCCCCGCTGGCATCGGGCCGATGATCCTCCTGATTCATCTCAGAAACGGCTCATTTTTCTGCCGACTTCGTGTGAAAGCTGGGCTCCGGCCGGATGGGCCGAACGCGTGGCGGCCGAGGGCTGCGTCGTTGTACGGGGGCTGTCAGAACGCGCAGCGATACAGGCCGCGGCATTGGCGCCGCTGGGTGACGACGCGAACGCCGCCGATCCCGATCTCGCGGCCGATTTTCTGGCGCTGGGGTTTGCTTACATCCAGATCGAGTTGCTGACCCGCAAGATGCGGCACTTCAGCAATCTTGACGAGGTGCATCTGCAGCGCGAAGCGGTCGCCGCCGCCGAGGCGGCCTTGGCGCACGATGCCGACACCGCGAAAACCCGGCTGCGAGCCTGTTTCGACGCGCTCGCCGAGGCCCGCGAGCGGTTTTATCCCGTCGATTGCTACCTGCTCGATTTGTGTCTCGTCATCCCACGGCTGGCGGACGAGCACCTGCGAAAGTCGCTGCTGTCACTCAAGCCGATGAGCGTTTTGGCTTCGGCCGCCGATTTCGAGGAGATCGCCCGCACCGCTCCTGAAATTCACACGCTGCTGCGCGAGGCGTGCCAGCGTGGCACGGTCGATCTCGTATGCGGCGATTTGTGCGAACGGCCTTTGCCACTTTTGCCGTTGCAATCGGTCGTCTGGCAACTCGCAGAAGCAAACCGGATCGCAACGCGTCTGTTCGACAAACAGCCGACGGTCTGGGGCCGACGACGGTACGGCGTCTTTCCCCAGTTGCCGCAATTGCTC
>DASYAR010000190.1:0-25754 GCA_036501235.1 Planctomycetaceae bacterium
ATTGCTGACCTCGTCGGCGAAATCATGCGTGCTCACGAAAATGGTGTCACTGTCGATACGTCGGCCATGCAGCGCCAAGTGGACAGCATCGTGTACGCGCTCTACTGCCTGACGGACGGCGAAATCCAAATTATCGAGGATGCTCGGCCACGCCCAGCGGTAAAGACTGTGGAGGACAGAAGTGCGGTTCCCTTGCGGGGCGGGCCTACGCTGCCTCGCGCAGTTGCGATGGCCGCTGACGAAAATGATCGGAAGGACACTCTCGACAGGAGCCCGGAGCAGGACAATCCGCAACCGTCCATCGGCGAGACCAACCGGAACGACGTGCTGGCGGTCATCCGAGAATTGTTCCAGGACGGGCAGGCGCGAGAACGTCACGACGCCATCCGCGACATCGCTCGGGAACTCGGCTATCGCCGAACAGGTTCGACGATCAGCGAAACCGTCAGCAACGATATTCGCACCGCCGTCCGCCGGCGAATTCTCGACAACGCCGGTGGCCGGTTCACGCTCCTGTGCCGGTCGATCGACGATTACACTCGCGACGATCTGGTTGAACTGTTCTTAGCCGCGATCGGCCAGGGGTGGTGGGAACGTGAAGAGGCAATCGTTGCCGCCGCACGGCACCTGGGCTTCCGCCGTACCGGGACCAACATCCGCGCCGCCTTCAAATCGGTCATCAATGCCGCCCTCCGCCGCGAACTGATCGAGGCTGACGGACCATCCAGAATTCGCAAACTTTGACAACCTGCAACGGTGATTCCGCATGAATCAGGAAATCGTGACCAATGCGATCGAAGCTCCCGAAGAACTTCAGGCGCAGGCGACCGCACTCCAGAACGGCGAAAAACCGCGGGCGACGGTCCGGGAGCTGCTCAATTGGTTCAACGCAGAGCGGCGCGGCGCCTACGTCGTGCGGCGCGTACGTGCGGCGCTCGAAAAACTCGACCTCATCACCTGGCCCGATTTTGAAGGAGAATACATCGACCAAGAAGTTTTCTTCATGAACAAAAAATCTTTCCAGCCGCCGCCCCCAATCGCCCCGCCGGCTGGCGTCGCGAACCAACTGCCAACCGGAATGACCGGCTCTGTCGATCCTACGCACCGGTTGGGCCGACTCAAAGCAGCCAATCGCAAACCAGTCTCCGTGACGCCGAATGACACGCTCGACGCCGCCATTACCCTCATGCTGACGCACGATTTCTCACAATTGCCCGTCATGCAAGGGGAGCGCTCGGTCAAAGGGATGGTCAGCTGGAAATCGATCGGTAGTCGGCTCGCTCTCGGCCGGACCTGCGCCACGGTGCTCGACTGTCTGGAAGCGTATCACGAATTGCGAGATGACGCCTCGCTGTTCGACGCCATCGGTGTAATCGGTGCACATGACTGCGTGCTGGTGCGCGATCGCGAGAATAAAATCACCGGTCTCGTCACCGGGGCCGACATCACCGAGCAGTTTCATCGGCTGGCCGAACCGTTCCTGCTTCTGGGCGAAATAGAGAATCGCGTTCGTGCCCTGATCTTCCCACGTTTTACGGCGTTCGAACTGGCGGCGGCAAAAGACCCATCGGACACCGGCCGAGTCGTTGAAGACGTTTCGGACCTGACGTTCGGCGAATACATCCGCCTACTTGAGAACGGCGAACGCTGGAGCAAGCTGAGCCTGCGCATTGACCGGGTCAAATTCATCGAACAATTGGGTCGAATCCGCGACATTCGCAATGACGTCATGCATTTTGACCCGGACGGCATTACAGGCGACTCCCTCGAAGACCTGCGGCGCTTCAGCCGGTTTCTCGAACAGCTCCAGCACCTCACTGCGCCGGATTCAGTGGAACCGAAAACAAACTAATTGGATTCGCACGCAGTTCGCGGTTTCCGGCCTGTGGTTCGGCAGGTTATGCGAGACATGCTGGTGCAAATTCATGCCCTGATGGTGGAAAACGATGCCTCCAAAGCGACCTTCGCGAAAACCTGTGAGCAGCAGCACCGCGCGCAAACAAAGCTTGACGACGGCAACAATTCTCTCGATCCGCCAGCCCTTCGCGGACTTTGTCATCTTCGGGTCTAAATGGTGCGAAAACCGGAGTTGGAATACGACCTATCGCGGCGAACTGTACATCCACGCCAGTACGTGGGATGGCTCCGTCAGTGAATACCGTGAACGCGATCAGCACAAGGTTTATGCCAGGTCGCCCAGCGATACCGCGATCGGCGCAATACTGGGAAAAGTGACGCTGCTCGACGTCCTGACGCGCAATGAACTGGTGCAGGTTTCTCGTTTCCTGGACGGACGCCCGGCGCACGTCGCCGAGCGCCTGCGCCGGGTTGCGAAGTTCATACGCTGGTATTCCGATGACACGTGGAATTATGCAGCAGGTCCGTTCTGTTACATCCTTGTGAATCCAAAGCCGTTCGTCGCCCCGATTCCCGCGAAAGGAAAGCTGAGGCTGTGGACGATGGATGTGAATCTGGCTGCCCTGAAATTTCGGGATTGGAAACCCGGTCATCCCTACGGAAAAGAACGCGGCACGTGAACGGAGTTTGCCCACTGTTCAACCGCACGGAGCGAAACATTCGGCCCTGCAAGGTTGCAGTGCTTTCAGACAGACAATCCGGAGCAAGCTTCAGGTCGGGCCGTTGCGGCACGGGGAGTGTTGGTTACGGCGATCTCCAATTGCTTGAAAAGGCCCTATTCGCCGGATACGTTGGGGTCGGTTAAGATCCGTCAGTAATTGGAACGTGCACGTCATGGCCAGCCCGGCAGGCCCCCGCAAGAATTCCTGGAAGGCGAAGGCCGTCACCCAGCGATCCAAATCGCCGGGAGCCCGCTGGATCGGGCGAATCCTCAGTACCTTGCTGGCCGGCGGTCTGCTGTCGCTGCTCGTCTACCTGCTCGTCATCGTTTTGTCGACGTCGTCCGGCAAATCGAAGATGCTCGCCGTCCATCTGGAAGACGACGATGCACGGCAACTCCTCCAGGTTCCCTTCTCGAAAGCCGACTGCCGCGCATTCCAGGACGTTGCCAGGCTGCATCCCAAAGTCATCGGCTGGAGCGATGCGGATTTCGGCAAATCGCTGTCCAGGCAGATCAGCCAGCTCGAGTGCCAGCCGAACGACGTGTTGTTGATTTATCTGACGGGAATCGGGATTTCGCACGATCACAAAGCCTACGTCGTGTGCCGCGAGTCGGACCTCATGCACAACGCCGATGAGGCCCCTCCCGCAGGTTGCCTGGAGGTCGCGACGTTGCTGAAAGAGGTCCACAAGGCGGCCGGCAAAGAGGTCAAAAAGGTGCTCATCCTCGATCTGGGGCGGCTTGCAATCGATCCACGGATCGGTCTGGTCGTCAACGAGTTTCCCAAGCTGCTCGAGGAGGAGATCAAGGAGTCGGGAGCGAGCGATCTGTGGGTGCTCAATTCGACGGCCCTGTTTCAGACGGCGCGACTGCGGTATTCGCAGCAGCGCTCGGTGTTCGGCCAGGCAGTGGCGGAAGCACTCGGCGGCCAGGCCGACGGTGGAATCGGCAAGGTGGGAGATGGATCGGTTCGGCTGTTCGAGTTGTATGGCTACGTCTTGCAGAAATGCGCGGCCCAATCGCGAGGGGATGACTCGATTTCCGGACAGACTCCGCTGCTCATGCGCGCCGGAAAAAAGGGGGGCGTGCTGGGGCTGGCGGAGCTGTCGAAGCAGGACGGCGATGACTCTTACGATCCCGTCCTGGTTCGCGGCGTCAGCGCTGCGCCTGGCGCGGAGCAGCCCTCTGCCGCGCCGGCCGATGGAGGCAAATCACCGCAAAAGTCGGATTCCGGCAAAACGGCCAGCCGGCGCAGGCCGGGCCAATTCCGGCGCTGGACGTCAGGCCCTCCGGTCGCGTTCGATCATCTGGCAGCTCTGGGAGCGATCCAAGACGCGCGGGACGCCAAAGCACCAGTCGTCTCGAACGACGGGGCAACGACGACAGAAAAGGCGACTCCCGACAAGTCCGAGAAATCTCTGCCTGCGGCGCCGGCCGCCGCCGGTGACCGAAACGCCGCCACAATTCCCGCCGCAGAAAGCCAGCTTCCTGAAACTGCGCCTCGCGAATTGCGCAGCCTGGCGGCGGCCTGGAAGCTGCACGATGAATTGCAAATACGCCAGCCCGGCCAGCGCCGGTCTCCGGTCGATTTCGCTCCACAACTGTGGCGCGCGCTGGACGCACGGCTGCTGACTCTCGAACGGCGGTATCTGACGCGCCATGAATCCGAAGCTGACGCACGCGATCTCGATGACCTCGTCCAGATCCTGACGGATTTGAAGTCCGCCATTCGCGAATCCCGCCCCGTGTCCAAGAATCCTCCCGTCGACCCATTGGCCAATGCTTGGAATCAATTCTTGAACGGCGAGCACGATCGGCCGCCGTCGGCATTCGATCTGCCTGTCCTGGCGCTGCAGCAGGATTTTGCCGATTTGTGCTGGCAGGCGGCGTACCTCGTACAATGGTTCGATCATTCCAGCCTGTCCGACGCGACTCGCGCGGCCGACGCCGATCCCCCGATCAAACCCTTTGTGGAAGGCCTCGCGAGTCTCAACCGCCAGGTCGAGGGGTTCGTCCGCAAGTCTTCGAAACATCCTTTGCCCGACAAAGACTATCAGCCGCTGATCAAGCAATGCGACGAGCTGAAAGAACAAGTCGGGAGGATACGCCAGGCCGTCGCCGCAGATCGATCGCTGGCGCTGCTGCCGGGATCGGATTCCCCCGCTGTTGCAGAAACGCGGGCCGAGAACCTGTTGCTGACCCCCTTGTGCTCTGCCAACGATCGCTTGAGCCTCTATCAATTGTTGAGGCCGGCAGGCGAAGCGCCGCCCGCTGAGAAACCGCCCGGCGCGCCGCTCTCGCCCCCCTGGGACGCCGCGCAGGAGATAAAAAAAATCAAGCAGATCAAGTGGTGGGAAGGCACGTCGGCCCAATGGCGGGCCCTGCATGACCGGGCCGAAATGCATCTGTCGCTGGTGCGCCTGTCAGGGGGCGACGCATCTCAGGTTTCGGCTGCCGCCGGACGGTTGACGAATCTGTCGGACAAGCTCGACGAACGACTGCACGCCTATGCCGATTTCGGTCGAGAGTTGGGCATCGTGTATGCCGGTTTGAACAGGCAGATTGCCGACCCGCAGGCCGATTCGTTCCAAGCCTGGCGGCTGGCGCAGCTCGTCGACGGTCGCGATCTGGCAGACCGTCGCGACCAGGAGGCCCGGCCGACAGGTTTTTTCTGGAACCTGCGCGTGTTGCGGAACGCCGGACGCGTCGACTTTGTTCCCGGCCACGGGCTATCGCTCTTCGAGGAAGATTTCATCCCGCTCCGCATTGTCGCCGCTGGCTGGTCGGACGATCTGTCCTCCGTCGACGTGGGGGTCGAATTCGATCCGCAGCGCGTCGAATTTCGCTTGCCCGGCGGCAAGCCTCTTCAGCCGCGCGAACCGATCACTCTGCCGCTGGTGACCGGCACAGGACGCGGGGAACTCGTGCTGGGCGCGAAATGGAAGGGGCCAAAATCTCCTCCGGCAGATGCCCGACAGACGAAAATCTCGGTGGCCGTCGTGGCACGCGATGACCTGGCTTCCGTCGATTCGCCCGCCGAGCTAATCGGCGAACTGCACGGCGCGCGACCGGTTGAGTTGGCCATTCATCGCCACGGGATGAAAGGCAAGGCGATGCCGGCAGTGCTTGACGCCAGCGGTGGGTCGGCGAGCCTCCAGATCATCCCTGGCCGCCAGACAGGTTTCAGACTCTCCCTCGCCAACCGCACGCGAGACGACGTTGCCGCTTCGATCCAGTTGCTCGCCGTCCCATCTCTCCCGGCCCCGGCGAGCCGGACCCGGCCAGGCCCTCACGCGGCTCCCACCCCTGCTGAGTTGCGGTCGCTGCTTGTCGATGAGACCGGCAAAATACGACCCGAGCTGCTTCTGGCCGAGGCGTCCATCGAGGGGAAGCCGCTTGTTTCGCTTAAACCAGGGAACACCGCCACGGCTCTCTCCTTTCAAAAACCCAAGCCCGCGCCGGCAGATGCTACGGCTCCGGCCGACAAGACGAAACCGCCGATTCCCGCAGACGATCCAGCGAAACTCTCTGCGCCGCCGAATTGGGACGGCCGCCGGCTCGCCTGTGTCATCACGACCGAACAGCCGGCCTGGAATTGGATTTACCTGCTGGATCTGAATCTGGTGACGCCGCGAGATTTTCTCGAGCCGCGCGTGGAATACACTCTCGATACTCAAGACATCAACGTCGCCCTGACGGTGAAGGAATCCTCGCGTGATCTGGTTCCCGATCTGCTGAAAGCGCCGCTCGAAATCAGGCTCAAGACGGGGAAAGATTCTGCGGAAGGAGGCATCCCGGCCGTGTTGCAGGGAGCCGAATGCCAGTTGCGATGGAGCGTGCCCGCCGATCGCCGCACTCGGCAATTCGAGCTGGATGTCGCCGGATATCCCCGTGCGTTTCGTTATCAGATCGTGTGCGCGGAAGGGCGCGAAGGGAACGAAGTGAGCCCGCCCCGCCCGACCGTTCGCATCCGTTCGCTGCGTTCGGCCGCCAAGAACCCGTTCATCTATGTCGCCGATCCCTTCGCGCTGGGCGACATCGCTCCAGCCGGGGCGGCCCCATCTGCGGGGGCCGACCCCGCTGCCCCCATTGGGGAAAAATGGCTGGGGGCCGGAACCTGGGCGGCCTTTCCCGCCGGCACACGAGAAGTGGAAGTGCTTGTCGCCGTCGATTTGCCCATTGATGAGGGCGAGACGGCGATATCGCGCGCGGCGGTCCCGATCAACGTCCGGCTCGAGGATACGGCAAAGACGAATCTGGGCGATGGCCGGTTGATTGCCAAGGGCCTTCCCGAATTCCGCCTGAGCCTGCGCGAAGACGGCACGCTCGCCGTCGCCGGCGATCTGGCAGACCGAAAATTCCTGGTGCCCGTGGGGAGTGCCCCTCGATTGCCACTGTCGCTGGTTGCCGAGCTGATTGACGACAAAGCGGGCGAGAATGACGCGCCGATCGAGGACCGTGTGCCGGTCGTCGTCGACCCGCGTCCCCTCGACATTCGCTTTACGACTGCCGACAAGAGCGAGGGGACCGCGACCGTCATCGGCGGGTCCGTGATTCGCCTGTACGTCTCACTGGTTTCCGAAGAATCGAGCGGCAAGCCCCGTCCGAACGCCGGGATTGCTCCCAAACGGGTCGCCATTTCGATCAAAGGGGCGGACGACAAGCTCCAGGTTCTCAAAGACGAAGAAGAATTGACGGTCGTGGAGCAAGACCACTCGCATTGGATCGCCAAATGGAAAGTGCCCGAAAAACTGGCCGACCAGAAGTGCACTTTGATCGCAGTCGTCTTCGACGGGCTGGGGAAGCGCACGGAAGAGAGTCTGTCGCTCTTTGTGAAAAGCCCCGCGGGCAAGCCGGTCGCCGGGGCTGGAAAAGCGCCTGTTAAAGGAACGATTCGGATCAAGTCGCATGTCGGTTCGACGCAGTTGAAGTCCCCGAAGCTGGAGGAGCTTCCCGGCCGTCAACCGGTCGCCGTCAGAGTGAATGACGTCGAGTATTGGGACTTCACCAATCTCGATTTGGACCAGGGATATACCGTGACCGCCGATTACTTTCACGACGGCACATTCGAAGTCCTGACCAGCGAACCGAATGTGAAACCATCCGACCCGAAAAGCATCCGCGTCGTGCCTCTCGCCTCGGCCAAGAAGAAAAAGCAACCGTAGAGCAGGTTTTCGAACCTGCTCGCCAAACAACATGACGGATGCCGCGTTGCACAACGCCGCAACGCCAAGCCATAATGCCTTGGGCAGCATAGCTCGATTGTCGGGCGATTCCTTCTGGGAGGCGGCGATGCAGCGATCGTGCAGCGGCTTGTGGCAGGTGGGCGCCATTTTCTTGTGCGTGGCTCTGTGTGCGGCGTTTTGCCCAACGCGGGGAAGCGCCGGCGAGATCAAGCTCGGCGAGCACAAGTTCACCCTCCCCGACGGTTTCGAGATCGAGCAGATCGCCGGGCCGCCGTTGGTCGACCGGCCGATTACCGCCGATTTCGACGAGCAGGGACGGCTCTACGTTTCCGATTCGTCCGGATCGAACGACAAGGTGGATAAACAGCTTGCCGAGAAGCCGCATCGCATCGTGCGGTTGGAAGACACGAACGGCGACGGACGGTTCGACAAGTCCATCGTGTTTGCCGACAAAATGATGTTCCCGGAAGGGACGATGTGGCTCGACGGTTCGCTGTACGTCGCCGCGCCCCCCAGCATCTGGAAGCTGACCGACACCGACGGCGACGGCGTGGCCGACAAGCGCGAAGAATGGTTCGCCGGCAAGACGTTGACCGGCTGCGCGAACGACCTGCACGGACCGTATGCCGGTCCCGACGGCTGGATCTACTGGTGCAAAGGGGCGTTCGCCAGGCAGACCTACGAGCGGGAAGGAAAACCGCCGTTCGTGACGCGGGCCGCCCATATCTTTCGTGCCCGTCCGGACGGCACAGGAATCGAAGCGGTGATGACCGGCGGGATGGACAACCCGGTCGACGTCGTTTTCACGCCGGGCGGCGAGCGAATCTTCACGACCACATTCCTGCAGCATCCCGGCGGCGGCAAGCGGGACGGATTGATTCACGCCGTTTACGGCGGCGTGTACGGCAAAGTGTGGGACGTGATCGACGACCATCTGCGGACCGGCGACGTGTTGCCGCCGCTCGTCCACCTGGGGGCTGCCGCGCCGTGCGGACTCGCGCGATACGAATCCGACGTGTTCGGCAAAGACTACCAGGACAATCTGTTCGCGTGCCTGTTCAACATGCACAAAGTGACGCGGCACATTCTGGAGCCGGAGGGGGCGACGTTCAAAGCGACGACGTCGGACTTCGTCGTCTCCGACAATCTCGACTTTCATCCCACCGACGCCCTGGAAGATGCCGATGGGAGCCTGGTGGTCTTGAACACCGGCGGCTGGTACAAACTCTGCTGCCCGACGTCGCAGCTTCAGAAACCGGATATTCTGGGGGCGATTTATCGGGTGAAGAAGGCGGAGCCGAAACGATTGAATGATCCTCGTGGATTGAAGATCCAGTGGACGAAATTGCCGGTTGATGACTTGGCGCCCCTTTTATGTGATGAGCGTGCAGTCGTGCGGCGCCGCGCAATTCGCGAACTTGCGCAACACGCGGAAGTAAAATGCCGTCCTGCTTATCTCATCGACAGAATTCTGTCTTCCGGCGTCGCTTCCGCTCCGAAGCGGAACGATCGGCTGTCCGAACTTGCGAGAACCTCGCCCGAGATGCGACGCAATGCCGTCTGGCTTGCAAGTCGTATTGAATGCAAGCTCGAAAACGATGTGCCGGGCGCACCACTTGTTAGTCTCGCGCTAGGCGATGTTGACGAAACCGTACGACAGGCGGCGTTCCATGCTCTGAGCCTGTCGCGAAAGGGCGACAGGGACGCGTTGTGCAACGTCCTGGCGAATGAAAAGAGTTCTGCGAGAGACCGTCGGGCCGCAGCCGAAGTTCTGGGTCGGATCGGCGACAAATCGGCAGCTAACCCCATCCTCGAAGCGGCGCAAACCGTTTCTTCTTCAGACCGTGCATTCGAACACTCTCTGATTTATGCGTTGATCGAACTTGCCGATCCGGTGAAAACCGCCGAAGGATTACGTGCCAAGAACGCAGCGACCCGACGCGTGGCGCTGATCTCCCTCGACCAGATGCCGAATGGTTTTCTAGAGCCGCAAATGGTTGCGCAATTACTCGGCTCCAAGGAACCGATGATCAAAGAGACTGCGGCATGGATCGTCAGCCGGCACCCGGAATGGGGGGATGCACTGGCTGGGTTTCTGAGAAAAAGGCTCGAGGACAAACAATTAAGTGAAGCCGATGCCGCCGAGCTTGAGGGGTTGCTGTCGCGGTTCGTGAAGGCCGCATCGGTGCAGGAACTTCTGGCGCAACGACTAAGCGACCCGACATTATCTCCCCAAATGACCGTTATCGTCCTGGGAGCGATCGCCCGCTCCGCCCTGAAAGAAACTCCCGCGTCATGGCTGCCAGCGCTGATAAAGGTGCTAGGCTCCGGAAGCCCCGCACTGCTCGAATCCGCGGTGAACGCGGCCCGGGCGCTGCCGGCGACGAAAACCCCTGATCCGGCGCTTGTGCAGGCACTGCTGGCGGTCGCGGATAAATCGGCCACGCCGGCAGCCGTGCGTTTGACTGCGCTTGCAGCGATACCGGGGGGACTTCCGGAAGTCCCGCGTCCCGTATTCGATTTCCTGCGCAGCAATCTGCGCCCGGAGTTGGACGTGCTCCGGCGTTCCGCGGCGGCTGACGTTCTGACGCGGTCGAAACTGATGCCGTCCCAACTCGAGGTGCTCACCGAGGCGTTTCAGTCGGCCGGGCCGATCGAAGCCGACCGTCTCCTGCCGGCATTCAAAGACTCGACCGATGAAGCGGTGGGGCTCAAGCTCGTCGCCGCACTCAAAGATTCGCCAGCCCTGTCCGGCCTGCGGATCGACGCGATCCGCGCCAGTCTGATGAAGTTTCCCCCGTCGGTGCAGGCACAGGCCGACGAGCTGTATCAGTTGCTCAATGTCGACATCGGCAAACAAAAAGAAAAGCTCGAAACACTGTTGGCGGGGCTCAAGAATGGTGATGTCCGCCGCGGGCAGATCGTGTTCAACAGCACGAAGGCGGCCTGCGCGGCGTGCCATCCCTTTGGCTATCTCGGCGGCAACACGGGGCCCGACCTGACACGGATCGGCGGAATCCGGCAGGAGCGCGATCTGCTGGAGTCAATCGTGTTCCCCAGCGCCAGCTTCGTGCGCAGCTTCGAACCGGTCGCCGTCGTGACGAAAAGCGGCAAGACGTTCAACGGCCTCGTCAAAAACGAATCCGCCGCAGAGATCGTCCTGGCGACCGGCCCCAAAGAAGAGGCCCGCATCGCGCGGGACGACATCGAAGAGATGCGCCCCAGCACCGTGTCGGTCATGCCCTCGGGACTCGAGCAGCAGCTCTCGCCCCAAGATCTGGCCGACCTGATCGCATTTCTGAAAGCGGCGAAATGATTGTTGAATCGTATTACTATTCGTCGGTTTGCTGTTCGGCCGCGCAAATTGTAAATCTGAGTAAAGAAGGAAGAGGACCGCGGATGACGCGGATACGCGCGGATTAGACGGAAAAGAGACAGGAAAATTAAGGACAGGAAGATTGTCTTTCGGCTGGCGTCGTCGGACTTGCAGACGCAGGCGATGAACCGATTTTCCTGTCCTCAATATTCCTGTCATTCCTTCTTCTTTCATCCGCGCGTATCCGCGTCATCCGCGGCTAGAATTCTTTTCTTCTTTTTTTTGGTTGCGGTCGAAGGCAGCGCTGGTTAACCGCGACCCACAGGCCATTCCTGGAAATCGGCGCAAGCCGATTTCATCAGGTATGGCCGGAGGGGAGCGCGTGTGGGCCATACGACGCGCGCTCCCCTCCGGGTCGCGGTTAAACAATTGAGTGATGTGGCGACGTCAGCTTTTCTGAATGCGTCCCAGGGGCAGACGGTTCAGCAGGGCCAGCAGATTCTCCAGCGTGACCGGCTTGACCAGATGATGGTCGAAACCCGCCTGGGCCGACTCTTGAATGTCGGCCTCCCGGCCGTATCCACTGAGGGCGACCAGGTGACACATATTGAGGCGTTCATTTTCGCGCAACCGCCGCGCCACCTCATAGCCGTTCATTTCCGGAAGTCCAATATCCAGGAACACCAGGTCGGGCGGATCGTCCACGATCTTTTGGAGCGCCTCGCGACCACTGAAGGCGGTGGCGGTGGGGCTTCCCAGCATGTTCAGCAGCATCGCCAGAGATCTGGCGCTGTCGACATTGTCGTCGACGACGAGAATTCTGCGCGTTACGGGGGTCGACCCGTCGTTCAGCCCCAGCCCTGGAATTGACGATTTTCTGCCGGGGGGCGTCGTCGCCGGCAGCCGGAGCACGAATTCACTGCCCAGATCGCTCCCCGCGCTCAGAGCGTGCACGCTGCCACCGTGCATCTCCATGATCTTGCGGACCAGCGTCAGCCCGATGCCCAGGCCCCCTTCCGAACGATCCAGCGATCGATCGACTTGTGTGAACAAGTCGAAAATTGAAGGGAGCATTGCAGCGGGAATGCCTATGCCCGAATCACGGACTCGAATGACGACGTCGCTTCCTTCCTGGCCGGCGGTGAGCGCGATCCGCCCGCCACTCGGCGTATACTTCGCGGCGTTATTCAAAATATTCGACAGGGCCTGGACCAGCCTGGGGGAATCTCCTGTCAGCCAGATGGATTTCTGCTCGGCCGAAACCGTAAACGTATGATGGTGCGACTCGATCACCGGTCGGCTGATCTCGGTCGCGGCGTCCACGATTTGTTTCAGCTCGACAGGGCCCATCTGCAGATTGATCTTTCCCGACGTGATGCGCGAGACGTCGAGTAAATCGTTGACCAACCGCGTCATTTGCTGAACTTGCCGCTCGATGACGTCTCGCGCCCATTGAACTTCCTGATCGTGAGAGCCTTTCAGCCGCAGGATCTGGACGGCACTTTCGATGGGGGCCAGGGGATTTCGCAATTCGTGCGCCAGCATCGCCAGGAATTCGTTTTTGCGCTGATTGGCTGCGGCGAGTTGATCGGCACGCACGCGAAGCGCGTCTTCCAACCGCATGCGGTCGACGGCCACGCCCAGAATATTGGCCGTCGCCTCCAGAAAATGAATCTCGTCGCGCTGAAAATTTTTGGGCCGATCGGAATAGATCCCGATGGCGCCGAACACCTCGTTGCCACTGCGTACGGCAATCTGCACACCACAGACGATTCGCTCGCGACTGAAAAGATTCGACGGCCGGGATGCCGGTTCGCCGGACTTGTCCTTGAAGAGCAACGGCCCGGTGGATGCCAGAATCTCGGCGCCGAGCGAGTGTGGTCCGGCATCGATCGATGCGGAGTTCATTTCCAGCACCGGCCAGCCAGACCCCGCGCGCAGCAGCAGCGACTGCTTGTCGGCCTGGAGCTCGAAAATTGCGCAATAGGGTACCTTCACGGCGCCGGCAATCGTCATGGCCACGCGATCCAAGAGACCGGTCGAGTCGCCCCCCGCGAGGGCCTGCTGAGCCAAATCGGCGATGGTCGCATGCTGGAGAGCACTCATTCTCAGGCTCGTCTCGAGCTCGAAGCGTTCGGTGACGTCCTCGATGACAGTCAGCGTTCCCACGACTTGCCCGGCGCTCAACAGGGGCACGATTCGAATCGACTGCTGCATGTGCGTCGCATGCCCCCCGTCCACACTGGAAGGCATTGAGAACAAATAGCCATGCAGTCGTTGCGAGAGTATGGCCGTGCCCCCTGCCAGCACCTGACGATAGCGCTCGTCGAGGAAACGTGCGGCGATTTCGGGAAACACGTCGAGGAGTTTCCGTCCGACAATTTCTCCGGCAGCCCGGCCGCAATTTGTTTCGAACCAGTCGTTCACGCTGGTGACGGCCAAATTGGCGTCGGTCGTGAGGATCCCCCAATTCGTGACCTGTTGCAGCGAATTGAACGCAGCGGCGTCAATGTCCATGTTCGCTCCCGGCGTCCTTGGCTGGAGACGAAGGGGAGGTGGCCGCCTCGGCCCACTTTTCGGCGGCCCGCATCAGTTGGTCGAACGAGGCGACGCCGAGAACGATGACCAGGCAACCTGTCACTTCGCTGGCCTGGAGCCGAAACCTGGCGCCGACGATCAGCGCATGTTGCAGTTGGTCTTTGCCCACGGTCAGCGATTTGAGCAGCATTTCGGTGGCGTCGAGCTGCAAACTCGGCACGTTGAACGAAAACCGGACTTGCAGGATATCGCCAAAGATTCCCAGGCACGCAGTCAGCAGGATATTTCCCACCTCCGAGAGCACCTCTTTGTCGGACGCACTGAGGCGCACGACCGACGTTTCGGTCCCCGTCAACAAGGCAACCAGCGTCATCGCGCCCGACTGATTCAGCAGCAGCAGTGCGTCTCCGGCGACCGGGCCCGTGAAAATCTGATGGACCGTGGCCAGTTCCCCGGTCACGAACCGCTCGATTGCCTGGGGCAGGCCGGCAATCGGGTGCACGGTGACCGCGGGAACATCCAGATCCACCCGGCTGCCGGCCAACACCGACAACGAAGCGGCCGTTCGCGAAAAAGCGACGTTGATCAGCTCTGTCAGGATGTCCCGTTGCTGTTCGGAAAGGAGCATCAAGACTCTCCCTGCAAAGCCGCGTTAACGACCTTGACGACTTCATCGGCCTGCAGCGGCTTGGTGACGAAGCCCTTCGATCCGGCCGCTTTGGTGAGAGTTTGCGTGGAGCTCTGGATGTCGGCGGTGGCGATGACGACCCGCGCGTGGGGATCCAATTCCCGAAGTTTTTCCAGCACTTCGAAACCGTTCATGCCCTTCATCGTGATGTCCAGGAGAACGAGGTCCGGATTGACCAGGAAATACTGCTCGATGGCCGAAATTCCGTCCTGGGCTTCGAAGACCTCGTGCGCCGCTTCGGTCAGGATCCGCCGCGAAATTCTGCGTGACAGGCTCGAATCGTCGACAATCAATATCTTGGCCATTATACGGCTCCTCTCAAGGCATCTGCCAACTCATGGAGAGGTACGATTCGATCGCATAAATCGGCCTCGATCACCGAACGAGGCATTCCGTACACCACGCAGGTCTCTTCCGCCTCCGCAAAAACTGTTCCTCCGCGTTCCTTGATCCGCGCAGCTCCCGTCGTTCCGTCCGATCCCATCCCCGTCATCACGACCCCCAACACCCGGCTGCCGAAGACCTCCGCCGCCGATTGAAACAAGACGTCAACGGCCGGCCGATGCGGCGTATCCAATGGCTTTACATCCAGGTGCGCCGAAACTTCGGAATTGAGAGAACGCTGGAAGGTTAAATGTCGACCAGCGGGAGCCAGGAGGACTCTCCCCGGCCGGAGAAGTGCTCCTTCATGAGCCTCAATGACTTCCAATTGCGAAACGTCGTTCAGGCTGCGTGCAAAAAGCTCGGTATATCCTACTGGCATGTGAACGACGATCGCAAGGGGCACGGGAAAGTCTGCCGAAAATTGCGGCAGCAGGTATTTTAGCGCCTGCGGGCCGCCGGTCGAGACCCCGATGACGATCACGTCGCACGCCAACCGGGCGGCGCGCGCCGGCGCAGATTTGGTGATCGACGGCGGAAGAGCGACTCCCGGCTGCCGAAAATTCGCCCCGGCGGCCGCCTTCACCTTGGCGATCAGCTCCTCGCCAATCTCCAAGACCTTTTCCGTAGCCAGGGCCGTCGGCTTTTGAATCACGTCGATGGCCCCAGCCTCCAGAGCCTGCAAGACGAGCTCGCCGGCCACGTCCATGCTGCTGACCACGACGACAGGCAATGGATGGCGCGACATTTGTTCGCGCAAAAATGTCAATCCCCCCATGTGGGGCATGTTCAAGTCGAGCGTGACGACGTCGGGTTTCAATTGTTCGACCAGGTCCAAGGCTTCTGCGCCGTGCCGTGCCGCGCCCACCACCTCCAAAAACGGACTGCGCGAGAAAATCTGCTTCAGGCTCTTCCGAACATAGGCCGAGTCGTCGACGATCAAGATCCGCACCACGGCAGCCATCAGTTTTCTTTCACGACCGGGGGTTTCACGACCGGGGATTTTACAACGAGGGGTTTCACATAGACGAAGGCGTCTCCCAGCTCCTGGAGCTCGAAAGCGTGCTTGAATCGCAACAGCGATTCGGAAACGCCGACGAACAAGTGTCCCGGAGCAACCAAACCATCGTAGAATTCGCGAAGCGTGCGCTGGATCGCGTCGTCGGAAAAATAGATGAAGACGTTGCGGCAGAAGATGACGTGCACGGGCCTGCGGGCGGCGATCTGTTGGCGATCCATCAGATTGGCATGATGCCATTTGACTCGCTGCTGCAGGTCCGGATCAACCTGCCAGCCATCCGCTGTCGGCTTGAAGTATCGATCGCGCAGGGAGGTTGGCAGCGCCCGGAACGAGCGCTCGCGGTAGGTCCCCTGCTCGGCCTTGGCGAGGGCGGCGCGGCTGCCATCGCTGGCCATGATTTCAATCGGCCCGCGCTCGAACCAGCCGGCCTGATCGAGCGCCATGGCGATCGTCAGCGGTTCTTCACCCGTCGCGCAGGCGGCGCTCCAGATTCGCAGTGGATTGACGCAGATGCCGGCAAAATGCCGCGGCGCGATGAAGTCGACCAACGCCCGAATCTGGTCCATCTCGCGCCAAAAGTAGGTTTCCTGCACAGAGAGCGCGTCGAGGACGTGCTTCCATTCTTCTTCGGCCCCGGGGCCGAATCGCAGCAGATAGTAATAGTCGATGAAGGCGCGAAATTGCCGCTCCAGCATTCTGCTCGACAGTTTGTCGGCCAGCAATTGCCGTTTCCCGTTTTCGAAATACAGCCCCGTGCGGTCGTGAATCAGATCTCGCAGAATCGTGAATTCACTTTCCGAGAGGTTGTGCCCCTGAGGTAAGTGCGGCATTCAGAACCCTGCCTGCTGCGTGAGAGGGCCCCGAGAAACAGCCAGGCTTTTTTGTGCCGCCTGCCGGACCGATCTGTGCGGATCGTCGGCCGCAGTTTTCAATAGCTCGCGGGCGCGCCGGTCGGCATGGCGCGACAGGGCCTCGACCGTCGCGCGCCGCACGTCGATCGTATCGTGCGCCAGTCCGCGGGCCAGCTGGTCGAGCCGGGATGCATCCAACCGCGACAGCGCCGTCACGCACAAATCGCGGCAGGGGGGGTCGACCGTCAACAGCAACAAGGCCTCCGTGGCCTGTGGCGATGGAGACCCTTCCAGTGCGTCGATCGCCGCCTTGACCGTCGATTCTTCGGAATCCGCCGTCGCGATCTGATGCAGCGTTTCGACAGCCCGCGGATGGGCGCTGGTCCCCAGGGCCTGGATGGCTGCAAGTCGCGTGGCAACTTCGGCCGCATGCATAGCCGCCACGAGAACGGCAACCGCCTCGGGACGATCGACAGGTCCCAGTGCGACCAGTGCGGCATGTTTCACATCCAGGTCGGCCGCGTCATCGGCGATCCGCATCAAGAGAAGCACCGGTCGCTCGACAGGGATCTGACCCAAGGCGTCGATCGCCGCCACTCGAACCTGGAATGCCATGTCGAACTCGGCGAGGCGCACGAGCGCTGCGTGGGATTCGACGTCCCGTTGCTCTGCCAGAGAACGCACCGCAAAATAGCGAACCCAGGGATCGGCGTCGTTCAATGCCGCCCGCAGCAAAGGGCCTACAGCCGGGTCGGAAAGGCCTCCCAAGGCCTGAACGGCAGCGGCTCGGCTTGTCGCACTCTTCGTCTGCAGCGCCGCGTTAGCAAACGGAAGGACCCGCAAATCCCCCGCCAACCCCAGCGCCTCGAATGCCGCACACCGCACGATTTCGTCTTCGTCTTCGCAGCGCTCCAGCAATAGGTCGGTGCGGATGATCTCTGCATCGGCGACGATCCTGACAGCCGCTTCTCTGACATGCGGGTTTTCGTGATGGAGAAGCTCGGGGATGGCAGCCGCGACGGCGGGAATTCTCATCGTCTTGATCGCGGCGACAGCCGCCTGCCGCACTGGCGGATCGGGATTCCCCAGGTACGCCACGAGCGCCCCGAATGCGAACTGGTCTCCGATCTGCGCCAGCGATCCGACGGCCGCGGCCGCGAACTCCGGATCGGCATCGGCCGTGGCCACAATGACGGCCACATGCTCGTGATTACCGATCTTGCCCAGGATGTCGAGGGCCGCACTCTTCGTCTCCGGATCGCTGGCGGACAGGGAGCCGGCGACGGAATCCGCAATTCGCGGTCCTTTGCGCAAGATCGCATCCACGGCAGATCGCCGGGCGGCAGGAATATCCAGAAAGCGAACCAGGACGGCGTCCGCTCGCGGATCCTCGACCCAGCCCAGGATGAACACGAGAGCCGACAATTCGGCGGCGTCTCTCTCGGCCGTCAACTCCAGCATTGATTCGAGGCCCTCATGCGAAATCGCCACTGCGAACAGATCCACGATGAGATCGCCGCGACGATACATCCGGTCGTACCGCTGCCAGATCCCGACGAGGGCGCGTGCCGCGCCGCCACGTAACGCCTCGTTGGAATTGAACAACAGAACCAGCGCTTTCGCCGTTTCTTCATCCCCCAGGCGGCCGAGGGCCTCCAAAGCCGAGAACTGCAGTAACGGGTCACTCAGCAGCGCCGTCAGCTCGCCGGCGACGCTGCCATCGCCGATGGCGGCCAGCGCATCGAGCGCCGGCGCGGCGAGGTCAAATTCGCCCGATTGGGCGATCGCTACGAGACGGTCGACAGCAGCCCCGGCCCGGAGCTTTCCCAACGCTTCGACCGCATGAAATCGAACATTGGCGTCCGGGTCGTCCAAGGCTTGCATGACGACTGGAATCGCGCGTGGATCGCGGCGCTCGCCCAGCGTCAACGCCGCAGCAATGCGAAGCTGGGCGTCGGGATCTTTGAGAAACCCGGCCAGCGGTCCTACGACGTCGACGCCATTTCGCACCAGGGCGCGGATCGCCGCATTCAAGACCCGCAGGTTCTGATGGTCATTTTGCATCGCCTCCAGGACCAGGCGGATTGCCACGGGGTCGCCGCGTTCGCCCAGTTTTAAGGCCGCCGCCTGACGAATTCGCCAATCGGGATCGTCGAGTGACCGCACGAGCGTCGCTGAGGCGGGGAGCCGTTCGCCGGCTCCCGCAGACGACAAGGGGGTCGGGCGGTCCGATTGGTGTTCGAGAGGGCGTCGACTCGACGTCATTGCAGTTCTGTCCGGGCTATTCGTTTCGGCCAAATTCGTAATAGCCCGCAGCGGGCGAGCGGTGTGTCACGTTCCGGTAATCGCGATGCGGCGAGCGGCATCCAAATCATGCAAATTTCGTTCCGTGGTTCCCCGGACCTTTTTGAGGCCTTCCAGCACTTCCACCGCGCCTGCCGCATCTTCGCGATTTCCTGCCGTGATGGCCTGCACCTGTTTGGTGACTTGCGCGGCAGCCGACGTCATCTCTTTCATGGCCCGCGCCTGCTCGCTCACTGCCTGGGCCACCTCACCCGACTGCCGGCGCATGTCCTGCACCGACTTTGTGATTTGACCGGCTGCCGACGCCTGCTCCGCCATCGCCTGGCTGACGTCCGACACATTACGAGCCAGAACGTCGACCTCTTTCAGTATATCATCGCTGGCCCGCGCCTGTTCACCCAGAGACTTCGAAGTCGATTCCGCGCCACGCCGCATCGACACGGCCGCCTGCACGATCTGGTTGGCCCCGGTCGCCTGTTCCGATGCGGCTTTTTGCACCTGTTCGGCCAGCGTTCTCGTGCTTTGGGCCGCCTTGATGATCTCTCGCGCCGCCTGGCCTTGCTCCAGCATGGCCTGCGCCACCTGCTGGGTCGTCTTGCGCAATTGATTCGCGGCCTGAACCACGCCGTGCGCCGCTTTCGACTGTTCTGCCGTGGCGGTCGAAACTTGCTTGGCCTGAGCGGCGGTGCTGTTGATCGCCGCTACGACGTGGCGTCCGGCGGTGAGCTGTTCCTCGGCAGCGCGGGCGATTTGCGCCACGATTTGGGTGGTGTCTTGAACGCCTCCCAGAATTTTCGTGAGGCCGGCCGTTCCCGACTCGGCCAACCGGCTGCTTTCGTCCACGACTTTGACCCCCTCGTCCGAGGCTTGGACGGCATCACGCGCCACGTCTTGCAGCGATTTAATGATGCCGGCAATGTCCCCCGTCGCCCGGGCCGCCCGATCCGCCAGGTTCCGAATCTCTTCGGCGACGACGGCGAAACCCCGTCCCGCGTCCCCCGCCCGCGCCGCTTCGATCGACGCGTTCAGCGACAGCAGATTCGTCCGTTCGGCAATCATGTTGATCGTATTGACGATCGTGCCGATTTCATCCGCTCGTTTTCCCATTTCGCGAATGACGGAGGCCGACTGGCTGATCGATTCCTTCACTCGCAGCAGGCCCTGGATCGACTTCTGGGCGGCCGCGCCCCCATCTTCTGCGTCGCGGGCCGTGCGCCGCGTCACTTCGTCGGCTTGTTTGACCATCGCCGTCACCGACTGGATCGAACGATCGAGCTGCGTCGCCGAGGCGACGGCGCCGTCCGCCGAGGCGGTGATTTTTTCTGCGCTCTGTGCGACGCCGCTGATGGAACTGGCCATTTCTTCGATCGACGACGAGATCTCCTCGACGGACGCGGCCATGTTCTCGGTGCTGGCCGTCACCTCTTCGATCGACGCCCCCATCTGGTTGATCGAGGAGGACGTCTGCTCAGCGGCCGTCGTCAATCCGGCCGTATTGCTGGCGACTCCCTGGATGGAACGCACCATTTCTTCGATCGACGAGGCGGTTTCCGCCACGGAGGACGACAACGACTCGGTGTCGTTGCTGACGCTCTTGATCGACGCGGCCATTTCGGTCATGGCCGTTTTGGCCTGGTTCGCCGAGACCGCCATCTCTTGCGCATTGGCCGTGACGGTTTTGATGGAGGCCGTCGATTCTTCGATCGACGCGGCGGTCTCCCCCAGCGATCCGACGAATTTCTTGGTGTTGACGTCGACCTGTTCGATCGAAGCGGCCACCTCGTTGATCGACGAGACGAGCTCTTCGGCCGAAGTGGCTACGGCCACGGCCTGGCCGGCCGTTTCCGCCAGCGAGGCCGCCAGATCATTCGTGCGGCTGACCGCTTCATCAAGTGATCGCGACTGATCGTCGGCTGAACGGGTCACCTGCTCGAAGGCGCGCCCCAGATCGGCGCTGCCATTCGATTCGCGCTCCGCCCGCGGCGAGCCTGCCGTCTGCCGTTTGCTGGAAACTTCGCGAGGTTTTGTGATGCGCTTCGCCATGATGACCGTACTCCCCAATGTCTAGACAGGCTCCGCCGGAACGGCGGCAATTTCCGCAAAATTCAAGACCTCGTCGACGTCGAGAACCAGCACGAGCCGATCCCCGATCCGGGCAATGCTCCGTAAGTACTTCCCGCTGAGTCCCGCCAGGCCTTCGGGAGGGGGCTGGATGGAATCGACGCCGATCGCCACGAATTCGCGGGCCGAATCGACCAACAGGCCGACGACCCGATCGTGCCGCGCCACGATCACCAGCCGCGTGCGCACATCATGCGGGATTTTCTCGAATCCAAACCGTTGCCGCAGGTTGATCGCCGGGATGACGTGGCCGCGGGAGAACACGACTCCTTCGACGAACCGGGAGGCATGCGGCACGGGGGTGATGGTCTCGACCATCTCGATCTGCCGAATGGCGTCGCTCGTGATCCCATAGGTCGTGCCTGCCAGCTCGAACAGGACGAACGATTGTGTGGTCTGTGCGGCTTGGTTCATGAATCAGGCTCCTGCCACGGCGGCCGATTTCAGCGTCAGGTTATTTCCGGGCGCCGACTTGGTCCGAGACGGTTTTGCCGCTCCGCGGGTGAAGGCGACGGTATCGAGAATCAAGACGACACGGCCATCCCCCAGCTCGGTCGCGCCGCCCACGCCGGGGACCCGCACCAGCGGGTCGATCAGCGGTCGGACCACCACTTCGCGCAAGCCCAGCACGCGCTCGACGCCAATGCCGACCGTATTCCGCCCTTCACCCACGACCAGCACCGAGAGCGAGCCTGTCCGCTCGGTCAGCCCGAAAAATGCCGGCAGCCTCACGAACGGGATGGCCCCTTCTCGATACAGGAAAATCTCGTTGTTCTCGAGCGCGCGAATCGAGTTTTGGGCAACTTCCAGGACTTCCCGCACGGAAGCCTGCGGTACGGCGAATGTTTGCCCCCCGGCACTCACGATCAAGGCGTCGGCAATCGACAGAGTCAGGGGGAGATGAATCATGAACCGGGTCCCCTGCCCGACGCGAGTCTCGAGCGCCAGCACGCCGCCGAGCTCTTCGACCACTTCCCGCACGACGCTCATTCCCATGCCTCGGCCGCTGGCGAGATCGGCCGCGTCGCGAGTCGAAAACCCGGGCGTGCAGAGCACGTCGAGCAGGGCGTCGTCCTGCAGCGAATCCGGGACCGGGACGCCTGACGCCCGCGCTCGGCCGAGCACCTGCTGGGCGTCGATACCGCGACCGTCGTCGGCCACCTCGATGCGGATCGTCTCGCCGGTCGCCCAGGCCCGCAACTCGAGGTGTCCGTCGGGCGGCTTGCCCTGCGCGACCCGCTCTGCGGCGGGCTCCAAACCGTGGCTGACGGCGTTTCGCACCAGGTGCAAGAGCGGGTCCATGATCCGTTCGACGATGAATTTGTCGATCTCGGTCTCTTCGCCGTGCAGCGACAACACCACTTTTTTCTGATATTCCCGCGTCAGATCGCGAACGACGAACTGCATGCGCGCGAACACGTCGCGGATCGGAACCATCCGCACGTGCATGATCCCTTCTCGCAGGTCGCGAAGCTGCCGCTCCAAGGCCTGGTTTGTTTCCTGCAGCGAGCGCCACTCGCCGGGCGGCAGAATTCTCTCGGTTCGTTCCAGACTGGCGTTCAGCCGAGCCCGGCTGATGACCAGCTCTCCCACCATTCTCATCAGCGCATCCAGCCGCGACAGCTCCACCCGCACCACGTTGGTAATGGCGGGCGACGAACCGATACCGGAGCCCGGCATCGTATCTTTCGTTCCGTTCGGTTCGGCAGGCGCCGCTGCGCCCACCGGATCGTACTGGGCAAACGTCAATCCGTCGTCGGCCCACGTGGAAAACACCGATTCCACGGCATCGCAGGCCATGAGAAACGTGAAAGCAATCTGCCCCTTTCCGATGACCACCGGAGCCGCGTCAATCAGGTGCCCGATGCCCTCCAGCCGTTGCCGGATCGTGTTGACGTTGATTCCCCGGTCGGCCAGCGCCGCCGAAGGGACGAAGGTAAACCACAGCGGTTTCGCGCCCGCCGCGACGGCAGCCTCCAGAGTGCGTTGTTTTTCAGGGCTCAACTGCCCCACGGGAGGCGGCCTGGAACTTGAAGATGCCGCGTTCTGGTCTGCGACACCCGAGTCGGTCGCCAGATTGTGGAATCGAGCGAGCAGCTCGCCGATCTCGGGGGGCGTTCCCTGTTGCCTCCGGGCGCTGATGATTTGCTCCAGCGCGTTGACGGCGACGATCAGCAGGTCGAGGCCATCTGCCGCCAGATGCACGGATCCCTTGCGCATCGCGCTCAGGTAGCTCTCCATTTCGTGGGCGAGCAGCTCGGCCTCGCGCACCCCGACCATGGCGGACAACCCCTTGATCGAATGGCAACTGCGGAACAACTCGTCGAGCAGCTCCGTATCGACGTGCGAATTCTCCAGCGAGGGCTCGAGCGCCAACAGGCTCCGCCGGGCGATGGCCAGATGCTCATCGCATTCGACGAAGTAATCGTCGATGAATTCAGCAAATGGATCTGCCGGCGATTTACTGCCGGGCATGGAAGAGTCGTTTGTCATTCGAGGTGCAATAGCTCGCGAACCGCCGTCGCCAGCTCCTCCGGCTGGAACGGCTTCGTCATATACACCGACGCACCGCCGGCTAATGCAGCCGCGCGGCTCTCCTCGTCGCCGCGCGTCGTCAAGACGATGATCGGGATGCGCCTGAAGGCCTGGTGTCCACGAACGAATTGCACCACTTCGAGCCCATGCATATCAGGCATGTTCAAGTCGACGATCAGCAGGTGAAAGGGACCAAGCGATAGCCGTTCGATCGCCTCCAACCCATTGCCCGCCTCGTGGCACTGGATATTCGCTACGGATCGCAACGAGGCGATGACCATCTTCCGTAGAGTCGATGAGTCATCGACGACCAGAACGTATTTCATGAGATGCGCAGACCGTCCGACCATCGCAGGATGGCGATCGAGATTACTCCGTGAGAATTCATTCTGACGCTCCTCACTGAGCGTTGTCAACGAGCGCCCGCCTCGACCTGTCGATTCGAGTGGGGTCCGTTTGCTCGGAGGAATCGAAATTTCCCAGGCCCGACCTGCTGATGATGGTTGTCGACAAGCCATTCTTGTCGCTTACTGGCCTCTGCCTGGTCGTGCGGCGATCACAATGAATCTTGGCACGGCTGATTGCCAGGTTTAAATAATGCGCCTTTTGCTGGGGCTGCACGCCCTCTTGACGGCAGATTGTCGAGGCCGAATTGCGAGGGACGCTCGCGCCGTTTTGACGTAGCAGATGCGTGCTCGAAGCGGCAATCGAGCGGAAAACAACCACTCCGATCGCGGAGGGGCAAGATCTGGCATGGCAAATGCAAAGTAGGTTTGCGATCCAAATCCAAACCTGAAGACAGGTTCATGGATGTTCTGGTCACATACCCACATTTTCAATCGGAGCTTTCAGATGAAAAGTCTTATTGCCGTTCCGCTGCTGATTTCGATGTTCTCCCTCGGAATCACCGGCTGTGCCGAAAAAGAGCAAGCGAAGAGTGAAACCAAGATCACAAGTCCTGGTGGCACTACCACGATCAAACACGAGACGGACGTGAAACAAACCGGTAAGAACCCGCCGTCCGAAACACCGTAAGTCGCCTCGGGTCGAGTCGCCTGTGCCGGTTCGACGTTGTGCAGATGTTGATGTCCCTTTCCCTGGAGAATTACCATGCTCGGCACGATCCTGCTCGTCATTTTGATTCTGATGCTTCTGGGTTCGGTTCCCGCCTGGCCGTACAGCCGCGGTTGGGGTTATGGTCCGAGCGGCGGACTGGGAACGATCTTCTTGATTATTCTGATTCTGGTGATGCTCGGACGCATTTGACGTCGGAGACAGGGCGTGCGCCCCTGGAGACAGCCCGCTTTCGCTGGATCAAGGCACGGCAAACAAAATATGAGGATGGCGCCGAATAATCTGAAGTTTGCCGTCTAAATGGAGCCGATTCGACACGAAATCGCGGCGGTCGGTTGTATTATGGAACCTGCCGGTTGACAATGGCCTCTTCAGGACAGACCGGCGCAGGCGACCGGCGCCGTCCGGTTTGCATGCGTTTCCGTCCATTGTCCGATTGCGTGAGTCCCCATGACAACCGTCCTCGTCGTCGATGATGATCGCGGAATTCCACTCTTGTTGCGGGAAGCCTTTCGCGATTCCGATGTCGAAATCAAATCGGCGGCGACAGCCACCGCCGGTTTGGAAATGGTTGCCCACGAGCACCCCGATCTCGTCCTGCTCGACGTGATGCTCCCCGACATGTCGGGGTTCGAAGTGCTTCAAGAAATCAAGCGGCTCGATTCGAAGCTGCCGGTGATTTTCATCACCGCGAGCAACACCAGCGATACGGCAATCGAAGCGGTCAAAGGCGGGGCCTACGACTACCTCGTCAAGCCGCTGGATCTGGCCGGGGTGCGCACCCTGGTCGAGCGGGCCCTCGAAGTGCGGCGGATGATGCACGTCTCGGTGGCGCTGCATGATTCCGACGAAGAGAAGAGCACAGTCGATCGGATGGTGGGACGGAGTCCGGCCATGATGGAGGTCTATAAAGCCATCGGACGCGTCGCGCCTCAGAACGTCACAGTTCTTATTCGCGGCGAAAGCGGGACGGGAAAAGAGCTGATCGCCCGAGCAATCTATCAGCACAGCCTTCGCAGCAGCGCTCCGTTTCTGGCGGTCAATTGTGCCGCCATTCCCGAAGCCTTGCTGGAAAGCGAATTGTTCGGGCATGAGAAGGGTTCCTTTACCGGGGCCGACCGGCAGCGCATTGGAAAGTTCGAACAATGCACCGGCGGAACG
>DASYAR010000191.1:0-39016 GCA_036501235.1 Planctomycetaceae bacterium
CCTTTGAAGTGATCCGTCGAAAATGACCCGTCGGCATTCTGCAGCGCCCTGGCTTCGGCAATGTATCGCTTGATTTTCTGATCGGCTTCGAACCACACCCCTCGCAGCGGTTTCTTCGTCGACAAGTACATATTGCGGGCGTAGGCCAGGGCAAACAGACCGTGGCAGCCGCCGCAGGCGCCTGAAGTGACCGGTTCGTCAACCTGCATTTTCACGAGCCGTTCGATGCTCCAGGGTTCTCCCGCCGCGTTGAACCACTGCGCGTCAGGCTCTTCATAGTGCGCCAAGGCCCATAATGTCCATGTGATTTCGACGCCGGCGTGCACCTGCATCTTGGCATCGTGGATGATGTCCTTGATCGTGATGATCTTCGTGGGGGTTTTGACCTCATATTCCAGGGGAATATTGGCCATAGACATATAGCCCAGGAACTGGGTGGGGTGCCCTTCGAACGCATAGGGGCGGGTGAAGGGGTGGCCCCGGCCGCCGTACGGGGTCGCTTCCCACAGCGGCATTCCATCGAAGTAAACGCCACTGGTGATCCATTCGATGCCGCTGATTTCTTCCTTGGGATTCTCCTTCTTCAGCATCATCAGGTCCCACCGCTGGGCCAGGATGCCGTGCACAACCTGCCAGGGAGTGTGCACGCCAGCCGTCAGCCTGCGCTGACCCGTGACGCGGATCGCCCGTTCGACCAGATCGGTAAAGGCGTCCCCGGAAGTCGGCAACGAAATATTATTGGTGAGGATCAATTCCGATTCGGCGTCAGTTTCCTGGGCGCGCGCGACGGTTGAGCCCCCAAACAGGGCAATCGCTGCGAAAAGGTGGATCCAGTGGCGTGGCAATGTCATGATCGACGGTCTCTCCGGGTTGCAGTCAGCGGTTGTTGGAGCATCCGATGCAGGGGAGAGAGGGCTTTCGTGGGGCAAACCTGGCTTTTTGTCACGATGGACTCAGTGAGTCGCACCACCGGCCAGGCCCGCCGGACACCCCCATCTACTCAAGTTTCCTATCTTGTGTAGATGGAAAATCGGCTCGACAAAATGACGAACTGCAACCAAGCAAGTCACATTATGGACTACGCGCCTGAAATCGTCACAAACCGGTAGGCTAGTAAAGGATTTTCCATCTGCAACATCTGAATATGGGGCGTTCTCCCCCCCCCGCCTTGAAAAATCGACAATCTTTAATGCCGAATTGGCAGGCGTCGTGGCGCACGTCGAACCCGGCCCGGTAGATAGAAGGGCGCGCGAGAGACAGAACGGTGCGGCGTCCGCTTGAGGACGTCCACCGGGATGATCACTGACGATGAGGAGAATCCCTGCCGGTGCGCACCGACGCCCGATCATCGGACCCTATTTCACGACTGTCAGCTTGGGCATTGCCTGCTTGAGCTTCATCGCGCCGGCGTCGGTGGCTTGAGTAAATCGCAAGTCGATCGACTTGAGATTCTTCAGCGACTTGAGCTGTTCCAGTCCGGCATCGGTCACTTTGGTGCCGGAAAGATCGAGCGACTCGAGTTTCGCCAGACCGGCCAGCGACTTCAACCCGTCGTCGCCGATCTCGGTTTCCTTCAGAATCAGCGTCTTGAGGTTGGCCAAGCGCTTCAGGTGCACGAGGCCCGCATTCGTGATGCTCGTGTGCCAAAGATCGAGCGATTCGAGTTTCGCCAATCCGGCCAGATGGGCGAGCCCGGCGTCGTCCACCTGCGTTTCACTGAAGACGAGGACGCGCAAATCCGCCAAGCCCTTCAGATGCGCCAGCCCGGCCCCGGTCACGCTGTTGCAACCACGCAGACTCAGCCGTTCGAGCGCCTTGATCTTGCCCAGATGAGCCAACCCCGCGTCGGCGACGCCGTCGCGCATCAGCGTAATGTCCTTGAGGCTGGTCATGCCGACGAGATACGCCATTCCCTCGTCGCTGATGCGCTGTGAGTCTTCGATCGCCAGGACGCGCAGGGCCTTCAGCGATTTAAGTTTTTCGAGCCCGGCGTTGGTCACCTCGAAACTGCGTAATTTGAGAGTCTTGAGGTTCTTCAAATTTCGCAGATGCGACAGTCCCGCGTCAGTGATGTAGCTGCAACCGCGCAAGTCGAGCAAGGTGACCTGCGGCATGTCTTCCAATTCGATCAGGCCGTCATCGGAAAGATTGGTGAACAACAGGTGGAGCTGTTCCAGCTTGGGCAGCGGCTTGAGAAACTTCAGCGCGCCGTCCGTAATGCTCGACCGCCTCAGATTGATCGATCGCAGATTCATCAGGCCCTGGAGATGCTCGAGCCCCGCGTTCGTCACGCTCGAACAGTTTTCGAGTTCGAGATCGGTCAATTGCGTCAGGCCCGCAAGGTGTACCAGAGCCGCGTCGTTGATTCGGCCCCCCCAGATCACCAGTGTTTTCAATTTCGGGAATCGCGCGACAGGCTCCAATTGCTCGGGGCGGACTTTCTGATTGCGCAGGTCGATTCCCGAAACGGCGCCGTCTTTATCATAGGCGATCTTACCCCCCAGTTTTTCAATCGCCTGCAAGGCTGTTTGTTGCTCGGGAGAGAGAGCGCCGGGGGCGCCCTTGGTGGGAGATTTCTTGTCGCTCCCGCCGGACTTTGATCCGGCCACCGGGGCTTGCGCGAGCACTGGCCGAAATCCCTGGAATCCAGCCGTCAGCATCAATCCCACAACGACGACCGACCCACCAAACCGCTGCCTCATGTTCCCGTTCTCCCGGTTGCGAACGACGTAGCTGAATGATAGTGTAGAGATCTCTCTGATGACCTCCTCGACCCAGTTATTGTCAGCATTTACGGAGCTCAACACAATGTCTCGCAACACAAATCGCAGAACATTCTTGCAGGAATCGGCGGCCATCGGCATCGGGCTCTGGGCCGGCGGAGGGATGCTTCCCAAGGCCAGTGCCGCCGCCAACGAACGTATCCGATTTGCCTGCATCGGAATCGGGGGTAAAGGAGACAGCGACTCGGCCGACGCCGGCAAACACGGCGACGTCATCGCCATTTGCGATATCGACGACGCCCGGCTCGAGAACGCGGCGAGCAAGAAATTTCCCTCGGCCCAGCGGTTCAACGATTACCGCAAGATGTTCGATGAGATCGGAAAGAGCATCGATGCGGTTACCGTCAGCACGCCAGATCATCATCATGCGTTCGCCTCGGTTGCTGCGATGAAACTGGGTAAGGCCTGTTTCACTCAAAAACCGCTGACGCATTCGGTATCGGAAGCCCGGCTGTTGGCGCATACCGCGAGGGAAATGAAAGTCGCGACGCAGATGGGAAATCAGGGGACCGCGTCCGACTCGCTCCGCAAGGCCGCCGCGACGATCAAGGCGGGAGCCCTCGGGACGATCAAGGAAGTGCACGTCTGGACGAATCGCCCGGTCTGGCCGCAAGGCGGCCCACGCCCGAAACCGGCCGACAGCATTCCCGAGACGGTGCATTGGGATTTGTGGGTGGGGCCGGCCCCCTTCCGCGAATATGCGCCGGGGTATCATGACTTCAAGTGGCGCGGTTGGTGGGATTTCGGCACGGGCGCACTGGGCGACATGGCCTGCCATACGTTCAACATGCCGTACATGGCTCTGGGCCTGAAGGACCCGGTTTCGATCGAGGCCGAGCATTCGGGACATAATGGCGACAGCTATCCCAACTGGTCGATTATCAAGTTCATGTTTCCGGCGACCGGCTCTCGCCCCGCGATTCCGGTGACGTGGTACGACGGTGGCGAAAAGCCCGAGAAGGCGCTGTTCGGCGAAAAATACGCCAATAAGGACCTGCCCATCAGCGGCGCACTCGTCGTGGGCGAAAAGGACACGCTCCACGCGCACGGCGACTATTGCGAGAGGTTCAGCCTCATCAGCGGCGCAACGCCTCCCGACGTAGAATTCGTCAAATCGCCCGGCCATTTTGTGGAATGGGTGGAGGCGATCAAGGGCGGAAAGCCGGCCATGTCGAACTTTTCGGACTATGCCGGCGGACTGACCGAAACGATTCTGCTCGGCAATCTGGCGGTCTGGGCTGGCAAGGGGCCAAATTCGGACGGCAAGAAGATCGAGTGGGATGCCGCCAATCTGCGGGCCACGAATGCCCCCGAGGTCGACATCATCATCAAGCGACCCTATCGATCCGGCTGGGCGCTGTAACCTGAGCCGTTTCACCGATCTCGTATTCTCGGCCCGGCTTCTCTTGCAGAGGCCGGGCCTTTGTTGTTAAGCGGCGAACAAAGTTTCTTTGCGTTGAATTATTCACGGCCTCGGAGCGTGGCGATGGGACAAATGGCGCGGCTGGTATCGCTGCTGATCATGGGAGCGGTCATTGTCGCCCTGGGCCTGACGTTTTATCACGTGATCGCACCGTTCCTGATGCCGTTGTTTCTGGCGGGAGTGCTCGCCATCCTGTGCCAACCCATCTACCGGCGGTTTCTGGTGTGGACGAAGAACCGAACGCCGCTGGCCGCAGGGCTGACGACGATCGTGGTGCTGGCGACGGTGCTGGTGCCGCTTACCGTGGGAACAATCGCGGCAGCGAAAGAGTTGTATGCCCAGGCGCAGACGCGGCTGAAAGGTTCGGACTGGAACGAGCTGGTACGGTTCGTCGAAAACAGCGCTCCGTTCGAGAGCCTGGTCCGGCATTATGAAGGCTGGACCGGCGAGCAGGTCGACCGCGAGGAGCTGCAAGGGGAGATCCAGTCGAAAATCCGCGAAGGATCGGTGGAGCTCGCGCGCAAAACGCTCGGTTACGCAGGCTCGACGATCAAACTGGTGGGCGGCGCGGTCTCGTTGCTCGTCGCGTCACTCACATTCGTGATCGCATTCTATTATTTCCTGGCGGATGGACCGACTCTGATCGATGCCACCGAAAAGCTGATCCCCGTTCATCGCGACTACATTCGGCACCTGCTCGCACAATTCAATCAGGCGGTGCGGGCGGTCGTGACGGCGACCTTCGCCGCGGCGCTGGCACAAGGAATCGCGACCGGCATCGGCATGCAGATTGCCGGATTTCAGCACTTCTTTATCGTTACGATCCTGTCGACCCTCACGGCACTTGTGCCGGTGCTGGGGACCTGGCTGATCTGGGGACCATTTGTGCTCTGGCTGGGGTTCCACGAAGGCCACTGGGGAATGGCGACATTCCTGGCGCTGTATGGGGCCGTCTTCGTGGGTCTTCTCGACAATGTGATTCGCGCCTACGTGCTACACAGCAATGTCAAACTGCATCCCTTGCTGGCCTTCGTCTGCGTGCTGGGCGGCATCGAGGTGATGGGCCTGTGGGGCGTGTTCATCGGGCCGATCGTGGCCTCGTGCCTGCACGCGCTGGTCAAGATCTTCAATACCGAGCTCAAGGCGTTCTCGCAGGAGCAGCCGATGCGGCCGGGGCTTCCCGCTTCGGCAATCGCCGAGGCACCCCCGCGGATATCGGAAGCAGCGATTTCTGCTCCCGATTTGGCAACGCAGGTTGCGCTGCCAGCGTGTCCGCCACGAGCAGATGCGACGGCCCCGGCAGCACCCGCTCTGGCAGCACAGGAACCGCACGACAGACCGGTTCCGGCTGAAGTCGCGCACGCCAATCAGTAGACGCGCTGAGAAGAAGTTCCTTTCGAAACAGCGTTTGCGCGCTAGCAATATCGGTGAAGGTTTGACGGTTACTCCGTCGATACTGTCTGTAACGTATTTAGCGATTGGTCACGGGGAAGGGGGGGGACTTGTCCTCCGACGGCATTTTGCGTCGGGCCGCGCCGCCACGCCGTCTTCACGTCGTGATTTAGGGATTACTGCAAGGCCTGTCTGTAATACAGGTTGCATCACCGGCGCACGGACGAGACATGAGCACTATCCACCGGCAGGTCCGAAATCGACGTCTTTGGACGAAATTGGTCAGCCTGGCATTGGTCGGCGCAATGCTGCCTGGCTGTTCGGGGCCCGACAAAAAGATAGACTATCTCGGTAATCCGGGGCCGTTGGATTACAAAGACCACGTGATGGAGATCGACCAGCCGGAGCTCGATGAACCGACGCCCGACGTGGTGGCCGTCACCAAAAAGCCGAGAAAGATCGGCGACCGCAACCGCGACGAAGTCTGGGACCTGTCGCTGGCCGAGGCCGTGCACCTGGCGCTCACAAACAACAAGATCCTGCGCGTGCGTGGGGATTTTCGCACACCCGGATCGCAGGTCATGGCGAATCCCGATACCGTGCCGACGGTGTTTGATCCGTCGATCCGTGATTCGGGCGTGTTGTTCGGCGGCAAGGGCGTCGAGGCGGCCCTGTCGGCGTTCGATCCGACGTTCAACACCCAGGCCGTGTGGGGGTCGAACTCGACAATTGCGAATAACACGATTACGTCCGGCGGTCTGACGAAAGGCAGCGTCCTGAACACCGACACGACCGCATTTACAACCGGGGTCACCAAGACGTTCGCGTATGGTGCCACTTTATCAGTTGCTCAGAACGTCAATTACCAGTTCCTCGGCCCCAACATCGCGACCCAGTTGTTTCCGTCAGTGTACACCGGCAACCTGCAGTTCCAGTACACGCAGTTCCTGTGGGCTGGTGCGGGCGCGGATTTCAACCGCATCGCCGGCCCGCTCAACTCGAACATCACCGGCGTCTCGGGCGTCAACCAGGGTGTCGCCATTTCGCGAATCAACACCGACATGTCGGTCGCCGATTTCGAAATGAACGTGCGCAACACGCTGCGCGACCTCGAAGAAACCTATTGGGACCTGTATCTGGCATACCGCACGTACGACACGAACGTCGAGGCCCGCAACGCCTTTTTGCGGTCGTGGCGGTTTACGCAGGCCAACAAGGTGGTCGGCAAGTTCAGTGATCTCGACGAGTTGCAATCGCGGCAGGCCTTTTATCAGGGCCGCGCCGCCGTCGAGGATTCGCTGCAAAACCTGTATACCCTCGAAGTGCAATTGCGACGATTGTGCGGGCTGCCGAGCGCGGACGGCCGCATCATCCGCCCCAAAGACGATCCCAACACGGGCGAGTTGATCGCCGATTGGAACATTTGCCTGGCCGAGGCCCTCACCCGCCGCGAGGAGCTACGAAAGCAGAAGTGGAACGTCAAGAGCCTGGAGTTACAATTGCGGGCCGCCAATAACCTGGTTCATCCGCAGCTCAACTTCATTTCGAGCTATCAGATCAACGGTTTCGGCAACAATCTGTTCAACACGGGCAATCCGATCAACGGGCCGGGAGGCGTCGACATCCAGAGCTTCTTTCAGACTCAAGGAGCCGCCAATCAGACCGGATATACGGCGGGATTTCAGTTTACGATGCCCATCGGTTTTCGGCAGGCGCGATCGCAAGTTCGCAACTATGAATTGCGCGTCGCCAAGGCGAAGGAATCGCTGGCGAACCAGGAACTGGAAGTTTGCCACGAGCTGTCCACGACGTTTCAGAACATGGCGTGGCGCTACCAGACGGCCCAGTCGAACTACAATCGCTGGCAGATCGCCGAGGCCCAGATCCCGGGGCGCGAAAACCGCTATCGTACCGGCGTACAGAATACCGACACGAGCGTTCTGCTGCAGCAGTGGTTGCAAACCCGGACCGACGCGGCGACGGCGGAAGTTGCGTTTTATACGAGCGTCGTCGAATACCAGAAGGCGCTGACCGATCTGCACTACCGCAAGGGAACGCTGCTCGAACTGAACAACGTGCATCTGGCTGAATCGACTTGGACGCCCGAGGCCTACCAGGACGCTCTGCGCCGTGCGTGGGCGCGCAGCTATGCGGTTGACGCAGCCGACATCGACCCGGTTCATGCCGAACCCGAGCCCTTCGAGCGAGAAGGCTGGCTCGGCAGCGTCGAATTGCAGGGAACGGGCATTCCCGAGCAAGCGATCCCGACCGATCCGGACGACCTGCATAGCAAGTCCGGCCACTTGTCGTTCCCACAGGCGCCGCCCAGCAGTGCCGAAGGGATTGATCAGCCGGCACCGATTCCGCCGGCTGAGTGACGCGGAAATCTGCATCGCCCAGACAACGCGATTGTTGTCGGCTACGGCGACTTCATCGAAGGAATGCCGAGCACATCCACCAACCGGCTGCAGAAATCGTCCCAATCGTTGCCTTGTCGCCCAAGAACATGAGCCACATCGAACCAGGAATTAGTCGTCGGAGATTCTGACTGCAACTTGGCCATATCAAGGCCCTTTTTGGCGATGATTGTCCAGAAATCGCGAAACCCTTCGTTCTTTGCCTTCTGGTGGGACTTCTCAGCTTCGCCGGCACGATTGTGCGCATTACTTTTGTCGGTACCGCCCTTAATCTCGATCGCGACTTTCTTGCGAAGCTTCCCCGAGAATTCCTCTTCGATGTTGATATCCGGATCGCTGCCCAACGTCAGGGTCACACGGCGTCCCGATGCATTCATAACGACCAATCGATTCGCATCATTCTCAATCAATGCGTCGCCAACAATCTCTTTGATGGCCAGGAAGACATCGGCAGTCGCTTGCTTTCCGATCAGCACGTTGTTCGCACCTTGAAAGTATGACCCCAGCGTCAGGAGCGGTAGCTCTTGGACGTCGCGAGGTGTCACAGAAGGTGATAGTTGCCGAACGAGATCGGCAAGCGACGCACACATTGCCCGGCAAAATGCTGGCAGGGCGTGCTTTTGGCGAGCGCTCAACGTGCCGCGGCTCTCCATCGATTTGAAAAGCCCCATACCTGTTCCGCCACCATAGAAACTCTTTTGAGGAACCCCCAACAACAGCCGGTAATACCCCACAAGCGTTGGCAACTCGCAAATTACAATTGGCGTGGGAAAGACATGCTCATCGCGAATTCCGGCTTTTGCCAGGATACGCTGCGCGTCGGTCGGAACAAATGCTAAGAGTTCCTGCTTAAGCTGCCGAGGATCGATTCGGCTGAGAGCTTCGGCCAATGCGTCAATCAGCCAAGTTCGGCGTGCGGAGACAAGCAGCTGATGAAACGCAATCTGGCGAGATGGATCTGGCGCTTGGATCGGACGGTCAGTCATCGGCGACCATTCCGTTCAAGCGGCGTCGGGCGAGCTTGACGTAATCTGGATTCAGTTCGATTCCCACGAATTTGCGATCGAGATTCAGGGCGACATAGCCTGTCGTCCCGGAACCGATGAAAGGGTCGAGCACCAGATCTCCGACGCGACTTCCGAGCTGAATGCACGGGTCGACAAGATCTGGTGGAAACGTAGCAAAATGGGCATGTCGATAGGCCCTCGTATTGATGTCCCAGACGGTTCTCAAATTGCGATCATTTGGTCCGCGCACAGTTGTCTGATCGTAATGATATCGCTCATTCTTGCTGAACAAGAACACATACTCATGGCTGCGAGTGGGGCGATCTTTCACACTTTCCGGTTGGCAGTTCGGCTTATTCCAGATGATATCAGCGCGGAGATACCAGCCGGCCTGTTGCAAAGCAAACGCCAGTCTCCAGGGAACTCCGATCAGGTCCTTGGGCTTCAGTCCGTCCGGGGTAGGCGGCCGGATATCCATTGCACGGCCGGGATTTTTTTTATCCGGTGCTCGCCAAGTCCGTCCGCCTGACGTATAGGAATCGCCGACGTTTAACCATAGCGTTCCATCGTCGCGAACAACTCGATGAACTTCGCGAAACACATCCACAAGACTTTCCAGGTAGTCTTCCAAAGACGATTCGAGTCCGATCTGTCCCTCGATGTGATAGTTCCTGAGCGACCAATACGGAGGCGAAGTGACGCAACACTGAAAGACGCCGTCCGGCATACGTCCCAGAGCGCGACGTGCGTCCCCGACAATGAGCGTCGATTCGGCCGAGCCCATTCGAAGATGCTCGCCGAATTCAGGCGTCAGCGTCGATTCCTGCGCAACCCGAACCCGCTCCCAAAATAAGCTTGGTGCGTCAAATGTGAGTGGTTCACGGTCAAACGTAGCTTTCCGGCCGCTCATCTTCTTTCCTCAATGTCACCTTGACCCACAATCCTGACGACCGAAAGTATGGTGTTTTTCTGTTCAGTAAACAAGCGTCCGCCTACTCCGGCGCCTCGGGCTTCTGATCCGGGAGACGATCGGGGGACGACGTTGCGACAATGCCGTGCTCAAAGTATTTCTTGACTACGGCGACAACGTCGTCGACCTGCACCTTGCCGATCCGTTCGGGATACGATTTGTCATAGTCGTACCCCAGGCCGTACAATTCGTCGATCGAGGCCTGGAACGCCCGTTCGGCGGGAGTCGTGTTGCTCATCGTGTGCGCCACGACCAGTTTCGACTTGGCCCGCGCAAATTCATCGGCCGGGATCCCCTCGCGGGCGATTTTGTCGAGTCCGGTGCGGATGGCCTTGACGACTTGCGGCAGGCTTTCCGGCCTGGTCTGCGCGAGAAAGACGAAATACCCGGGCGCGAGGCCCGTCATCGGCATCCCGAACACGTAATAGACGAGTTGGTCTCCGCGCAGTTCTTCATGAAACCGTCCCCCGGCCCCGCCGCCGCCGGTGAGCAGGGCCTCGAGCACGTCGATTGCGGCGCGCGTTCGTGAGTCGCGAACCGAAACCGACGGAAATGCGATCAGCACCATTGCCGTGTTCGGCTTCTGATGCACGAGGTGCTTCGCCACGTCCGACGCGAGGGGCGACTGCGCCGGCGAAAACTCGGGCCACTTGAATCCGGCGGCGCGAGGCGCTTTGCCGAACGTCGCTTCGACCTGCGCCAGCACGGCTTCAGGGTCGATGTCACCGAAGACCGACAGCACCATGTTGTTGGGGACGAAATAGGCGCTATGGAACTTCTGGCAGTCGGCGGCTGTCAACCTGGAGACGGTTGCCCGCTCGCCGAGCGCCTTGCGGCTGTAGGGAGTCGTGGCGGGCAACAGGCCGCTCCAGAAATCGAGGATCTCGGTCTGAGCATCGCTTTGGCGATCGGCGATATGCGTCAAATGAAGCTGCTTTACCTTGGAGAATTCGTCGGCGGGAAACTTGGGGGCGAGCAGCATCTGCTGGATGTAGTCGAGGCTGGACCCCGCGTCCTGTTTCAGCACCAGGGCCTGCAGGAAGCTCGTATGCGAACGGCTGTCGAGCACGAGCGTCCCGCCAATCGAATCGAAATGCTCGGCAATCTGCACTGCCGAATACTTCGCCGTCCCCTTTTCGAGCATTTCGGTGGTGAGCGATGCCAGGCCGCTCGTCTCCGCAGCATCCGCCACCGCCCCCGCTTTCACATACGCCTGAATCGTGACCAGAGGCAGGGTCGTCTGCTTTTTCATCAACACCGTCAAGCCATTGGCGAGCTGCTTTTTGACGATCGGTCTTTCGGCCTCCTTCTCGGCGGCAGTCGCCGTCTCCCGACCGCCACGGCTCCCCAGAGGTTCGATAATCACCGTGTTCAGCCGATGCGGCAAAAAGTAGCGGCGGGCGACAGCTTGAATCTGGTCGGCCGTCACCTTCTGGATTTCATCGACGTACCGTGCGTCGAACAAGGGGTCCCCCGTCGATCGAAAACTCTCGCTGAGAATCTCGGCCTGGTTTTCAACGGTCTCCTGCTGGGTTACATGTTCGACAGCCTTCTGCCGTTTGGCTTTGGCCAGTTCCCGGGGGCTGACGGGTTCGGTCTTGAGTCGCTCAATTTCTTCGAAGATGATTTTCTGCACGGCCTCGAATTGTTGCGGCTCGCACTGCGCGACGACCTGAAACCAGCCTTTGACGTAACCGGGCGTGTTCGACGCACTGGCCACGGAATCGGCCAGGGGCGCTTCGATCTGCAATCGCCGCACCAGGCGCGACGTGTCGCCGTGCGACAGGATGAAGCTGGCGACGTCGAGGGGATAGAGATCAGCCTGTTGCAGCGCGATCGTGGGCCAGGCGAATGCAAATTGGGTCGCGGGGCCTTCCATTTCGAGCCGCATCGAGCGCGGGGCGGCCTGTTCGGGCTCGGTCGGCAGGTTGACGGATCGCTCGGTCGTCCGCCGGAAATTCTTGAACATCGCCAGCACCGTCTCCAGGACCGAGTCGGTCTGCACGTCGCCGGCGACGACGATCGTCATGTTCTGTGGAACGTAGCGGTTCTTGTAAAACGCAATAACGTCATCGCGCTTCACCTGCTGCACCACCGCCTGGTAGCCGACGATCGGGTGCCGGGCTGGATGCTCGGCGTAGACGAGTTGCTTGAGCGTGTCGTAGAGGACGCTGTCTCGTTCGGCGGCGTACATTTCGAGCTCGCGCTGCACGACGCCCAGTTCCTGCACGTATTCATTTTCCGGGATGGTCGAGTTCTGCATGTTGTCGGCGATCAGCTCGATCGCCACGCCGACCGCCGTTGCGGGGCAATCAATGTGAAACGCCGTCACCGATTCGGACGTGTAGGCGTTGGTCTTGCCTCCCAGCGAATCAAAGAGCTCGGTAAACTGGGTCCTGGTGCGGCGCGTGGTCGATCCGCCGGCCAGGATGTGTTCGAGCATGTGGCTCAGTCCGGCCCCCAGGTCCTTGCCTTCATAGGCGCTCCCCGTGTTGTGCACGTAGCAACGGGCCGTTGCAACGGGTGCCGAATGATTCTCCTGTACGATCACCGTCATGCCGTTGGTGATGCGGGCCAGCGTGACTCCTTTGCCGAGCACTTCCTTCGAGGTATAGACGTTCTCGATTCTGGCGACCGGCGCGGCGGAATCGGTTGACCCCGGCTTAATGGCGGGCCGCTGCGCCCGGGCGGCTCCCGCCAGACTCAGCGCAACCAGACAAGATCCCAGCAGCATCCGTGGAGACATGGGAAGGCGTCCTCGACTCGATATTATTTGGGCTTCGCCAATACGGTCGCCTTCTTGATCGTCACGGGAGTCGTGGGACGGTCGCCCGGGCCCGTGGGGACCACGCCGATTTTCTTGACGACGTCGAGACTACCCGCATCGGCGGTTTTACCGAAGGCCGTGTATTGCCGGTCGAGATGCGACACGCGTTCGAGACAGATGAAGAACTGCGATCCCGCGGAATTCGGGTCATTCGTGCGGGCCATCGATAGCACGCCCGGATTGTGCTGGGTCGCGTTGAACTCGGCCTTGATCGTATAGCCCGGTCCGCCGGAGCCGGAGCCTTCGGGACAGCCTCCCTGGATCATGAAGCCTTTGATGACGCGGTGGAAAATCAGTCCGTCGTAATAACCGATTTTCGCCAGCGACAACAGATTGGTACAGTGCCCCGGCGCCACGTCGGGCAGCATGTCGAGCGTGATCTTCCCAAGGGACGTATCGAGCTCGATCTGATAATTGTTCTTCGAAAAGTCGAGCTCTTTGGCGGCAGCGTCGACTTCCGCTTTGCGGTTCTTGGCCATAGTGTCGTCCTGTTGTGAATCGTAGCGACAAGCTGCCAGCTTGTCGCCGTGGTTGTCTCTGCGCCGGTGGACCAGGCTGGAAATCTCCGACTGGAGACGTCGACAACCAACGGCCGCGGCAACGCCGGCTCAACTGTAGCCGATTGCCCGCGATTCACAAGGTTCAAAACCGCAGGCCGATGCGGCCGATGAAGCCCGTATTGATGTCGAATCCAGGTGTCCCATGCAGGAAGTTCACCTGGCGGTCGAACACCCAGCCCCCTTCGATAAAGCCCGTGACTCCGCCACTCTCGCTGCGCAGTCCGAACAGGGCGCGGTAATCGCTGATCTGGATTTTCTCGGGCGATCCGGCGGGGCTCGTCAAATCGATCTGATACGCCTCGACGTTATATTCGACTCCGCCGTACAGCCAGGTTGCGGCTCCCCACCAATTCCCCAGAAAATAGCTGATCCGCGACTTGGGGAACATCAGGCGGAATTCCCAGTAATCGTTGGGAGTCCACACGACACCGGCATAAGGAATCAGGATGTCGTCGACTCGATGCCAATATGCGGCCCCCAGCGCCACCATCAATTGCGGGGACGCGCGCAGGAAGACGACGCCGCGAGCGTCGTAGTTGATCGCGTCACTGCTGGGATTGGCGGAGAAGTCGGTCACGAATGCCGGCGTGAACCCGATTTGCATGCTGACAGGGTAGTTGCCGGGCGTGGCCAGTTCGAAATCGGAAGCGAAGCGATACACGTTCGGAGGCAGGCCGGGATTCGTCGGTCCCGTCCAGCTCCGGAAATTCATCTCGGGCGTCCAGGAGAATATCAGGTTCGAGAAACCGGCGGGCGCGCCGGCCGTGTAGCGGAGCGCGGCGTTCACTTCGAGCACGCCGAATTTACCCGACGCGCCGCCGCCGCTCACCTCCTCTTCCGGGAGAAAGCCTACGTCGTAGCGCGACGTCCAACCAAAACGATACGGCTGCGGCCCGACGGCGCCGAACGACAGACCTGGAACGCCCATGAAACTCGTGTCACCTGCGGGAGGTTCTCCAGTCAGGGGGTCATACGGTGCCCCGGAAGCAGCGCCGGGAGCAAATGTTTGCCCTGACAAGCCGTTCGAGGTCGAATCATCTTCAAACGTCGATTGCCCGGGGTTCTGTCCGCGGGCCTCCATGTCGAATGACGAGAGGTACGAATTAGCGTTGAAATACGTGCATTGCGACACTGACGTCTGCGGAACAGAAAATGGATCGGCAGACAGGGCGACGCCCACGAGCAGAAAGAGTGCGTTCACACTGAGACCTCCCGTGCGGGGGTGGGGGGGACAGGTGTGCCAGGAAGCGGGCCGGCCTGGATCGTCCGGCCGAGAAATGTCAGCGTGGAATCTGCCAGAATCCGGCGTTTCCGTCAAGGTCGGATTCGAGGCGTTGTCATAGGGGCCACGCGTACAGCCCGATTCAATTCCGTTCGCTGCTGACGACTATTGGAAACTGCGGGTGAGAAAATAGTAGATCCAGTTTTCGGGCGTGGAACTGTTCGGCGGCACGCCAGCTTCCGACCAGATTTCGACGTCGTCGAGCCGTACCCGGATCGAGGCGGACGTCATCCTAGCAAGTGCGATTTCCCAGCGCAGTTGACCCCCGGCAGCAGGGCGGGCTTCGATCAGCAGCAACAGATCGGGATTCGTCCCTGTGGAACTCATGCCGAAGCCATATCGCAGGGTCATATTCGACGGATTATAATGGTTTTGTTCGCCGGCGCGTCTGAACGCCGCCGACGGATCTGAGAATAGAAATCGAAAGGGGAGCGAGATGCGCCGATTGTCGCTGATGATTGCAATCCTCGTCGGGGCCGGATCGCTCGCGGCCCTCTCAGGCCGGCCGGCCTCGGCCCGGCCGCCTTACAATCAGGAGTTCAAGCAAAAATATCTGAGCGAAGACAGCAAAATGGCCAAAGCGCTGGGGCAGAGCTCGAGCTGCAACGTCTGCCATCTCGGCGCGAACAAGAAGAAACGCAACGATTACGGTGCAGCCTTCCAAAAGGTGCTGAAGAAGAACGGCGGCCAACCCGCGATTGTCGAAGCACTCGACAAAGTTGCTAAGCAGCACTCGAAGCCGAAAGACGAGAAGTCGCCGACCTTTGGAGAACTTATTGAAGAAGGCAAGCTGCCGATTACGAAATGAAACTGGCATTCCGACGTATCCGCCATGCCCAATCGAAAGCCTGTCGCGCCCTGGAACTTCGTACCGCATCCGCGGTACGAACGTGTCGTGCCATCGGGTTTTAATGTTCCGGAGAAAGAGATTCGGACATTCTGGGGTTACGAGGGCGAAACAATTTTTCCCGAATCAGCGATTCCTGCGAATACATCCCGTCAGAAATATTCGGTATTCCCGCGTAGGTACTACGTGGACATCCTCAAACATTGCCGCGGTTGCAGTCGTCCATTTCTCTTTTTTGCCCGCGAACAGCAGCACTGGTACGAAGAGCTTGGTTTCACAATCGATGCCGATTGCGTTCGTTGCGTCGAGTGTCGCAAGTCCGATCAGTCGCTCCGCCGCACGTTCAAACATTACTCAGAGAACATTGAACGGAAAGACCTGGATGACAAAGAGTTTACAAAACTGATTGAAGATGCTGTTCTCTTGTCTGACGCCGGAATCCTGCAGGACGAACAGCGATTGAGGCGACTACGCAACCTGGCACGACGACGAATTCCCGACAGACCGGCGCTCGCAAACATCGACTCAGTGATTTCGTCGATCCAGACGCGAGACTAAAAAGTAGCTGGCCCTGACGGGCGCAATATTAATCCCCGCCCGACTGTCCGGCGCTGGCTGGTTTGTCGGCTGGGTAGAGACGCAGGCGTTCGTTGTAACTGCGGAGTTCAACGTAACGCTCGGCGGCGCTCACGGTGATGCTGCGGAAACCGGGTTGTGAAATCGTTTTTTCGTCGAGCAGCCGGGCACCAGTCAGCTTGTCCAGCGCCTCGAGGTGCAACGACCACATCGGCAGCCGGCCCTTGGTCTTGTATTCGCGATTGGAAAACAGCAAAAACGGCGAAGCGCTCAATCGCTCCAAGAGCAGATTCTGGTGTTGCACGACCTGCTTCCAGCGCTGCTTGCCCGATTCGAGATCGAACGCCAGAATGGCGCCGCTGGCGCGAATGAACGGAACCTGGTCCGAGAAACTGCTGGTCGGAGGGTCTTTATTCAGCAGCAAAAACAGGTTGGTGTGATCGGCGACGACAAACGATTCGGTGCGCGGATTCCAGTCTTCGGCAGGGATCGTCGCCAGCGATTTGCGCTGGCCGGTCTGGAGGTCGATCAATCCGAATTTCCCATCGGGCTCGATCAGCGCGGCGCGATCGCCGTCGAGAATCGAAATTTTTGCCTGCTGGTGCAAGGGCATCGACCAGCTATCGCGACCGGCGACAGGGTCGAATAATCTCAAGCCCACCTTCCCTCCGGCCAGGCCGCTCATGACGAATTGATCGTTGACGAGATGCAGGAATTTATTGAGCGGTTCCGAGAGGCTTTTCGTCTCGATTCGTTTGCCGTCAATGGCCCGCACAACCAGGGCATTCTTCCCGTCGGGAGGGCGGATGTACACGACTTGCTCGCCGCCGAGCACGATGGTGCCGGGCCGCAGGCCGGATTGCGTCCACGCCACCTCGCCAGTGAGCGAGTCCAACACCGTCAGGCTGCGCCGTCCGAGAGTTCCGACGATTTGCCGGTTGGCCACGCACAACGCAGCCGGGTAGATCGCCTGTGATTGCAGCCCCGCCGACCGGCCTGCCAGGTTCGCCGGTGTCTGCAGCGAGGCCAGAATATTGAGATTGCGCCCGAACGTGTTGGGTACAGGACCGCGATTTTCGATCGGCTTCGTCCACAAAACCTGGCGATCAACGGGAGACAATCCGTGCAGCACACCCTGGTGCAACACCGTCAATTGATGGGAGGCGGCACGGGCCACCGCGATCCCGCCATCCGGGTTCCCGCTTCGGCTTCGCAAAGGGACCGACCAGTACATCTCATCGTTGAATCCGTCGATCACATCGAGCCGCTGAGACGACGGCTCGACCTCCAACCGGTGGCTGGCGAAAAACGGAGCGGCCGGACCCGGAGTCGTCAACTCCTGGGTCACGAAATTCGAAAAACCTCCCACGCCGTGCCGTTCCACGCGGATCGCATCGGCATGCCAGTCGAGCGCATCGACCGGCGACTCGGGGAACTTACCGGTGTCGCGCAGCGCCTGCACCAGATTCGCGCCCGTCGTCTGTGTGTCGAACGGCACTTCGGCAAAACGACGCTCGAGATCGAGATAGTACGCCGCGGCGTCCGCGGGCAGCTTGAATTCGAGCATCAACCGCGCCAGCCGTTCGACGGCCGCCGCCGCCACCGCTGGCTCGCCGCCGTTTGCCAATTGCAACAGCAGATGTTCGGCGGGAACGAACTCGCCTCGACCGGCGTATTTCTCGGCAAGGTCGCGGCGGACTTGGGCCGCCTGCGGCCAATCGCGAAACAGGGTGACGAACCTGAGCTGGGCCGTCTCGGAGCCGGCTGCTTCGGCCTGCAACGCGGCGACCCGCAGGTCGATCGCGCTGCGGTCGGCGGAGGTCAGGCGCGGCAACATCTCTGCGATTTTTCCGGCGGCCCACAAATCACTGCGCACTTCGACGGCCGGAGCGTCATCGCGCGCCAGCAGCAAGCTGGATTCGCCGGCGATCGACAGATAGATCTCGAACGCCCTCTCGAATTGCCCGCGGGCGAGAAACAAATCCGCCTTAAGCCGTCGCAAGTTCTGCCGTTCGACCGCCGTCGCTACAACGGTTTCCAGGTCGGCTAGATCAGCATCGGCCGACGGCCGCGATAAGTCTTCGCGAATGTTTGCCGCGAGCGCCCGAGCGAGCAGCTCGCGAAACGTCTCGCGCAGCTCCTGTGGCACTCGTTCGCGGGGAACCTGGCGAAGCGCCGCCAGCGCTGCCGGCAGGTCATGCCACACCACTTTGATTTGGGCTTCGCGGATCAGGGCCCAGGGGTCGCGTGGATCTTGCAGCCGGCGACGCTCGATCTCGTTTTGCACCGCCTCGCGCTGCTCGAATGCGGTCAGCCCCAGTGCATCTGCCGAAAGCAGCATTCCGTGATACATCGCCAGATTTCCGGCCGCGGAGGCGTTCTCGGGCAAGCCCAGCTTGCCGGTCACTTCGCCGGTTTGCAGACGGATCATCCAGATCTCGCCTGCCGCCACGGGCTGATAGAACTTGTCGGCCACCATGACCCCGCGCCCCGACGGCGCCGGAATCTTGACGGAAGGCCACGCTTCGGCCCCGGTTTCGATCTGCCAGGCGGAGACTTGGTCGCGGCCGACGACGATTGCCAGCTTGTCATGAACCCCGGCGAAAAACAGCGCCGTCCCGCGAGGCTTGCTCCACAATTCCTTGCCGGTGGCCTGATCCAGGCAAACGAAGTTCTGCGCTTCTGATGACGTGAACACGACGCGCCCCGCGTGAACGACCGGTGGAGCCGGCCCCCAGGCATCTTTGAGCTGCCAGAGCGGAACGAGATTGGCAATTTCCCCATCGCCCCCGAACGCATTGGGGTTCGGTCGCGGAGCGACGGCCGCCCGGCGCCCCCACAGCAATGTGTGAGTCAAGCGATCAACGGCGACTGTCCACCCCACGGTGGTCGGGCAAATCACCATGCCGTCGGCGACGGCGACCTGGGCCGTCCACCAGCGACGGCACAAGTCTTTCTCGATATCCGGATCGGCACTGGCCACAAGCTGCGTCCACTTGACCGTTCCGGTCTCCGGATCGAGACAAATCAGGCGAATTTGCTTGTTCGTCTCACCCGACGTCGATTCACCGATGACAAATAGATCGTCGCCGTCCGCGACCGGGGCGCCGAAGAAGAAGTAGCCCGCCAACGGCGGATCGAAGGATTCGCCGTTGGACGGTCCGCCGACTTCCCACAGCGGCCGTCCCGTTTCGAGATCATAAACCGACAGTCTGGTTGCCATATTTCCTACCGTGCCCGACGCGTCGACCCAATTCGCGGGATAGCCCGGCTGGCGATGAGTGAAGAACAAGGGATCGTCGACGACGAACAATCTGTGGCCGTCGCTGCTGGTCAAACCAAAATTGGCGTTCCGGAACAACAAATGGCAGAGCGGCATGTTTTCTCCCACGCCGCCGTGAGACACGCCGCCATTCGCAAGCCGCACACCACGCATCATCGGCCGCGGGAAAAATCCCTGGCCACCATAAGCCGACTCCAGTTGACCTCCCGTCGCAGCGATCAACTTTTCGAGCGGTTGGAGCTCGTCGGTTTGCCATAACGGCTGTCCCGTTTCGGCATCGACCACCTGCACGCCGTGAAACGTCCGAATCACGACCTTCCCACCGATCATCGTCGGGAAAACCAGCGGCAATGGATGGCTCCCCTGATCGACAAGGTCATCCAATAAGTGCTCGATCTGGGCCTGCACGGGCTGCCGGTCGGTCATAGCAACTCGCCACCGGGGCAATAGCAGCGGCTCGCCTCCTGCGGCGACTCCAGTGCGCCGCGGCGTGCCGAAGAACATCGGCCATTCCGTCAGGGGGCCTTCGACCAGCTCTGCCAGCCGGGGCGAAGACGCCAGCCAGCGAACGGCAGTGCGAGAACCCCCTGCCAGAGCGCTGGCGGCAGCCGGCGCGTCGTTTGCCGAGACGTCAAAGATCGTGCGCGCCAATTCGACCTGCCCCGCCTGGGTGAGGACCAGCGCGGCCTTGGCCCGCCACACGGGAGGCTGCGTCAACGCGGGCCGTGCCCGCCAGAGTGCGGCGAACCAGCGTGCGGCCAGTGACACTTCGTCGCGATCCAGATGCAGCGAACCGATTCGGTTGGCCGCTTCGTACCCGGCATCGGTGTGAAAATAAGTGCGGGCCAAACGGGCGAAGTCGGCCGGGTCGCCGCTGCGACCAGCGTCGGCCAGCAGTTGCCGGGCCAATCCGCCGTACTGCGCCCGGTATTGCGAGAGCGGTTCCGAGGGCGCTTCGCCGATCAGCCGCTGCGCCTCGTCGTGCATCGAGATCCACTGGCCTCCCGCGTGATTCCCGTCCTGCCGGTAGAGAGTGTCTTCCGGCAGGGTCGCAATTCGTTGCAGGAACTCCAGCGCGTCGTTCCATTTTCCATCGGAAATCGCGGCCAGCGCCTTGCGCATCAAGTCGTCGGCACGCTTCTCGGTCGGGGCGCGGCCGTCGATCGCGCTGCGCGTGGATTTCTTGCCGGCAGTCACGGAAGGGACTGGCAAAGCCTTTTGAGCAGGGGCGTCTTTATCTTTTTTTTTCCGCCGAAAGAGTTCCGTCAGCGGCTGCAACACCTGATTTTTCGGTGGTGGTTTGTCGGTCGCCTTCTCTGTCTTCTGTTCTGCCTTTTTTTTGGGGTTTTTTTCGGTGGCTGGTTTTTCCTCCTCAACGTCTTCGGCCAAGAGAGGTGCCGCGAGCGATCCCACACCCGTGACTGTCAGGGCCGCGATCAGGAATCCGCGCGCGACGTGCCCAGTCCTCATCGGCGATTTGCTGTGATCTGTCATGCGAGGACCTTCTCTCAAATGCCGGCGACACTACCAACCAGCGTCATTTTCCGATTCAGGCGTAGGAAACGCAAGCCGGGTTGCGATCCGGCTGTACAATGGGGCTTGCCCCACGGCTGGCGAAATCCGATAATAGCGGCAGGCGGATTCTTGTCATGCGGGCGGCCTGGACGGAACACGATCGTGGGAGGCGTTCACAATCCATCCGAAGTCCTGACGCGGACTCTATTTCCTTTAGTTGCAGTCGCAACCTTGATTGCGGTGCTGGCAATAGCGGTTTATCTGATACGGTCATGGTTGCGCGACAATGACGGCCCTGCGGCGTCCGCCCACGAATTGCTCGCCGAATACCGCGAATTGAATCTCCGGGGTGAGCTAAGCGATGAAGAATTCCGAATTATCAAGGGCCGAATGGCGTCTCGGATCGGCGGCGCTTCAGATCCGAAACGCAGTGACGAACAAAAAGAATAGGAAGACCTTGCCGATCAGGCAGACTTTGCCCAATCACCCCTGACTCGTCAGCGCCGCCAACCGTCCTGTGGAACCGACTTCGAACATCCTCGCCGCGCACACTCCAGTCTCCTAGGGAACGCTGATGCCAACTGGTAAAGATTTTAATACGGGCAACCGAGGCGCAACCGGCAAGAAGAACGCCAACTGTTCATTTTGCCGCAAGAGTTACCGCGAAGTCGGGCCGCTCGTGGAAGGTCCCGGCGACGTCTATATCTGCGGCGAGTGCATCGAGCTGTGCCAGTCGATTCTCGACCAGGAAAAACGGCGCCGCGGCGGCCCGCAGAAACTCTTCACGAAAGTTCCCACCCCGCGCGAGATCGTCGAACATCTCGACTCGTACGTGGTCGGCCAGCGGATCACCAAGAAGATCCTGGCCGTGGCTGTGCACAACCACTACAAACGGTTGATGCTCACGGCGGACGCCGAGAACAACATCGAGATTGAGAAGTCGAACATCATGCTGATCGGCCCCACGGGCTGCGGCAAGACGCTGATGGCCAAGACCCTGGCGCGGGCCTTGCAGGTGCCGTTTGCGATCGGCGATGCGACGACCCTCACCGAGGCGGGTTACGTCGGCGAAGACGTCGAGAACCTCCTGCTGAAGCTGTTGCACGCCGCCGACTTCGACATCGAGGCGGCCCAGCGCGGAATTCTGTTCATCGACGAGATCGACAAGATCGGCAAGACCAGCCAGAACGTGTCGATCACCCGCGACGTCTCGGGCGAAGGCGTTCAGCAGGCGCTTCTCAAAATGCTCGAAGGAACGGTCGCCAACGTGCCGCCACAGGGGGGACGCAAACACCCCGAGCAGCAGTACATTCAGATGGACACCACCAACATTCTGTTCATCTGCGGCGGGACGTTCGTCGGCCTCGAAAATATCATCGCCAAGCGGCTCGGCAAGAAGACGATCGGGTTCGGCAGCGAAGCGAACAGCCAGGACGTGGAAGAGCAGCGCGGCAATCTCGTGGCCCAGGCCTGCGTTGACGACATCATCGAGTTTGGAATGATTCCCGAGCTGGTCGGCCGATTGCCGGTGATCAGCCCTCTGTCGCCGCTGTCGGAAGACGACCTGATGCATATCATGACTGAACCGCGCAACTCGCTGGTGCGGCAGTATCAGAAATTCTTCGAGATGGAAAACGCCTCGCTGGAATTCACCCCCGAGAGCCTGCGTGAGATCGCCCGTGTCGCCAAGAAGAAAGACACCGGCGCGCGGGGCCTGCGCAGCGTCGTCGAGTCGCTGATGTTCGACATCATGTTCGAGCTTCCCGAACAGGAAGCCGGCAAGAAGTACGTCGTCACCCCGGCGGTCGTCCGCGGCGAAGAAAAGCTCTTCATGCAGGACGGCTCCCGCGCCGCCTAGTAATCTTCGTTCCCACGCTCCGTGTGGGAACGCACGTGGCGATGCCCTGCGTCGACCGCATTGGCGCTACGGACCTGTGTGGCAGAGTTCGTTGGCGCGAGGGCGTTTATTCAATCCGCGCCCGCCTCCCGGGCCTTCCCCTCCGCTCCTTCGTCGATCAACGGCCACTCGAGGGTAAACCGGGCCCCCTCGCCGGGGACGCTGTCGACGAGAATATCGCCGCCGTGCTCGCGGATGATCTTCTGGCTCACCGCCAGTCCGATCCCCGTGCCGCGGGCCCCCTTCGTCGATTCGAAAATATTGAAGATCTGCGGCAAGATGTCGGCCGGGATGCCTGGGCCGTTGTCCGCGATCGATACCGAGATCAGGCTGCTTTCGGGATCAAATGCGGTGGCCACCTTCACGGCGGCCCCCTCGCGTCCCTCGACGGCGTCCAGGGCGTTTCCGACGATATTCAGCACGGCGCGATGAATACCTTCCGCATCGATGCACATCGGCGGCAAGTCGACGGCAGGCGACCAGTCGAGGCCCACTTTTAATTCGGCCGCCCGCGCGGTCAACAGCTCGCACACGTCGCTGACCGTCTGGTTGAGGTCGGCCGGCCGCAGCACGGGTTGTCGCTCTTTTCCGAAGGTCAGCATGTCCATCACGAGCTGGTAGATCTTTTCCTGGTTCTTTTCGACGATGCCCCAGCCTTTGCGGACCAGATCTTCGTTGTGGTCCTTCAACCCCAGGTCGATTAGATAGCTGCCGCCCCGCACCCCCTGCAGAATGTTTTTGATGTGATGCGACAAAATGGCGATCGTCTGACCGACCGCGGCCAACCGCTCGGCCTTGACCAGTGCGAGTTGATACCGGTTGTCTTCGACCGCCAGGGCCGATTGCCGGGCGATGGCCACCATCAATCGCAATAAATCTTCGTTAAAGCGGCCCTGCGGATTGTTTTCGAGCAGGACCCGTTCGGGGGGGGTGGTGATGTCGATATAGACGGCCCCTTGCAGGTCGTACCGCCCCTGCATCGGGACGCAGATCGCTTCCCGAATCCCGCCTTGCAGGATGCTCTGTCCGGGAACGAATCGCGCGTCGGACCGCGCATCGCTGGTGCGCACGCCCTGGCGCGTCTTCAGCACGTAATCGACGATGCTCCGCGAGACACCCATGCGGTCGATTTCGCGCAGGCCGGCCCGGTGCCGAAAGACTTGCGGCGAGACGTCCTCCGTTTGGGCATCGCGGAGCAGTACGCAGCCCCGGTCGGCCCCCGTGACTTCGATCGTCAGTTCCAGGATGCGCCCCAGCAACTGGTCGATCGTATTCGACGGGCGAACCGCTTCCTCGGCGATTCTGTACAGCACTTGCAGATTGGCGACCGTCTGCGCCCGCCCCGCATCGGAAACCAGAGTGGCCAGCGCCTGGCTGTCGTGCGAACTCGCCCGGCCGACGATATTGGCGCTGTGATCGGGGCCAGGTTCGGCCAGCAGCGCAACCTGCTCGGTCAGCGACAATCGCTCATTGCGGACGGGCTGCATCGTGAACAGCAAGACCGTCCGCCCGATTTGAATCTCGTCACCTGCCGCGAGGTCGCGCGAGTTGACCAGTGTTCCGTTGATGAAGGTTCCATTCGAACTATGCAGGTCGTTGAGCTGATACTTGCCGTTGACCCGCACCAGTTTGGCATGGGCGCGCGACACCTCGGTGTCGTGGATGCGAACGGCGTTGTGCACGCCACGCCCCAGCCCGACGTCATCCGCGTCGATTTCGAAGCGGGTGCCCTGATCGACACCCTGAATAACTAAAAGGGTCGCCTGACTCACAGATCGCTCTTGAAACAGTTCCGCCGGCATTTCGCCCGCTGGCACACAAGAATTGCCGGACGAACTATCATAACAAGCCATAACTCCCGATTGCACTTGCCGCGCGAAATCGCCAGACTGTCGAGCCGGCCATCGCTCATCCGGTTTGCACACGGTCAGAAAGCTCAATCATGCCAGCACGAGAAATCTCGGATCGCCAGCGACACTGGCTCGAAGAGCAACTCGCTGTACTTCCGTGGTGATTACGTCGTCTTGAGTTACGGTGCAAACCGCGCACCACCGGAAGGCATCGAAGGCATTCCGCAAGTCGGCTACTGGTGATCGCGACGCTTATCTCGAAGACCGTACCGTGTACGTCACGATCGAACCCGAAGCCGACGGCCGACACTGGCACGCCGTGAAGTACAGCACCGAGCGCCCCAAGTCGGGAAAGTTCTTGCGCGGGAATTACTCGCGGAAGTCCGCGGCAGAGACGGTGCTCTCATCACAACTGGCACAAAGAACGGGGGCAGGCCAACTGGTTTCGCCAGGATCTCTGCAAGCTGCTTTCGCAAGTCGGCCAACGTGAACGGCGATTCTCCTTCCGGCTGTTCTGAAAAGGTCTTCTGTTGCAAATGTACAAGCAGCTTTTCCAGCCGCGAATCTTCGAAATGCAGCGGACAATTCTCAAACGACATCTGGCTCTCGCGAGACGCAAATCTCACGGCCAGCACTTCCGAGAGCCGGATCGCCTGGCGATCATGAGGCACGACAAGCGACCAGTGCCAAACCTGGTCTTGATCGTGCTGCACTCGCACAGGAACTTGCATGCAAGGGCGTTTAGCAGAACCACCCGATAGTTCCAGTTTAATTTTCAGAGGATCGGCCTGCGCATCGGGCAATTTGGGTTTGCTATCCGGCTGCGGCTGATTCATCCAGCAGACGAGAATCGCGCGATCGTCAATGGAGAATAACTCCCGCACGGCGGATTCCCGCCCTCCTCCCATGGCCATTGGAGGCACAAATGGCGTGCCGGGCTCCTCGGCCCCGTGTTCAACGACATATCCTGAGGGCGATTGAAACGAGAACAGATCAGGTCGGGGCGGCGGACCGTTTGTTTCAATGCATTCGTTGAGCTGTGAGAGAAACTCTGTTTCCTTGGCACCGAGATACTCCGCCGACCGCACGGGAAATCCGGTCTCCAGGCTCACCCAGATCACGGTTCGAGTTCTTTTGCCTTCCGCTGCGCAAATGCATTCGTAGCGCAGCGCTCGAACACCATTGACTACTTCTTCGCCCGCCAAACGGTAATCGGTCGGCACGCCACCTGTGAGACGTTGGGTCCATTGAATCTGAAAGGCGACCTCCACGTCGAGTTCGACCCTCACGGGCGACGCCTCGCTCAAGATCGCGGTTTTATCGGTATGCGAAACAAATAACTGTCGCGAGCCGTCCATGACACGATATCCTGTTCGAACTTCATCCGGTGAATGACCGTTCCAGGTATGCCAGAAACGCGATGGCCGTTCCAAGTACAATTCGAATGGAAACTTCCCGATTTTTTCCTGACCATCGACGGTGATCGTCTGGCAAGTCCACCCGGTCACATGCAGGCTGCGGACTTTCAACAGCCGATCGCGAAGTCCCTCGAATGAGTAGGCCGGCGCCGGAGCGACACTCGCAAAAAAGAGCCATACCCCCGCAGCAATCAGCAGGCTCGCCGCGATTGCGGAAATCCCGGCGGCCAGCCATTTGCGCCCCGGACCTACGAACCGCTGCGGGAACTGACGATGATCTCCTCGCATGACGGCTGTGAGCAACTCTTGGCGCAGCCGGTGGTGCTCATTATCGCCAACGGAGTAAGCCTGGCGCAGGTCTTCGTCGGACGGCGGCGATTTCATGGGACGGTCTCCTCGGTGTTTTGCAGGATTTCCGCGAGTTGCCGGCGGGCACGTTCGAGCGCCTTGTAAAACCCCGCGCGGGACAATCCCAGGATCTGGCGCGCGATCTCCGCCGACTCCCCATTCAAATAGAACGAATGCAGCGCCAATCGCGCCTGCTCGGGCAGGCGTGTGATGGCCATCCGCAATCGGCCGGCCGCGTCGTCTGTGTCGGCGTCCGGACTGCTGGCCGTTTCCGGCACGTGACTGGTGTATTGATGTCGGTCGCGCCGCCGGCCCCGTCGCCATTCGCGGCACACGTATTTCGCAATCGAAACGAGCCAGGGAGCAAACCGATCGGCAGATCTCAGCTTCGCCAAACCGGAAAATGCCCGGAGAAAAACTTCCTGCGCCAACTCATTGGCAGCGTGCATCTCGCGTGTTTCATCGAAGCATATCGCACGGATGATCCCGGCATACCGGTCGTAGAGCAACCCGAACGCCGCCGAGTTGCCGGCAACGGTCTGCGCGACCAAAGTTGCATCCTGCTCCATCGGCGGGATTCCTGCGGACGAATTGTCGTTGTGCCTAATACTAGTGGCTGCAGCGGCCAATTTGTCTACCAGATTCCTCCGTCTCTCGTCGTTTCCTTCCCCGTCTGAACATTATACAGACGAACGATTTCTTCGTAGCCGACGGCCGCCAGCGTCGTGCCGTCTGGCGAGAATTTCAGGTAACTTGTCGGGACTTTGGTGGCAATTTCCCATTTCTGGTGTCCACGTTCGAGGTCCCAGACGATGATTTTTTGGCCATGGCCCCCCCACGCGGCGGTCGTGCCATCCGGCGACAGATCCAATGCGTTGACTCCTCCCAGATGGAATTCTCCGCACCAGACTTCTCGCCCCAAGGCGATGTCCCAGATTCGAACCGTATCATCCAGGCTGGCCGAAATGATCCTCTGATCATCGGAGAGGAAAGCGGCGGCCATGACCACTTCGGTGTGTCCTGCCAGTTCCTGCTGCAATTCGCCTGTCGCCACATTCCACACTCGGGCGCGTCCGTCGTTTTGTGCAGCCACCAGACGCCTCCCGTCGCGGGAAAAACGCAGGTCGCCGATTGTGCTCTTCGCCGCCAACGTCCAAACGACGGAACTGTCGCGGCCCAGGTCATAGAGGTGGATCAATCCCCCGGTGGACCCGGCGGCGAGCAACAGGCCGTCATCGGAGATTGCCATGGAGGTGAAGACATTCTTGCTTTCCATTCCGGCGAGCCGCACCGGCGTCTCGCGTGAATCAAGGTCGATCCACCACAACCTGCCTTCCCACGATCCGACAAAAAGGTGACGACCATCGGGAGCGACTGCGGCCGAGGCGGCGGACTCATCGGCAACGTCAATCTCCGTGCACGTTCCTCCGGGGGCTAGTTCGTGCACAGCCAGGCGCGCCCGGAAGGTTTCCCCATCGTGAAACCGTATCAACAGTTTTTGGCCATCCGACGTCCAGTCGGCACTGATCACCCGCGACCACGTCGTCTGTGCTGCCGTCGCTGGGCCGAAATGCGAAAGCGGCCAACACTGGCAGTCGGGGTCGCGGGCATAGACCGCACCGATCGCAACCAGTGCGGCAATCCCCAGGAACCGGAAGAGATTTGGCGTGAGTTTCATGGGGCCCCCGAAAATGCCGCACGAAGGAATTGGTCGCACACACTCGGCGACCGACAAGACGTAGTGTCTCTTGTTTTCCCGCACGCAGGCGGCGAATGGACGAATGAGGACTTGAAAACGATTCCGGAATCGGAATTGCGCACGCCACGGTGACGAGCTATCCGACCAGCATTTTGCGAACAGCCGGACGAATTGTCGTTGTGCCTAATACTAGTGGCCGTAGCGGCCAATTTGTCTACCAGATTTCTCCGTCGCTCGTTGTTTCCTTCCTCGTCTGGACGTTGTACAAGCCCACGATTTCTTCATGGCTGACGGTCGCCAGTGTCGTGCCTCGCCCTATGTGCACTAACACTCACCTCATTCCGCTCCGCGAACGGAGCGGAATATCAAACCGGGGAACATTCTGATCGACCGCGGGACCGACCGGGTGCGCGTGGCCGACTTCGGACTGGCACGAGTCGCCAACGACGTCAGTTGGCAATTCTGACACAAAAAATGCCGGGCGACGAAAATTGATTGGGTGGCGCTGCGCGAGGGAGGAGATTGGCAGATCGGTGCCGGATTTCGCGGGCGGGGGATTCGACGTTATACTTCTGTTCCGGTGCCGGCAACGTATTCGGCCCGCCATCTCAGGTCAAGAATCCTTCCCGCAATCGAGCGGTCTCTATGAGTGACGTCACACGGATTCTGTTCGCCATCGAACAAGGCGATGCGAACGCTGTCGAACAGCTCCTGCCTCTCATTTATGAAGAGTTGCGGAAGCTGGCCGGACAGAAAATGATGCAGGAGAAGCCCGGTCAGACGTTGCAGGCTACGGCGCTCGTGCATGAAGCCTACCTGCGCCTGGTGAACGTCAAACAGGCCCAGAACTGGAATAGCCGCGGACATTTTTTCGCCGCGGCGGCAGAGGCCATGCGTCGGATTCTGGTCGAAAATGCGCGTCGAAAGCGGCGGCTGCGACACGGCGGCGGTCAACAGCGGGTCGATCTGGATGAACGGAATGTGTGTGCCGACAGCGCGTCCAACGATTTGCTCGCCCTGGACGAGGCGCTCCGCCGGCTTGCTGACCAGGACGCCACAATCGCCGAAGTGGTGAAACTCCGGTATTTTGCGGGACTGACCATCGACGAGACGGCGCAGGCGCTGGGGCTGTCGGTCCGCACGGCGAATCGGCATTGGGCATATGCCAAGGCCTGGCTGTTTCAGCAGGTCGCCGGCGAGAACTCGGACGATCTTTAATATTCTGGATTTTGCGTGGCACAATTCGTCCTGGACCGTCGCACTGCTGTTAGCAGGCATCCGCAGGTTCCCGTTTCGGAGGTTCGCGCTATGACGGTTCAGAGCTTGGGTGTTAAAGCCCTCTTCGATCGCGCTTTGGAGATTGAATCCCTCCAGGAACGACAGGCCTATCTGGAGCAGGCCTGTGCCGGCGATGCTGTGCTGCGCAACAAGGTGGAAACGCTCCTGAAGGCCTACGATGACGCGGGCAGCTTTCTTGAGCCACCCGCCGCACACTTCTCCGCAACCGTCAACATGCCCACCGTTCAGGAAGCTCCCGGTGCGGTGATCGGACACTACAAGTTGCTGCAACAGGTGGGCGAAGGGGGCTTCGGCGTCGTCTATATGGCCGAGCAACAGGAGCCTGTGCGGCGGAAAGTGGCCTTGAAAGTCGTCAAGCCGGGTATGGACAGCGGGCAGGTCATCGCCCGGTTCGAGGCGGAACGCCAGGCGCTGGCGATGATGGATCACCAGAACATCGCCCGCGTTCTGGACGCCGGCACGACCGACACCGGGCGACCGTATTTCGTCATGGAACTGGTCAAGGGAGTCGCCATCACGGAGTACTGCGATAAAAACACGCTCACTCCGCGCGAACGCATGGAGCTGTTCGTCCCCGTCTGCCAGGCGCTGCAGCACGCCCATCAGAAAGGAATCATTCATCGCGACATCAAGCCGTCGAACGTGCTGGTCTGTCTGTATGACGGCAAGCCGGTGCCGAAAGTGATCGACTTCGGCGTGGCCAAGGCGATCGAGCAGCGCCTGACCGAGAAGACGATGTTCACGCAGCACGGCCAAGTCATCGGGACGCTGGAGTACATGAGCCCCGAACAGGCCGAAATGAGCCAGCTCGATATCGACACGCGCAGCGACGTCTACTCCCTGGGGGTCCTGCTGTATGAGCTGCTCACCGGCAGCACGCCAATCACCAAGAAGCAGCTTCACACGGCAGGCTTCATCGAACTGTTGCGAATGATTCGCGAGGCGGAGCCCGAGAAACCGAGCACGCGGCTCAGCCATTCGGCCGATGCCCTGCCGACGATTTCCGCCCGGCGGCACACCGAGCCTGCCAAACTCGGGCCGTTATTGCGCGGCGAGCTCGATTGGATCGTGATGAAGTCGCTCGAAAAGGATCGCACCCGCCGCTACGAAACAGCCAACGACCTGGCGCGGGACATCGAGCGCTATCTGCACGACGAGCCGGTCGAGGCGGGACCGCCCAGCGTCGTCTATCGGGCCCGCAAATTTGTACGACGGAATCGCCTGGCCGTCTTCATCGCCTTGTTTGTACCGGCGGCGCTCGTGGCCATCGTGCTCAATTTGTACATCGGCAACGTCCGTCTGGGCGAGGCCCGGACTCGCGCCGATGCCGAAGCGCTGCGTGCGAAGGAAGCCGAGGCGCTGGCGCTCGATCGGCTGGATGAAACGACCCGCCAGAAGCAGCGGTCGGAACGGGCCGAGGCGCGAACGAGTCAGGAACGCGACCGCGCCGTGGCGGCCGAGCACGAAACACGCCGGCAACGGGCGCTGGAAGTCGCGGCTCGCGAACAAACGCAAGACCTGTTGGCGCGGAGCTTGTTCAACCAGGCCATCGCCCTGCGCATTTCGGGCAAACTCGGCGGCCGCTGGCAGGCACTGCAACTCTTGCAAGAGGCGAAAAGACTCTGCAGTCGGAAGCGACAGGTCGAGCCGAATCCGCCGGACGCGGGCGCGGCCGTCGCAACTCGGCTCCCCACGTCTGCGGAATTGCACAGCGAAGCCGTGGCGGCTCTGCTGCTGAACGACGCCCGTGAGGTCTGGTCCTTTCAGACGCCTGTCGGGATGCAACCTGGCGTCAGCGGCGATGGTCGTCGAGGCATCGTCACGGAACTGAGTCCTGATCAGAAAGGCCTGGTGATGCGGTACATCGACCTCACCGACGGTCACGAACTGGACCGCTGGGACGGCGAACCGGCGGCGAAGATGTTCGGCACCGGTTTGTCGCTAAGCCCGGATGGCAAGCTGCTGGCGTCGTGTGGTGTCGTGGGGACGGGAGACATCGCCGTGTGGGACCTTTCGCAAAAAAGGCGGGTCAGAGTTCTCGAATGGCCCAGGGAGCTGGGTCTCGACGGCCAGCCGGAAGCTCCGCCAAGGTTTCTCCTCACGAGTCTGGACATGGGTTTCAGCCCGGACGGTCGGCATCTGGCCGCGATGCGTCGCAACCAGGTGGTCGGGACGCCGGATAAGGATCGGGAGGCGGCCACGATCGCCGTCTGGAGTGTCGAAGCCGGCGGCGAACCACGAATATTGCACGTCATGGGTGGAATCAGCGAGGCTGCGCTGAGCTGGTTCGCCTTTAGCTCGGACGGCACACGGCTGGCCTATCGAACGGGGGAAAAGCAGGTCACTGTCTGGAGCCTGGAAAGAGACGAACAGGTCGTCGCGATTGAGTTGCCCGAGGTCGTTCTGGGAAGGGGAGCCTTCGACGCCAAAGACCAACGGCTGGCTGTCTCGTGTGGGGTGTTTGGATCGAAACAGGGGCACGTCGTGATCTGGGACTTGGCTGAAAACAAGGAGCGGCGGCGGCTACCGATGGATCGCCTGCTGTATCTGTCACAGCCTGCGTTCAGTCCGAATGGCGGTGAATTGGCGATTGGCGATGCGCAGGGCGGCATCACGATTCTGAACCTCCTGGAGAATTCAGAAACGCTTTACCTGGATCGGGCACATCAAGGCATGACGGCCTTCGTCCGCTGGGGCCCCGATGACCGGCATCTCTTGTCTTTCGGACTGGAAGGCTCACTCAAACGCTGGGAGTTGTCGGGCGGTCGACCGGCGTCGCAGATTTCCACGATTCCGCACAGCGCCTTCAGCTTTGCCTTCAGCTCCGACGGCAACTGGCTCGCGGTCAGCAGCGGCCCGGCGAACGTCGTGCAGCTCATCAGTCGTCCCACCGGCCGCGCGGAACGTGAGTTGTCCGCCAATGGATTTCCTGCCTACGAGGTCATGTTCAGCAACGACAGCAGGCAAGTCGCTCAATTCGGCGGCGCGCAGGCCGTGATCTGGGAAGTTGGCACGGGACGCGAAGTCGCGAGGCTGGATGTGAAAAACGAAATTGACGGACAGATTGTCTCCGCCGCGTTTACGCGTGAGGGCAAGTTGATCGCGTCGACGACAAATCAACAGACCAAAAAAATCGCGGTCTGGGATGTCGCCGCCGGTCGCGAGATCTGGCAGGCTCCAGAGGTCGCTGGGTCGGCTTTCGGGATTCTCGGTGGCGAGGGACGATTGCTCGGAGCGGTGCCATTCCTGCCCTCTGGGCGTAAGAATGAACAGATCACGGTGTGGGAACTGCCCGCCGGACGGGAGTCGACTCGGCTCGACCTGGGCGGCGAGGCTGGCGGATTTCCGCAGTTCAGTCCTGACGGACGGTGGTTGGTCGGACTCGATGTGTGGAACGGCTTTGCCGGCGTCGGTTTTGGCCGAATGGGGGGCAGGTCAGGCCTGACTGTCAAAGCCCAGGTCGTCGTGCAGAGCGTCGCATCGGACGCGCAGAAGTTCAAGATCCCCGGGTCATCAGCTCCTGATGCTTATGCCTTTAGTCCAGACAGCCGTCTCCTGGCCATTGGCTATCGCGACGGCAGCGTCCAGCTCTGGGAAATCGAACGCGGTGAAGAATTGTACCACTACGCTTCGGGGGCGAAGTCGGTCGCATATCTGGCCTTCACGCACGATGGGGGCGCCCTCGCCAGTTCCGATGGGACGTCGCCACAAATTCAACTCTTGCATGTCAGCGACCTTCGTCACCGCCTGGCGGAAATGGGTCTCGACCGTCGAGATCGGTAACGCAATCGTGCGGCGCGGGAGACGGGCCTGTACTTGACCGGTATTTGGGGAATGGATATCGTCCCGCCGATCGATACCAGGCAGGACCTGACGGGATGGAGCCGGTGCGCATGACGGTCGAAGGGATGCCTGATTCGAGGTCGCGGAACGGCGTCACCGGCGTCTCGCACGACGCGGCCGAATTGCCTGCGATGTGGGCCTGGCGCGGGCTGGTGTTCTGGCTGGCAGTGATGATTGCCGGACATGCCGTCGTCCTCAACGAGCCATTCGTCAATCAGGAAGTTGCATTCAGCGAAGGGGCGCGCGGACTGGCGGAATCCGATTATGCCGATGGGCTGACGCGGTTCTGGAGGCATCAGGTCAATCCGCTGGGGTATTCGGCCGTCACGGCCCTGATCCGCACGGCACTCCACCAGTCCGATTCCTATTGGACCGCACGACTGGCTTCGTTGGCCGGCGGCGTGCTGATCCTGGTCTCGGGTTATTTCTGGTTTCGCAAGACGGGCTCGGTGCGAGCCGACCTGTTCTGGCTGTGGGGAGGGGTGACGACGCTTTGCCCATTGGTGTGGATCTTCACTGGGCGCGGCACGGCGGACGTGCTGCCCGTCGGCATCTTGTGCAGCGCGTTCACTGCGTGCTGGTTGGCCGAGGGGCGCTGGACGCGTCACTTCCTGGCTGCCGGGCTGCTGGCGCTGGCGACTGTGATCAAATACAACACTCTATTGACCGGCCTGGGATTCATTTGGCTCGTACTGCGCGGCTCGGGGCAATTGGCGCTGCCGCTACGAACGCGACTTTCGCAAGCAGCTTTGTACGGATTGGTCCCGGGAGTGTGCCTGACGGCGTATTTCGCCTGGGTTTACGGGAATTTCCATGTGCTATTCGTGCAGGAGCAGTTTCGCGCCCGCCATTCGCCGTTCACCGACCTGCCTCAGTTTCCGGCGATCCTGGCGGCGTACAGCTCTTATCTCGTCATGCTGACGGGGCTGTTGGCCATCGTGCCGCTGGTTTCGTTGTGGCGGCCGCTCACACTCAGATCTCGCATCCTTCTCGGCGGCGGGGTGCTGGTTTTGGCGACGGGCGCGGCGGCGGCACTGCGCGGCTTTGAGGCCGGGGAAATGGGATTCGGTGGATTCGATCGGATGTTGCCGGCCGGACTGTTCGTGTGCCTGCGCGGCGCTTTTCTCGTGCTGGCGGCGACATGCGCTTTTGAATTGTGCCGCAAGGCGATCTCCGAAAATGACGAGTTGTGCCAGTTCCTGCTGGCGGCATTGATTCCGACGCTGCTCATTTCATCATGCTCGCGTCCGGCCCAGCGGTATCTGCTGGTCGCCGTGCCGTGGGTGTTCTTCGCTTTGACGGTTCTGTCGCATCGGCGAATGCAGCGCCTCACGCGGCTGGTGGGATGGTCGTCAGTCGCCATTTTTTGTGGCTTGAGCGGCGTGGCCACGGTTTACGGAGTGGCTCACGGCCGCGCGGCCGATCGGATGGCGCGCTGGATCGTCGACCAGGGGCTGGCGGCGGAAACCGAGCCGGGAGACATGCGCGCGCACTGCGATCAGTATTTCCCGATTGCGCTACCGACCGATCCCAAATATGTGGTGCAGGCGAAACCTGTGGAAGGGGCAATTCATACCGAAGCCGTGTCGATCCTGGGACGGTCGCTGCGCGGATTTTATCTCGTGCCGGCGGACGCTGCGGAAATCGAGCCGTCCCGCACGGCGGAAATCCGGAGCAACGTCGTCCCCAAGCGCTGATGGCGATGGGAGATCCCATTCGGGTGGCCCAGCCGCTCCGTTCGGGCGGCTGGGTCGCGAAGCGACAAGATTCGACATTATCCGCGCTCTTTCGAAATTGAATCGTCCGCTCGCAAACATGCGAGTGTCGACCACCGTGGCAAATCGGACTCGAACGGTTTTCCAGAGCCGGGTTAAACGATGACACGTGACGAGAGTCCCGATTGACCTGAATTCGAGGATTCGTTAGAAATCGCCCTCTCTCATTTCCCATCAGAAAATTCGACCCCATTGATTCAAGGACGTGGACATGTCGTACCACTGCCCGCGATTGCCGTCCGGCTTGTGCCTGGTGGCCGTCGTCGCTTTGATTGCCGGCTGTTCGACGAACAAGCAAACGAACACGGCCCGCACGGCGACCGAGCAGCTCTTGATTTCGAACGCCGTCGACCAGTCGCTGAACAAGATCGACTTCATGCCGCTGGCCGGCACGAGCGTGTTCGTGGAAGAAAAATATATCGACTGCGTCGACAAAGGTTACGTCGTCGGGTCGGTCCGGCACAAACTGCTGCAGGCCGGCGCATTCCTGGCTCCCAAAGCCGAAGAGGCCGACGCCGTCATGGAGCTCCGCAGCGGCGCCGTCGGCACCGACGTGACCAGCTCCTATCTGGGGATCCCGGGATTCACCGCGCCCGGCATGATCGGGATTCCCGACATCAAGATCGTCACTCACGACAGCCAGAGGGCGGTCGCGAAGATCGGGATCGTCGTGTATGGCGTCAAATCGAAGCGTGAGCTGGGCGAAGGCGGAGTTACGCTCGCCAGGGCCGACGACACGAACTCGTTCTACTTCGGAGTCGGCCCCAGGCAGTCGGGGACGCTGCAGTACGAGCTGAAGCGATCGGCCAGCGTCCGTCCGCCCCAGCCGGTGCGAGAGATCCCCATCCAGGTGGAGATCGCCCAACCCTCGCCCCCCCAGGCGCCTCCCGCCCAGCCCGGTCCTTCCGCCAAGGTCAAGCTCAGCAGCAGCGAGAAGGAAAAGGAAATTACGGCGCCGGAATAGGAGGCCGCATCATTTCGCCGCGTTTTCGACCGTAACAGCGGGGCTCGGTTCACTCCACGGTGATTTACGTTCTTCGCCTTCTGCGGCTTCACGCGGCACATTTTTGTCGCCGAATGCCGGATTTAGGCTGATGGTCTTCGCGCGATATCGATAAACGCGACCCGGCCGTACGTCGAAGTCAAAATAGCGAAGCAACACATATCGTGCAGCAAAATCCTTAATGCGCTCACCGCCCGGAAATCCGGCGATAGGCACTTTTACATTATTGGGCGGGCGACTCTTCACGGAACAAACAGGTTCACAACCTGCTCATCAGTCAGGGCCTGCTTCCAGATGCGGACGTCGTCGATCACGCCGTCCATGAATTCGCCGGCGCCTGTGTTGCCGATCGTCATGGTTTGGCCGGGGCGCATCAGCCGAGGTTCTCCCTGAAATGGGATCGTCTTCTTCCGCTCGCCATTGAGATACAGCCGGCATTTCTTGTGTTCGTTGTTGACGACGAACGTGATCAGATACCAGCGCTCGATGGCGAGGTCGCCCCCCTGGCCGTTGCTGCCAACGTCTTCTTTGTAGAAATTGATCTTCGTGTCGATCCAGCGGGCACCGTCGCCGATATCGCCGTGGACTTTGTCGGCGTTCACTTTCATGTCGAAATTGAATTCGCCCCCCGTTCGCGTGCCAAGGATTCCCGAGAATGTCGGCTCCTTCGTCAGCCAGACCCAGGCCGACACGGTGAAGGTGCCGATCTCGAAGTCGCGCGAGTACGGAATGCTGACGTAGTCTCCCCGCGGGCGGTCGAACAGCAGAGCCTTACCCGATTTGCCGGCGTGCGGCACCGCTCCGTGAATTGTCCCATGATGGGTCCCCGCGCTGTCGCGGGCCTCGCCGCCGCCGTCGTCGAGTTGCCAATGCGCGATCGGTTCAGGGAGGCTCGTGTTCCGATCGGACTTCAAACCGACCGTGTTCACGGCGATCACACGGTAGCTGTGTTTTTTGCCCGGTTCGGCCTTTGAGTCGGTAAATTGCATCCTCGCGAGCGGCTGTGGCGGCGTGTCGCTGTATTGCAGATTCTGAAAGACCGGACGGCCAAAGGGATTCTTGCCTTGTTCGGGAAAGTTGGCGAGGAAGGCTCCATCGCGCTCGATGACAAAGCCGGCCAGACCACATTCGAGATCGGCCTCGGCCTCCCAGCTCAGTTCGTTCCCCTGCACCCGCAGGTTTTTGGGGGCCGGCGGCGCCGTCGTATCGGTCACGGCGGTGTCTTTGACGTATTGCATCCAGCTCCGCGCAATGGCTTCGTTCGGCAACCATGCGGCTTGCAGAGGATTTCCAGCAAACTTCGCCTCGGGAACCGCTTCGAGTCCGATGGGGTTGGCCAGCCAGGCGGTGTCCGTCGGCATCTCTTTGAGCGGTTCGAAACAAGCATTCGGCAATCGTGCCGTGAGGCAGTCGTCGAGCCAGGGAATGGCCAGATAACGCTGGTTGCCGCAATCGTGTGAACTGAGCGGGTCCACCGCCACGCCGATGAGCCCGCCTTGGCCACGCACCTCACTGAATAAGGCTTCATTCGCCGGCCACACCCCCGCGAATCGGTCCCCCTTCACGGTGACCCCTTCTTTTGTTCCCAGATTACACATGATCGGCACCTTGAGCGCCGTCTCGGGCAGGGCGTGCGCCTTGATCGTGGCGTGGGCGGGATCGGCTTTCAGCAACGGCACGCCCGACCTGAGCCACGCGGCGGCCACACGACTTGGGTAGAGCAGCGTCATGCCCCCGGCCCAGTGACCGCCGCCGCTATGTCCCCACAAAGCCCACCGCACCTCGGGCAATTCCGGATGGCCGGACTTCGTCCCCAGATCGCTCAGACACTTTCGGAACGCATCGCCGGAGCCATTGCGCGGGTCGCACCACATCTGACAGTCGGCCTTCTCTGGTTGCTCGTAGGCAGGGGCGAGTAATGCGCAAGAGTGCTTCTTCGCCAGAGCCTGCCAATGCAGATCGTATGCTCCGGTGAGCCCCGACTTGCATGATCCCTCGCCGCAGCCGTGCTGATGCACGATCACGCCGCGCAGTTCTTTTACGCCGGTTGGAATCCAGATCGTGTAGTTGACAGGAAAGATCAGCCCCCCCGGCTCCGTCGAGGCCTCGTACCGCACCCGGTAGTACGGCGGGTCGGCCGGCGGGAAGACGTCATAGGGCGGCTGCTGAGCGAACCCAGCACTCGGCAGCGTGAATAGCACCGTGGCCACGAGAGACAATGCGGAGAGCGATCGGAGAACCATCAAGGGGACCTCGAGATACGAGTGTGAGATTTCATGGATTGTCCCATTCGGGCAGAAGTTGAATCCAGATGGGCTGGGGCTGTTTCATTTGATGGAGCCCATGATACCCAGCTCCGCCCACCGCGCAAACGAAGACGCCGCTGGACACATTGAGCGAGAGAGGAGAAGAGAAAAAGTCGAGATGACGGACGAGGTTGATCCACAGATGGATGAGGATTAACGCAGATGACGGACGGAAACGAAGAGATATGGGGATGGGTCAAAAACAGGGAAGTCGAAATGACAGGCGACGCGGAGCGTGGGAACGAGAAAACCAGGAAACGCCGTCGCCGGGGGCTCCGGATTAAACGAATCGATCGTAATCCCAGTTGTTCTCCGGGTTCCTTGGCGGCTCGGTTCCCGTTCGTTTTGGCCGATTGCCAAGGGGCGGCACGCCGGGCTCTGGGATTCTGTGACGTGGGGGACTTTCCGCCGGTGCGCGTTTCGCAAGAATTGAGGGGGCACAGATCGCAAAACCAGAGTGTGCGCCGAAAAAAAACTTTTGAAGCTGAATTCTTAGGCGAACGGGCTCGGAAAATGACGAAATTTGAACCGCAGAGCTCGCTGAGGACAGGGAGACCGACGACAGGGAGCGACGGATGCGTGCCGGAGCCCCTCACGAATGGAACGAGGGCCTCACGATTGGAAGAAACGTGGGAGTTTTCCAATCGTGAGGGGTGCGCGCGACCCCCTCACGATTGAGGGGCCAGCCCCTCACGA
>DASYAR010000192.1:0-11861 GCA_036501235.1 Planctomycetaceae bacterium
CCATGGCGAACTCATGAAAGTGCTCGGTGACCTGATGATCGTTGTTGAGGTTCTCGTAAAAGTCGGTCTCACCGTCGCCGTTGAGGTCATGCAGGACGACCAACTGATCTCGGCACGTGAGATGAATTTTACCGGCGACAATCTTCAAACCGAGCGGCTGGAAAAGTCCGCTGGCGATCCGTTGCCAGGAGAGCTCCGGTGTTTCGGCCGGCGTGTTCCGTTCGGGATCTCCGCCTGGTTCCAGGCTTTTCAAACCACGTACCAGCCAGACGTCGCCGTCCCAGCTGCAGGCGGCCAGGCTGTCTTCGTCGTCAAAAAAATCGAGGCCGGTGAATCGCATTTGCGCCAGCCACGGGTTGTCGGCCGGATGGGTGAGCACGTCAACGGCAAACGGCCCATTGCTGGGAATCGTCGTGGGACGAGTCTTCAAAACTTCCGGCCAGCGGCGCGGGCCGCCTCGCGTGAACTGCTCGAATTTGAGCGGTGCTCCGAACGATTGGCGCGCGAACTTGGCCAGATCTCCAGCCGCATTCAAATCGTCCGTACTCGCGTGCCACAGAGTAAAGTCGAGGGACTGGTCTCCGGCTGGAACGGAAAGCAGCAAATGCCCACCGGCCCCCGCGGCCCATATGGCGTGGGGGATTGCCGGAACGAGGCCGGCCGCGAGCGCCGAACGTCTCGTCGGTTCCCTTTGACGGACTTCGCCATCGCCACCTGCCAGCAGAACGACTTCGGACTCGATTCCATCGATCGGCACTTGGTTCCTGGTCACGGTCGCCTCGCGATCCCGATGAGTGGCGACCATCAGTTTCAGTTTTTTCGCGCGCGGGCCGATATGGAACATCCTCGCAAAGATCGGCGATGGGGCGTTTCCTGCCGGGGCCGTGGCCCGCGCCGGCAGTTCCAGAATTTCCGTCTCACCCACGGTGTACGAAATCACCGTCTGCTGGCCGAATGCATATAACCCCCGGTAATGCGCCCAGGCCCGGGGCAATGGTCCGTAGGGACGGCCGTCCCTCGCTTTTGGCCGGGGATCTTCGAAGCGATCAGTGGCCGGATCGGCCCAGCCCGGCTCGTTCGAGTTCGAAAGGGCGACGTCTCCCACCACATGCGGATGCACCTGATGCTGACCGTCGAAATGAATTCCCTGCCAGTCGATGAACGGCATGTCCTCGGAATTTGGCCGAGCGCTCCATGCGGCCGCCATCCGTAACGTATCGTGGTCGAACACCATCCAATCTCTGCCGCGCGAGACGCCGCCCGGCCCCGGATCGACGCGCACGGCAATCCCCTTAAAGGCAAAGTTCTTGCCGTTATGGCCGATCTCGTAGGTATTGATCAGGCTCGGCCCATAATCCATGGCGACCCACGGTTCGAGGTTGGAGGGCGCCGGACCGCGCGTGTCGCCCTTAGGCAACCGAGTGAGATACGCGTTGTCGACACGCGCGTATTGCGACGGGTTGTGCGGCTTCAAGTAGGCTTCGCGGAGATAATGAACCACGTCGTACTTCTGCTGTGGCACCATCCACGACTGGGGAACCATCATCCCGAAACCCCGCGTCATCGTCTGATACAGGGCGTAGGGATCGGAACCGTTCTTGAATTTTCCGGACGCGAACTTGAGCGATGTGGGCAGCGAACCCGGACGATCGTGTGTTCCGTGGCAATTCGCGCAAACCCGCTTGTAGATCAACTCGCCGCGACGGTAATTCTCCTGCCCCAATCCGGCGATCAGCCCACGGTGGTCGAGGTGTGTTTCATATTCGGGAATCGGGGGGAGGGCATAAAGCGCCGGCGGTGGCTTCAGCTCGAGCGCGCGCGACGATCCTTTGGCAGAAATCTCGGCCAGGTATGCCGTGAGGTCCAGAAACTGCTGTCTGTCCGCCAGCAAGTTGACCAAACCGGCAGGCATCAACGATGTTTTCGGGCGCGTCAATTCTTCAATACTCTCCCTGGCGATCGTGACCGGTTTCCCGTCTTGACCCGCATCGCGGATGACGACTCCCGCGCCGGTTTCTTCGGCAAGAATGCCGTTCACCGTTTTGCCGTCGGTCTGCACGACAGTCACCGATTCATACCCGCGCCGTACGGTGCGCGAAGGATCGAGGATCGACTCGACAAGATACGCCGGATCAGTTTCCTTTTCGGGCTTGGTAAGATCCGGCCCCAAACCTGGAGAGAGTTCTTCGCCGGCTGCGTGACATTTCGTGCACGACAGGTAAGGCTGATAAAACAGGATCGCCCCACGGATCGGATCCCCCTGGGACAAAGCGTCGCGCGCCAGCGTTCCAGCCTTTTCGCCCAGCAATTGCCGTTCGAGAGAGGCGGCCGGTGGTAATTCCTGTGCAGCAGCCGTCGCGGCCGATAATGCGACGAAGAGCAATCCCAATCGCATTTTATTGGAACTCCTTCAGAATCTTGACGAGGTCATATCTGACGCGCTGGTCTCTTCCAAGCTGACGGCGATCGCATCGTTTAACCCGGAGCCCGCGCGGCCGACCCGTCAGCGAATCAACCCGTCGTCGCGCAGCAGGTCGATCGCTTCGGAGACGGCGGCGACGGTGCGGTCGATATCGGCTGCCGTGTGGACGCCCGAGAGCATGGCCCGCCAGCCGAAGAAATCGACTCCCGCGATCAGCAGCGCGCAACGAAATGCGTGCGACAGGCTGGCGTCGATCTTGCGGTCCAGCTTCTCCACCGAATTCCCGTAGGGGATCCAGTCGTCGGCATCGGGGCGTGGCCCCTCATACTCGGGAACGATCGTCGCCCCCGAAAATTCGCCAAAGCAGACCCAGTCGACGTTCTTCTGCTGGAACATGTCGTTGAGGCCCGTACGCAACCGCAGCCCCATTTCGTTGGCGATGCGGCAGGGCTCTCCTGTGGCAACGACTTCGAGCGCCGCCACTCCGGCTGCCGCCGAGAGCGGATTGCCATTGTACGTGCCAGGATGCTTCATTTTCTTACCCCAGCGATTTTCGACTTCCAGCGCGCTCATCAGGTCGGCCCGGCCCGCCAAACAACCGCCGGGAAGGCCGCCCGCCAGAATCTTTGCCATCGTCGTCAGGTCGGGTGTGACGTCGTAATACTCCTGTGCCCCGCCCGGCGAAACGCGGAAACCGGTGATGACCTCATCCATGATCAGGATCACGTTCTTCCGCGCCGTCAGCGCGCGCAAACTGCATAGGAACTCGCCCCGCATCGGCACCAGTCCCCAGTGTCCCCCCGTTCCTTCGAAGATAACGCAGGCTGGCTGGTGTTCGTCGATCGCCCGTTCAACGGCCGCCAGATCGTTAGGCGGCACGACCACCAGATCGTCGAGCACGCCGTCTGTAATCCCTGGCATGGAAAAGTCGCCCGTGTCGTACGGCGGATCGGCGGCGGGAATCAGCAGGTCATGCCAGCCATGGAAATGGCCCGCGAATTTCAGCACCTTCCGACGTCCCGACACGATTCGCGAAATGCGCAGCGCCATCAGCGTGGCTTCGGTCCCGCTGTTGACGAACCGCATTTTTTCGGCCGAGCGGATGAGTTTCTGCACCCACTGCGCCCATCCGATTTCCAGGGCGTGACAGGCGCCGGGATGCGTGGCCCGTGCCACCTGGTGCTGCACGGCATCGACCACGGCCGGATGACTGTGACCCAGCAGCAACGCCCCGTGCCCCATCCAGTAGTCGATGATCTCGTTGCCGTCGGCATCATATTTCTTCGATCCCAGCGCATGTTCGATATAGATCGGAAATGGCTTGAGGAACCGTCCGTCGTGCGTCACGCCGTCGGGAAAAACTTTCTTTCCCTGCTCGCTGTGCCTGGCTGAACCCGGAAATTTCTCGCGATAGGCCGCATCGATCGTGCGCGTCAGGGTTTGAGACATCGTGAGAACCCGAGTCGAAAGGGTCGAAAAGTCTTTCATTGCGCGAGCCATATAGCCGCTCGGCGCAGCCAAATGCCGTAACTGGCGGCGCTCTCCCCGCCAATTATTTCTTCAATGGGATCCCAAAGTCTCCCGCGAAGTCGCGCCAGTACGAATGCACGTGGTTCGCGCTGCTCTGCGTATTGTTGTACTCGATCAGAAACGTCGGACCCTGGATGCGGTAGTAGTGCCGCTGATTGCGTTCGGTTTCGCCCCACCACGCGAAATAAATGTTGTCGAAACCAGCCTGCATCAGGGCCGTACGGCGGCGGGCCGCCACGTCCGCCGGCATGTTGGCCAGGTATTCCGTCAGCAGGTCGGCCAGCAGTTTCTTCTGATCGTTACTCATTTCGGAAACGGGCAGCCCCACGGGGGGTGTCGTTTCGGGCTGGGAGGTGGGGGCTTGGGGGTTCGGTCCCACCCGCAGATCGTCGGGCGCTTTGGTGTCGATGTGCGCGATTTTCGCCTGCTCGGCAGTACACAACTTGAGGATCTGCCGGGCCATATCTTCTTCAGGGCCGAGCACGCGAATCGATCGGCCAGGGCCGGCTTCGATCAGCGCGGGATTTGTGCCGAAGAACTCGGGAGTTGTGCCGACGACTTCCCCTTTGTCGAGCGTGTAGTTCAGCGAAATGTGGTGTCCTTCCAGCCGCCAGCCCCATTTGCCTGTGTCCGAAGGGGTGCCGAAGATGCTGATGTAGTACTTTTTCGGATCGCGGCGTTCGCGGCGCTCGGCTCGATCTTTGGGCTCGGTCTCGAGCAGGTACAGCACTTCTTCGAGGCTCATGATGCTCAGGGTCTGATCGTATCCCGATTTCGACAGGCCGCTGGCGATCAGCGCCTGCGCCGCTTGGAGCGCGTTCCCTTCCAGGTCGCGGAGCGGAAGCCCCTTGCGTTCGCGGGGAATGAAGTGCCAATTCAACCGCTCGGCATCATCGAAGCCGTATGAGGCCTTCGCAAGCTGGTCTTTCGTGAGCTTCTCTCGAAAGTTCTGGGCCGCCTGCAACATGGCCTTGCCCGACGGCTCCTGCGCGTCGCCTTGTGCGAACAGAATCGCCCCCATCGTCGCGGCGACGACCAGGGGAATTGCGAACCGAATCCAGCGAGTTTGCATGATGTTGATCCTCTCGATGTCGTTTGCTCAAAAACTCAATGGAGTACACGCTCATTCCCCATCTTTGTGGCGCAGGCGTCTCGCCTGCCTCCCGCATGCGAACTGCCCGCACCGCAAAACGATCTTACCCCGGCGGCCATTCCAACGGCCTGCCTCCCAGGACGTGCAGGTGCAAGTGATCGACCGTCTGACCTCCGTCCGGTCCGCAATTGATGACGACGCGATACCCTTGCGCCAGTCCCAATTGTTTCGCCACTGTCCGTACGGCCGACAACAGATGCCCGAGTAGCGGCGCATCGTCGTCTGCCGCCTGAGCCAGTGACGGGATCTCCTGCTTGGGAATGACCAGGACGTGAACTGGGGCTTGTGGCTTGACGTCGCGAAACGCCAGGCACTGGTCGTCTTCATAGACGATTTGCGCCGGAATCTCTTTGTCGATAATCCGTCTGAAGATCGTCTTGGCCACCATACAGGCAACTCGCAAACAGCTGGGGTTCGGGAATGCGGTCCCATTTGTCTGGTGTCTGGTCCCATTCGTCTGGGCCGCAGACAGCAGCCTAACAAATGCCGGCCCGAATCTCAATTTGCGGCAGCCCCTCGCGCGGGAAATGCTCGGAGTCACCGGCACGCTCCGTGTGCCGTTTTCGGGTTTCTTTATTCCGAGTCTTGAATCACAAGTCAGACGAAAGCAGTGGCTCACCAGCCTCCGAGCTTGGCCGCAAAATTCTTCAGTCCGCCGGCAAATCCGGATTTCGCGGCCGGCAGGGCCAGCTTCTGTGCTCGGATCGCCAGCTCGCTTAAAATCGGAAACTCGGGACGCGATTGATCGCTGATCAATCCCAAGAGTCGCTGGCTGGCATTGGCCACGCGGTCCCCCTGCCGTCCCGCCAGCATTTCCTCTGCCAGCTTTCGGAATTGATGGCGTGCGTCGTCGCTGCCTGCCAGCCACATCTGGCCGACTTCAAACAGCTCGTCGACGTCTTCCGGAATCTCATTGCCGTGCTCGTCGGCCAACTCGACTCGAAAGCCGAGCTTGTTGACGAAGCCTTCCAGAAAGTGCAGGTAGCCGCGCGAACCGGCGCTGCGCGACCGCCACGTCTCGAGCGAACCGAGAATCGAGCGCAGGATGCCGATCAGATCGTCTCGCGGGGGGAGGCCGCCCGCTTCGAGCAGTTCTTCCCACTGTCTCAGGATCATTTCAGCAACCCATCCGTCCGGCAGATCAGTGTCAGCGACATTGCCGGGATAGATCAATTCCGCAGCCGGCTTGATACGCATCGCGGCGATCAATGCTTCCAGGTGCTCTTCAACCTCGGCGTCGGTGAGCTTGCGTCCCGACGCGACGAACGCCGTGTAGATCGCTTTCTCGGCCGCGAATGTCGGTTTCACGAATTCCGGCGATCGATACCGATTGCCTTGATACGCCGAAGAGGGGCTCGGCGCTTGCCGGGCCTGGCGTTTGGCGAGCTTTTGCTTTCGTTTCTGGTCACGACTGAGTCGGGCATTTTTCGACATGGCGATTACTTCCGTGTAAAGGCGGGAAAATCTTCAAAGCGAATGGGCCCGCGGGGCACGGCCCGGAGCTTGGTTGAATCGATGTTGATGGCGACAACTAATTCGCGGTCTTCTTGGGCCAGTTCAGATGTTTGTGCAGAAAATCATACGTCGCGACGCCGTTGATTTTATGCGGGCCGTTGAAGAATTCAATCTCGGTTTTGTCTCCCAGGCCCAGCTTGTCGTAGTGCCGGCGGACTTTAGCGTATTCCCACGCGACCCATTCGTCGGGGGCCACGCCGTCGTCGTGTCCCCGTTCGACCATGAAGGGACGGGGCGTCATCAGCCACGACAACTCCGCGTAATTCGCCGTATGCCCCATGTTCCATTCGAAGATCTCGTACTCCGGGGTGAAAACGTAGCTGTAGTTGCTCTCGACCGTGGTGTTTTTGAGGACCCATTCGTTGAAATCGGCCGAGCAGATCGACAGGCAATAATCCTTGAGCATCGGCGGCACGCGCACCGCCGTCTTGCCGCCGTACGACAGGCCGTAGAATGCGATCCGCTGCGGATCGACGCCGGGAAGCTGCTTGAGAAAATCGAGCGTCCGCTGATGCTGCGGAATGATATAGCTGAACAACGACCGCTTCAGCGGATTGCTCTTGCGCTGCAACGTGCGGAAGCGATCCCGACCGCGATAGGGGTTTTGCGGCGCATAAGTAATAAAGCCCCGCTCTGCGAGCACGGCCGTGAAACCCGAATAATACTGCACGGCCCCCGGCCGCTGAGGATCGCGCGAGATCGTATCCATCGGCACACCTTCGAGCCCATGCTGGCACACGACAACGGGGCGTTTCTCGCCCGCCCGCAGGTCCTTGGGCAACAGCAGGATTCCGCCGGCGACCACGTCGGGATAGACATCGATCAGCACCTCGAATCCGGTGAAGCCCGGTTCGTCGAGCACCTGCCGCGTGCGGACATTGGGGTCGATCGTCGGCTCGGGTAAGCGGCCGATCAGTTCGTCGTAGACGAAGTCGCGATACTGTTCCGCCGATTCGTTCCACTTGACGAGCGACGTCCGGTCGGCCTTCGACCACACCTGATCGCGGACGCGTGCGCTGCGGCGCAGCAGCATCTGCGTGAAATCGACCAGTTCTTCGAACTGCCGCTTCTGCCGTTCCTGGGGATCGAACGAAGAGCGCCCGTCGGAGACCGGCTCATCCACCTGACGATGCACGCCCTCGATTCCCAATTCCTTGAGCAGCGCACGCTGGGCCGACGCGCTCCCGGCGCCCCCTGTGCCGTCGCCGCTGACGACCAGCGCCAGCCGGTCGAGCTGATGCAGGTTCTCGTAAAACCCGACAGCCCGATCGAATTCGCTGCGGACGTCGGCGAGCTTGGGGCTCACGATCTTTCCCAGCGCTGCGCCGTCGCTGCGGCCGGGCTTGGGAGCCGCGGGACCGGCCGACTCGGGCGCCGCCGCCGCTTCGATCACCAGCGCCCGCGGAGCAATCAGACTGGCGATCTCGGCATCTCCGAACTCACGCAGCAGCGCCCAGACATTGCGGTAGATCGGCTCCTGCCACAGGTTCTCGCGTGACTGAAAATACCCGCTGACAAGCGTTCCGTCGATGCGGGGATCGAGGGCCGCCGAGTAGAGCGCAATCAGCCCTCCTTCGCCGACGCCGGCCACGCCAATCGGGATGTCTTGCTTCTGCACCAGGTTGAGCAGCGTGAACTGGTCGACGGCGGCCAGCACCTTCTGCACCTCATAGCCGATCATGTGCCGGCCCATTTCGAACGCCTGCCGGTAAATGAATTCGCGATGCGGCTGATTGGTAAAGCGCGCGTCCCGGTTGCCGGAAAAGACGTCGTCGCGATTGATGAGCAGAGGGATCAGCACCTGACAGCCGTGCTCGACGAGATGCCGGGCCAGTTGCGAACCTTCCGGCACGCCGGGGGCCAGGCCTGCGAACATTTCGGGAGTCCAGTCGGCGTCGGGCAGCGCCACGATGCGCGCGACGGGATCGTCCCCCGGTTGCAAGAGCAACCCTTCGGCCGTCACACCGTCGAGCACCTGCCAGCGAACCGCCAGCACATTGTAATGCGGACCGCGCGCCACGAGCGGCGGCTGAAAATTCGTTCCGATCAATTCGATCGCCCGGGCCGAGACGCGCCCGTCGATCGCCCCCAGAATCGTCCGCAGGTGCTCGCGGTTGGCGGTGACGCTCTGCTCATAAGCCGCCCGGCTGGAATAGTCTCGCTTCCACAGCGATTCACGGTTTCGCACCGACGCGGCAATCTCGCGCAGTGCAAACCGATCGATCCCGTCGACCATGATCACGTCGAGCGGCTGCTCGATCGTCAGAGGCTTCGTTCCCGGCAGGGTATCGGCAGCCAGACACCGACTCGACAATCGCATCGGGCTGCACGCAAGGAACAAGACTGCCAAGATCGCAGCCGGTCGTCGAATCGACATAGTGCGCATTCTTCCGCAAGGATAAACGTCAAGGATGTTGCGAAACCCAGGACCACCGTCAATCAATTCACGGCGTTGATCACGTCATCGGTGATGTCGAGGCTGTTCTGATACAAGACTTGTCTATTGGCGATCATTTGCCACTTGCGCAGATCTTTCTGGTCAATGGCCTCCGAAGAGAAATTGATGACCAACCGGTAGCCACGCGCGTCGGCGATCTGCTGAATCTGCTCGGCGACCAACTGATAGGTCCATAAGAAATTCGCGGCCTGAGTTTCGGTCGCCTTCCGCGTGGCTTCATCCGACAGCTTTTTCCATTCATCAGCCTTTTGCTGGAGCTCCCGCTCGACTCGCTGAAACTCGGCCGAGCCTTTTTTGAGCCCGTTCAGATCGTTTTTGAGCTTCTGCCCGGCTTCCAAAAGGGCCTTGCCGCTTTCTTGTGCGCGCTCGACCTCGCGCTTGAGGTCCTCGTTCCTGGCGATCAATCCCTTATGTGCCGCGAAGACTTTGTTCATGTCGACGACGGCGATTTCATGCGCCGCGGGTTTCGAGTCATCGGCATTCAGCCCGCCGCCTCCTTTGCCCCAACTGAAGCCGAGGAGTCCGGCCATGACGATCGCTGAACCCGCATAAATCATGTTTCGATCCATTGCCGGATCTCCTTCTCTATTCGGCAGTTGACGATGTCGACATTGTGACCCATCGTATCCTACATCCGCGCGGCGCACTCTTGCCACTGTGCAACGTGCTCGTTTGCTCGACGTCAAACGCGCCGGGGCCATCGCTGGGTCTCCAGCTCCGGTGATTCGATTGCCAGTGCGACGAGATTGTTGGCTGCAACGTGAGATTCCGATTCGCGCTTTGACCCCCCCCACACGCCGTCTTGGGAGGGGCCGAATGGCAAACTGCGCTGTGGAATTCGAAAACGCCATTGTCAGAAATATTGTCGGAATTCTGCTCTAGCCACGTTGCCAGGGCTTCGCTACACTCCCGCCCCAAAGCGCTACGAGTGTAGCAATCGTTTCACGGAGGAAACGAAACATGGCACGTTCGAGAAGGCGGTTCGCCCATCTGTGGCGAATACGCGAGCGGTGCCTCGTCGCCGGCGGCCTGATTGCCGCCTGCCTGGTCGCCATCGACGTAGCGCGCGGAGAAGGCCCGGGGCGCGGCCCACCGGCCGACACGGGCCCACCTGTTCGCTCGCCAGCCGGACGGCCCGAATCCGTTTCCGATCCCCCGCACCTTAAATTCACCGCCGCCGCGACTCCTGCCGCCGTTTCCGATGCCGGCGAGCTCGATTTGTGGCACCAGAACCTGATTCGCGATCGTCAGCTGGAAGTGCGTTTGCGAACCGCCCGGCGCGACGTCGAGGCCGGCCGGTTGATAGCCGGGTTGTCCGCGCTCCAGAGCATCATCGAACGCGAAGAAGACATCTTCGTGCGATTCGACTCGGATCCGATCCCCAGCGGCGCTCACACGCTCGCCAGCCGCATTCTCGGAACGCTTCCCGCCCCGGCCCTCGTCGCGTATGAATCGCTGTGCGGCAGCGAAGCGCGGCAGCAGTTGGATGCCATGAAAGCCCCTGATCCCGAATTGCTGGGACGCATCGTCCGCCGGTTTTATCATACGGCGGCCGGATTCGAAGCCGGCAATCGGCTGGCCGCCTACTGGTCTGACCGGGGCCACGATGAACTCGCGTGGGGCTGGTGGCAACGCGTGGTGCGAGACGCTTCGCAGGCCTCCCGTCTGCAATCGGTCCATCGCTTGCGGGCCGCCGAATGTTGCCGTCGCCTGGGTCGTCATGAGATGCTGCACACTCTGCTGGCCGACCTGCCGGCGGACGAGGCCGTGCGCATCGGCGGCGCGCAGACGACGATCGGCTCGGTCCGAAACGAGTTGCTGCGCCGTCCGGTCGATGGGGCCGCGCTGGCTGCTGCGGAAATGAAACGCGGGACGGCCGGAAGAAACGTATCGGCGATCGGTTCGCCCCCGGCGCTGCGACGAGCCTGCTGGCGGGGAAGCCTGGCCAGCACGCAGGGCCGGCACCTCGAAACGCTGGCCCGCGCCTGGGAAAGTCATCAGTTGCAGAACGGATTGCCGATCGGGACGTCGCAATCCGCCCTGTTCGTCGGAGAGCGCCTCGTTTACCGCGACTTCGAGGGAATTCGCTCCGTCGACGTGCGCACCGGAAAGACCCACTGGTACGCGCCGTGCGTGTCGAGTGTCGGGCGAGAAATTTCGTCGCGGCAAACGATTCCCACCGAGGGCAATCCCGATCCGAATAATGTGATGCGGCACATCGTGGGGAACGCCGGGGCGCAGGCCTTGGCGACCGATGGCCGGCACGTGTTCGCCATCGATCGGATCGAAACGGAAGACTTGGCTCCCCAGGGAGGGGCCGTCGGAGATGGAACGACGCCGGCGCGACAGCAGTGCAACGTGCTGACGGCGTTCGAACTGGTCGACACGGACTCGCCCCCTGGGCCAAAATGGATAGCCGGCGGCCGCACGGACGGAGCGGCCCCCGCCCTGAGGGGCCACTTCTTTCTCGGCGCTCCGCTCGTCGTAGCCGACCGGCTGCTGGTCGTCAGCGAATGCCGGCAGCAATTATGCCTGTCGTGCCTGGCGGCCACATCGGGAGCGCTCATCTGGACTCAGCCGCTGTGCTCGGTATCGCAGCCGATCAGCAGTGATCCTCAGCGAACGGGTCTGGCCTGTGCGCCCAGCTATGGCGACGGGATCGTCGTCTGTCCCACGCAGGCCGGGGTGCTGGTGGCGGTCGACGCGCTCACGGGAACCTTGTTGTGGGCTGCCTCGCACGACGAATGCGAATCGCAGCACAGGCAGCAAATGTCGGCATGGCT
>DASYAR010000193.1:0-2346 GCA_036501235.1 Planctomycetaceae bacterium
CCATTGCCCGATTTGGTCAATATCGCGGAGATTGGCTCCCAATTCGCGCGCTCTGCGTTCTCTGGCAGACCATTCGTCCTGAATCATGAGACACATGGCCCGGATCTCCGATGCGGACGGTTGATACTCCTGCCCGGGTCGACTCCTCACGTCGCGAGTTTGCATGTTACATCGTCCCTACGATTAAGTCAGTTGTCCATGAGGGAGCAATTCCGTCATGAAAGAGCCGTTCGTTATGCGAATTGCGTACCGAGAGCGACAGGCAATCCAGAATGCATAGCTGCGTTGGAAACGCGCCGCCCTCTGAACCAGGACCGTCTCGCGATCGACCATGCTGATCGCTGCGCGTTCAGCATGGGATTCCCGCGGTCGTGATCTGGAAGCTATTCATCCAGAGGGCTGGTCCCCATTTCATGCCCATTTTTTCATGCTATGCGGGGCCATGATTGCCGACGCGAGCCGCCTTGCCAGTCCGGGCCGTCTTCGGCTCCCGCGCTCTGGGACGTGTCCGCCGCTCTTCGGCTCGGCGGCCGACGTCCGGCGCTGTGCCTTGTTCGTGGCCGCAGGCCTGAGTACTGAGTACGTTGAACCGCCGCCTGGGGCGACCATCATAATCGAGTCAACGAATCGGCACGGCACATTTTTTGCTGTTTTCAGTCGGAACCTGCGTCCTGCGGGAATTTCCACCTCAGGGGAAAGCCATGATCCGCAATGAAAATCAGTACAAATCGACGGTCGCACTGCTTACCGAGCGACATCTCCAACTGGCTGACCGGCGCGAGGAATTGCGGTTGAAGGGACTTTCGGACGAGCAAATCGGTCAGATGATCGGCAACTTAATTTCGAATTGCCGGCATCTCGAGGAAGAAATCGCCACCTACGAACGGAGCACGGCCGGCACTTGGGTTCCGGTTTAACCTCTTGCGCGGGCGGCGAAGTCAATCGCAAATTACATCCTCCCGGATCGGACGGAACCATGATTGGGCTCAGTCCATCCTCTCTGAAGAGATACAAAGACGTCGCCTGGCTCTTGTACAAATATGGAGGATCCGGTCTGGTTCAGCAGTCCGGGCTTTCGGGCGTCGCCGGCGAAACATTCCCTTCACCACAGGTGAATGGGAGCGAGGCGAACGGCGAGGCGGGCCATCGCGACGTACCACATCATGGATCTGTTGCGAAACCGCTCCCTGAACAACTGGCCGACGATCTGGAAGCACTGGGGCCGGCGTTCGTTAAGCTGGGGCAACTTCTCTCGACGCGCCCCGACATTCTGCCGGCGCCTTATCTGGACGCCCTGTCTCGTCTACAAGACGATGGCAAGCCGGTTCCGTGGCGTGAGATTGAACGTGTCGTCGAGGAAGAATTCCGGGCTCACCCGGACCATATCTTCGATCATTTCGAGCGCGAGCCTGTTGCTGCCGCGTCGCTGGGACAGGTTCATCGAGCATCTTTGCATGACGGGCGGGAAGTAATCGTCAAAGTGCAGCGGCCGGGGATTGTCGAGTCGCTTCACAAAGACCTCGCCGCCCTTTCGGAATTGGCCGAAGTTCTGCAAAACCACACTGAAATCGGGCGCCGTTGGCAGATCAAACCGCTGGTGGAAACCCTCGGTCGCACGATCGCCAGCGAACTCGACTACCGCCGTGAAGCCCACGACAGTCATGTGTTGGCTGACAACCTTCAGCAATTTGATCGGCTGATCGTGCCGCAGGCGATTGACGACCTGACGCGCGCTCGCGTGCTGACGATGGAACACGTCGCAGGAACGAAGATTCCGGACGTGAGCCCCGTCGTTCTCATCGAGATTGATCGCCAGGAATTGATCGACCAGCTCTTTCGTGCCTATCTGCAACAGGTGCTGGTCGATGGCGTGTTCCATTCCGATCCCCATCCCGGAAACCTGCTGCTGACGCGCGACGGCCGAATCGCGATTCTGGACTTTGGAATGATTACCCGGATCTCGCCGGAAACCCGGAAGAATATGGTCAAATTGCTGTTCGCGATCTGTCACGGCGACGGCGAAGACGCAGCCCGAATCGCCGAGGGGATGAGCGAGCCTACTCCTTTGTTCAAACGGCAGGAATTCGTGCGCCGGATCAGCCAACTGGTGGCTGAGCAGCAAGACCAGTCGGTACAGCACATGGGCACCGGACGTGTGATCCTGCAGATCCAGCGAGCCGCCGGAGAGACGGGAATCATCGTTCCAGAACCGCTGGTGATGTTCGGCAAAACCCTGATGAATCTCGACCGCGCCGTCGTCGTGCTCGATCCCCGGTTCAACCCGACGGCCGCAGTGCAGGAACAGGCCGCGACGATTGTCAAGGAACATTCACGCCGGCAAGTGTC
>DASYAR010000194.1:0-3233 GCA_036501235.1 Planctomycetaceae bacterium
CGACCTTTGCTACGGCTGGCCTGATAACCCGCGAACGAGCCAAACTCGCCCGCCAGACTGTAGGCGACCAGACTGCGGGCGCGAAGGAACCCGTGGCCCTGAAGGGTATCCATGCGCCGCGACATTTCCGGGGGAAACTCCTTGAAGGAGATCAGCGTGCAGCCGGATTCGCGGGCCAATTTGAGGGAGAGGGCGTCCAGGCTGATCGCGAGCCGTTCCATGTCGCCCCCGTCGGCGATCGCCAGTTGATTATTGCAGGTACTGACAGGAACACCGCACAGCAGGATGCTGTATTTGAGAAACGACGGCCAGGCCCGTCTGACGACGGCCAGCATCCGCTGAATAGGCTGCGGTGCCATGAGCGCCCCATCGACGAGATACCGGGAAAAGCAAGCGCAGCCGACTGGTTGCCCCGCGTCGTCGCGAAAGATTGCATACCAGAATTTGGCCTCGCGGGCGAATGAGCGTTCTACGGCACGCAAGAATCCCAAGCCCAGATAAGGGTTTCGGGCCGGTCCGCAGACTGCTTCCCACGTCGTTACATCGACATCATCGACCTGTTCCGTCAGTTCATATGCATACGGTATCGCCATGCTGGCAGGGCCTTCCGATCGTCGACCGATTCTGTAGGGAACGAGACAAGTAATTGACCGATTTTTCCCGCGTGGAGCTCGGCTACTTAGCCTGAGGCTGTGGGTGCCAAATTGTTGCAATCTGCATCAATAGATCGACCGATCCGAGACGGTTGCTTCACCGTGAACAGAAAAACCAGTAAAATGCATGCGAGGGGCTGGAAAAGTTAATGTTTCCTGCTGCGTTTCTTGCTGCCCCGGCAATGAGACTTAAGCCATCGCGACGACTTCCGGAATGCTGGCTACGGCATAAAAACTCTGATGATGTGATGACCGGCGGGACGATGGGAAACCGGTCGCGGGGCCGCGCCGGGCAAAGCACGCCTGTCATTTCGACTGTACCCGCGGGCACGAAAGGCACTTCCAGTCCATGGTGGCTCACAATGACGCGGGATCGCCCCCGCGTGTCGTTCTGCTCACATCACCCGGAATATTCGGAGCCGAAATCATCAACCGCCTGGCGGCTGATGAAAAAGTCGATCTCGTCGGCGTGGGCCTGACCAATCGCATTTATAAAGGGAAAGGCACGCTCGCCGGCATTCATACCTTTCGGCGGCGCACCGGGTGGATGTATTTTTTTTTCGGCGCGCTCCACTCCAACGTCTCATGGACATGGCTGCGGATGACCGGCCGGCCGGCAGGATTGAAACGGGTCGCCGGCAACGTCCGGTTGCTGAACGACGTCAATTCCCCGAACAGCATTGATTGGCTGCGCGGCCTCAATGCCGACTATCTGGCTTCGTTCTTCTTCAATCAGTGGATCGGTCCGCAAGCGCGCAGAGTGGCGGCATCCGGCGCGTTCAATTTGCACCCCAGTTTGCTCCCTGCGCTTCGTGGTCCCGATCCAATCTTTCGCGCGATCGAGCGCGGCCTGACGACGTCCGGCTACACGATCCACCGCATCGACGACGAAATGGACGGAGGGCAGATCTGCTACCAGACGACCAGCGAGATTCCACAGGGACTCTCGGCGTTCGCACTGTACTTGAAAGCGATTCACGAAGGCAGCGATTTGTTGGCGAGCTGGCTGGGAGGCGCCCTCCCGCGGGAGTCTCAAATTCCGTCGCATTCCGATGGCGGGGACTACACCACCTTTCCCACTCCCGAAGAAGTCGGCCGTTTTGTCCAATCGGGGCACCGACTGATCCAGCTTTCCGAATGGCGCCGCGCATTGTCCGCAGTGCGTTAACGCCCGGACGAAGACGGACGCCGGTTTTGCAGCGCGGACTGCTGTCCCGCGTCGCAATCATCTTGATCACGGGCCGAAACACGCCTGGCTCATCGCCGGACGTGCTATGCAGCGACGTGCAGTGGTTGCCATGTGGCCAGTTCACTGAGGCGGCCCAGGCGGATCTGCTGCGCTTCCAGGAGCAGCGCGAATTCAGGCGACGTGAGCAGCGACAGCTCGTGCGGGCGCAAGGCATCCAACGGGTCGTACCAGGCGTCGTCGCAGGCCGCCGTTTGTCCTGGCGAGGTTTGGTGGCCGGGGTGCATACCGATTTCGGTAAGTCCGGGTTTTGCCGAGTCGACGAAAATCCGCATGAGGGCCAAGTCGATTCGGCCGGCGTGCGAGGTGCCAAAATAGCCTGTCGGATGGGCAATTCCGCGGCGGCTGATTTCCAGCAAGTGATGGAACGCAAATATTCGTTTGACCTGTCCGAGACACCAGTTGATCGGTTCAAAACGATGGACGAGCGTCGATTGCGTCAGCCCGCGTTCCCAGGGGACGCGCGCTACGGGAATTGCGTATCGCGTCAGCAGGGCCGGCACGACCGAAGCCACGACGGGAAATGTATCGGCATACTGGTGCGCGTTCAGATGCGTCGGGGAGATGCCGTGATCGAGCAGAACTTCAATCTGCGCCTTGAGCTCTTGCTCGATGAAGTCGCGGAATTTCCAACCCCCGATGAGCAGCCGGCGGGCCAATACGGAGATTCCGGGAAACTGCCCGAACTGATCAAGCAGTTCCCTGGGATACTTGTCACCGGTCAATGGACGGCCCTGAGTCAGATTCAGATGAATTCCCAGATCGAACGGTGCACTCGAATCGTGCAGTTGTTGCCGCACGTCCGAGGAGGGAATTCCTCCAGCGGCAAATCGCGATTGCAGTTCCTTCCAGGCCCCGAGCGCTCTGACACAACCGGGCGCATTGGTCAAAACCGAGGTGCTTGTCAGCAAGCCGCGGCAAAATCCGTCCAGGATTCCGTTCGTCACCCCGTCGTTCATCCCGAAGTCGTCCGCGTGCAGAACAAAACATCGGCACGGCGTCGAAGCGACATCGCCGCCTGATACTCGGGAAATGGCGGGAGCCGGCATCATGCGGCGGTCCTGGTGCGTTCGGTAACGGGCGCAGTCGCCGTGGCCGGCGATTGGGGCGCCAGTTTGTATTCTCCGCTGCGGGCTCGCCATCGCAGTTTGACGACGTCCATCAGCATGGGAAGTGCATGGCGAGTGAGCGAGATCGTCGATGAATATTCGTTGATCAGCGTCACGGGAATGCGCACGAAAGGCAATCCCAAGCGGTGCGTCAAAAACACCACTTCGGCGTCAAATGCGAATCCATTGATCGTCGTGCGGGAAAAAATCTCCAGCGCAGCGCGG
>DASYAR010000195.1:0-1808 GCA_036501235.1 Planctomycetaceae bacterium
ATCGCGTGGTTTAAGTAGGGAGGCATGTGCGCAAAAGCACCAGCTTTGACGGCCAGCGTGTCGGCGCCGAGAGTGAGATCCGCCTCGCCTTGCAGAAAATAGATGGCGACGGGCATCGGTACCGTGTGCGCTGAAAGCTCGTGCCCGGCGGAAAAGCCGAACACAACCACCCTCACAGTGCTGTCATCGTACAGGGTGCGGCTGAGGATGCCGCGCTGAGGGATATCGATTTCTTTGATTAGGTCTGTCGTGACGAAGCAGGCAGGATTCATAAAACGTTGTTCTCTTTCCTTGCTCTTTCAAGTCTATTTCCCCGGCCAAAAGAAGCGGTGGCGATTCCGAGGTACTCTATCGAAGAAGGGAATCCCTGCAGCCTAATTCCGTACGCCTGGCGAGCATGACATCCAGATGAAGGTCGATTCGACGAGTGTCCCCGAAACGGGGCTCGGCCTCAAGCCCGTCCCGCAGCCGGTGGCCGCGCCGCTCACCCGCGCGGCAATCTTCTTGGTAGCGACACTCAATCCAGGTTTCGACGATCCGGCAACGGTCCGTGCGTTTTGTGGAGATTTTGCGGCTTTGTTTCGTGCGGTGGAATTTCGCGACCTGGAAGCCGGCCTCTCCGGCGTGATGGCCTTTGGATCCGAAGCGTGGGACCGGCTGTTTGGGCGACCGCGCCCGGCCGAACTGCACGAGTTCCGCGAAATTCGCGCGGGAGCGCGCCATGCGATTTCCACGCCAGGCGATGTAATGTTCCACATCCGCGCTAAGCGTATGGATCTGTGTTTCGAACTTGCGATGCAGATCATGGAGCGTCTGGGAGATGCCATTTCGCCGGTAGACGAAGTGCATGGCTTCCGCTACTTTGACGATCGCGATCTCCTGGGCTTCGTCGACGGAACAGAGAATCCGAGGGGAGAGGCAGTGCTTGACGCTGTGATCGTTGGCGAGGAGGATGCCGCGTTCGCCGGCGGCAGCTACGTCATCGTGCAGAAATATCTCCACGATCTGGATGGATGGAATGCGCTATCCACCGAAGCGCAGGAACGAATCATCGGCCGTAAGAAGCTGTCGGACATCGAACTGGACGATTCGGTCAAGCCAACCTCGGCGCATAACGCACTCACCACGATCGTTGAGGACGGGAAAGAGATCCAGATCCTGCGCGACAACATGCCCTTCGGCCAGATTGCGCGCGGTGAATTCGGCACCTATTTCATCGGCTACAGCCGTTCGCCGCGTACCATCGAGCAGATGCTCGAAAACATGTTCGTTGGGCGGCCGCCCGGCAACTACGATCGCCTGCTCGATTTCAGCCGCGCCGTAACCGGAAACCTGTTTTTTGCTCCGTCGCTAACCTTTCTGGAAGCCGTGGGCGATGGCCAGTCCATCCCCGTTGCTGTACCCGAGCCGGCCACCCTGGATGGCTCTTCGCCCACTTCGAGGAAGAGCGACGGTTCGCTGGGCATTGGATCTCTCAAAGGAGAAATTCCGCATGAATAATCTGTACCGCGAGCTAGCTCCCATTTCAGATGCGGCGTGGGCTCAGATTGAAGAAGAGATTGCGCGCACGTTCAAACGTTACCTCGCCGGACGGCGCGTGGTCGACATGCGGGGACCGGCTGGGACGGATGTCTCGGCAGTGGGGACCGGCCATCTGCGCCCGATTGCCAGCCAGAGGGACGGCATTCTCGCCCGTCAGCGCGAGGTGAAGCCGCTGGTGGAATTGCGTGTTCCTTTTGAGCTCGATCGCCAGGCGATCGACGATGTCGAGCGTGGCGCCAACGATTCGGATTGGCAGCCGGCCAAGG